>CAZENQ010000042.1:0-27749 GCA_964513655.1 uncultured Pirellulales bacterium | reverse complement strand
CCGCCTTGGCCTCGAACTTTTCGCTCGGCCTCATAACGACCCGGTTATTCGGATAAGCTCTTAAAAAAATTTTCTAAAAAATGTAAAATTAGCTTGACAAAATGTAAAGTTAGCTTTACATTGGATATATGGACTGGTTTGGAATGCGAGCGATAAAAGGGGAATATTATGAATAGGGTGCAGAAAATAGCGTGGTCTTTAGTAATTACAATATCGGTGGGCATGATTGCTGGATGTGTCGCATTCGGGGTGCTGTATTTCACGGTTGGGATGCCGAAGGCAGCTGCGGGTTTCGGGTTTGTAGGTATCGCCGGGCTCGGGGGTCTTGCGCCGTTATTGATCAAGAAGGACAAAGGGAGTGTTACTTTTGATGAACGCGACCGACTGATTAAGAGAAGGGCGGCCCTTGCCGGGTTCGGCACGTCATACCTGTTTGTTGGCCTGGCATGTATGCTGCCATTTTTTATTCTTGGCCCGAAGGCCTCAATATCGGTGGGTTGGCTGCCTGAGATATTCGGTGGCGCTGCTCTCATCTTGTTCTTCGTTCACTCTGTTGCAATTCTTGTTCAGTACGGCTGGGGAGGTAAAGGAGAGAAATTATGAATAAAGCACAAAAGAGAACTTGGTTTTGTTTTGGAATATCTCTTTCGACATTACTAATCGCAGCAGTTGTAATTACGTTTATATGGGTGAACGAAATAGACGTTATTGATTTCCAAATTAAAAGTCCGACTGCATTTAGAATATTTAGCCTTCCTTTAACTATCCCTCTGATTCTAATTGTTATTATTTCAGCACTGCTCCCAAGAAAATATTATGATGAGCGAGACAAGTTAATCGACCGTAAGGCAACAATCATTGGTGCGGTGGGGGTTTTCATCTTTTTAACTGCTGCGATTTACTTTTTATTTTTTATCAGCTGGGTAGGTTCGGTAACAACTTTATCGATAGTCTGGCTTGTCTACTTAGCTGCCTTTGTATGGTTCTTTATATCATCTGTAGCTGCACT
The DNA here is from genome assembly GCA_964513655.1 of uncultured Pirellulales bacterium. Lineage (GTDB taxonomy): Bacteria > Planctomycetota > Phycisphaerae > Sedimentisphaerales > Anaerobacaceae. Next base: position 26,740 of record CAZENQ010000042.1, on the reverse strand, counting down.
GGTTCAGTATGGGCGGGGAGGGAAAGGAGAGAAATCATGAATAGGGCACAGAAAATAGCATGGTTTAATCTAATTGTGATTGCGGCAAGTTTGACCATTAGTGGCGCAGCTGTTGGTATTTTGAATATTCTGTATGGGATGCCGACGGCTCTGGGTGGTTTAGGGTTTTTGGGCATTGGCGCTCTTGTAGGGCTGTCCCCATTCCTGTTCCGGAAAAAGCCGGGGCAGTTTGATTTCGATGAGCGTGACCAACTAATTAGACTGAGGGCATTGTTTTTTGCCAGTTTTGTGAGCCTTTGGTGTTTAATTGCGCAGTGTGTACTCCAAGTTTTTAAAGTTGGGCCGAGAGGTTCAGTCCCAGTAGGCACGTTAGTAGGAACGGTTTATGGAGCATTGGTTAGCTTTGTAATAGGAAAATCCTTGTGGACCCTTATTGAGTACAGACGTGGCAAAAAGTGAGTTAAAGAACGAGGTTCGTCGGCTGCGATTTGAGAATGGCCAGATGACTCAGCAGCAGTTAGCTGACAAAGTCGGCGTCACCCGGCAGACGATAATCGCGATTGAGGCGGGCAGATATGCACCTTCGTTGCCGCTGGCGTTTAAGATAGCACACGCATTTGGGAAGAAGATAGAAGAAGTGTTTCAATACGGGGACGAGAACTCTTAGTTTGCTGCGGAGACATGGTGGGGGGCTTAATATTTGGAATCTTTCGGTAATTGTATTATAATCCGGCGTTGGTAATTGGTTATTGGCAACTGGAGGAAATTATGTTTGAGGCGAGTGAATTGAATCCGAGGGGTCGGTATTTGATGGGGCCGGGGCCGAGTGATGTTCATCCGCGGGTATTGAAGGCGATGGCGACGCCGCTGGTTGGGCATCTTGACCCGCAGTTTATCGAGATTATGGACGGTGTTAAAGAAATGCTGCGGGGGTTGTTCAGGACGAAGAATGAGCTTACGTTTGCAGTATCGGCGACAGGCAGCGCGGGGATGGAGACGTGCTTTGTGAATCTCTTGGAGCCGGGGGATGAGGCCCTCGTGTGCGTCAACGGTGTCTTTGGCAATCGGATGTGCGATAACGTTGAGCGGTGCGGCGGCAAATTAGTGCGGGTGGATGCTGCGTGGGGCGAGGTGATTGAGCCTGGGCAGGTAAAAGAGGCATTGGGGAAGTGCAAGCCGAAGTTGGTGGCGATAGTGCACGCGGAGACATCCACGGGAGTTCTTCAGCCGTTAGAGGAGATAAGCAGGATGGCGCACGATGCAGGGGCTCTGTTCTTGGTGGATACGGTAACATCATTAGGCGGGACGGACGTGCGGGTGGATGACTGGGGGATTGACGCGGTGTACAGCGGGACGCAGAAGTGCATAAGCTGTCCGCCGGGATTGAGTCCGGTATCATTTAGCGAAAGGGCGGTGAAGGTAATCGAGAACAGGAAGACGAAGGTCCAGAGCTGGTATCTGGATTTGAATATGGTCAGGAAATACTGGGCCGGCGCGAAGAGGGTCTATCATCACACTGCGCCGGTCAGTATGATTTATGCATTATATGAGGCGTTGAGATTAATATTCGAGGAGGGATTAGAGGAGCGATTCGGGAGGCATCGGCGCAATCATGAGCTGCTTCGCGACGGTTTGGAGCAGATGGGATTTGAATTTTTGGTTCGGCCCGAGTATCGACTGTGTATGCTGAATGCCGTTAAGATTCCCGCGGGAGTGGAGGATGCGGCGGTACGGCAGCAACTGCTGGAGAGATACAACATCGAAATCGGAGCAGGTCTGGGTGACTTTGCGGGGAAGGTCTGGCGGATAGGGCTGATGGGATGTAGCTGCACGGAGAACCACGTCAATATGCTTTTGGCGGCTTTGCGGCAGATTATGAAATAGCAGTAAGTGGAGCAAGTGTGCTTTAAGGGAGAATTTTCGGTGAGGAAGAAATTATTGTTTTTGCATCTGGGTTTTTGCCTGGGGGCGATTGGAGGGTGTGTTTCGATACCGGATGAGCGGTTGAGCAGGGCGATAGAGGTGCGGGAACTTTCGGAGCATGTTGGGTTTCTTGCTCAACCGGCCCTTAAAGGGCGCAAGCCCATGACGTGGGAGTCGGCAACGGTGCGGAGATATCTGATCAGCAGATTTGAGGCTTATGGTCTGGCACCCTGGGGGGACGCAAAGGGGTATGAGCAGGCGTTTGGTCTTGGCACCAACGTCATAGGAGTATTGCCGGGTTCGGACCCGAATCTGGCGGACGAAGTAGTGATAGTTTCGGCGCATTATGACCACATCGGCATGTGTAAGAACGGTGTGTGTCACGGGGCCTGCGACAACGCTTCCGGGGTTTCCGTTCTTTTGGAGATAGCTGAGCAACTGAGCCTGGCGGAGCGAAAACCGAGACGGTCGGTGTGTTTTGCGGCGTTTGACAGCGAGGAGCGCATGCTGCTTGGGTCGTTTGCATTTACGTGCAGGGATGATTTTGAGCGGGCGAAGATTGCGTCTGTCATAAACATTGACCTGTTGGGGCGTGATGGTTTCGATGTACTTTCAGATTCGCTGTTCGTGGTGGGAACAGAGGGTTACCCGGAATTGCGCAGAGGTATTTTTGATGCCGGCTCACGGGCTCAAATAAAGCTTCTGCCGGTCGGGACGGACATAGTGGGGCCGCGCGGGGACCATGTGGCATTTGAGTCGATGGATGTGCCCTGCATATTTTTCTCGTGTGGGCCATATGGCGACTATCACAGAACGACGGATATTGCCGACAAATTGAACTATGAGAGAATGACACGCTCAGCGACCCTGATAATGGCTGCGCTCGAGGTTTTGGCAAATGCGGACAAAATAGAAACAAGCAGCTCGTCAGAACATGTTTACACTGAAGAGTTGGAGGTGATAAAGTTCCTGGCTGAGCAGATAATCGCGAATCCGGAGAAGGCGAAACTTGTGGTGGAGGATGTCAATCAGGTATTAGAGTTAGTTGACGAAGCGAATAGATTAATCGGGGGCGGCGATTACAGCAGACAAGACAGGTTTAAGTTTGGCTTTAAGACTGTTGAAGTGTTGAGCCCACTGCTGGCGGGGCCGGCTGCGCTTGATAAAAGGTCAGATACCGATACGTCAAAGTATGTAATGGGGCTTTTGGCGTTGACTTACTATAACCATAGGGAGGCCTTTTTGGAGGGCATGCGGTCAAGCGCAAGTCACGTAATAAGGCACAGGCGTGGTTTATTTCGACGAATGCCGGCATTTAAATATAGTGCATATTGTTTGGCAGATGGTGAAATCGGTCTTACAAGAGAAGAGGACGGTGGATACCGGCTGGTGGCGCTTCCCTCGCGATTTGAAATTACAATAGAGCCGAGGGGATGGCCTCTTCCGGGAGGGATGCTTAACGCTTCGGTTTCCTGGCGTGTAATAGATTGCAAAGGAGCCAAAGATGAAATTATAGATTACTGCCTTTTGGAATGGGTACGAGACCTGACGGATGAGTCTTACAGCGAAGCCTGGCGACGGATTCTGCTGAGAGTTGCCGGCGCAGACTATGGGAATGATTACGAGGAGTGGCTGGGGTGGCGACTCAGCCAGGTGCCGTGGGAGGATGAGAGCCAATGGGTTCTGGGACTGATGCGAAGCGGTCATCCTAAGCTGATAGGTCCGGCTGGAAGGAGAGCACGAGAGGTTGCCGGTTCAAGAGGCGAGGCGATTATAAGAGAAATCATAGTTGACGAGACTGTTGCAGTTGGCATTCGCGCAGGGGCGATACGCTTAGTAACGAGACGGTCGGGTAAAGAAGTCATGCTCGCGGTGACGGAGGCACTTGACGATGTTACGGTGATGCCGGAAGAAGTGCCTGAGCACTTTTTGGAAAAGTCGCATCCACTCCATGGTCATCCGTATCTTAGATTACCAGTAGAGGTCATGGAGAAATATGAAACGAGAGAGAGCGAGATTAGAACGCTTGGTGAAGCTGCGGAAGAGAAATTGAAGATGCTGACCGGCAAGGACTATGGTAAGAACAAGCGACGCTGGCGGCGATGGATTGAGGCCAATGTCAGATAGGGCGGTTGTTGAGACTTCAAATAATTTTTTTGTTCTGCTATAATCAGCGTTGGAACACTATTTAGTGATTTTTGATTTGGGAAGAGGTTATGGCGCTTCCAGTGGTAGCGATAATAGGTCGGCCCAATGTGGGTAAGAGCAGTCTCTTAAATGCGTTAGCGGGCGAGATGATAAGTATCGTCGAACCCACGGCGGGGGTCACGCGCGACCGGGTCAGCACGATTATAGAAAGGGATGAGCGGTATTTTGAATTAATAGATACGGGCGGGTACGGGATAGTCGACAGCGACCATTTAGAGGAGCATGTTGAGCAGCAAATCGTTACGGCGATTGGCTCGGCCAACCTTGTTTTGTTTATGGTTGATATTCGGGACGGTGTGGTGCCGCTGGATGAGACGATTGCTCAGCTTCTTCGCAAGCACAACCTGGATGTTATCGGTGTAGCGAACAAGGCGGACTCTGCGAAGATGTTTCCTGCGGCGGGGGAATTTTCGAAGTTAGGATTTGGTGAATTTCTGTGCGTTTCGGCAACGAACAATATGAATAAAAACGTTCTGCTGGATGAAGTTTTTGAAAGGATAGAGCATCTTGAGTCGGACAAGCCTGCCGAGCCGGTGATGAAGATAGCGGTAATCGGCAAGCGAAACGCGGGCAAGAGCACTTTGGTAAACGCGATGGTGGGCAGCGAGCGGGTGATAGTGAGTGAGACGCCGGGGACGACGAGGGACGCGGTGGACGTTCGGTTCGAAAAGGACGGCAAGACGATTGTCGTTGTCGACACGGCGGGGATAAGAAAGAAGAGCAAGATAGCGGACAGTATTGAGTTTTACAGTTACGTTCGCGCGACGCGGTCGATACAGCGGGCGGATGTGGTGCTGTTTTTGATAGATGCGACGGTCGAGGTTTCGCAGGTCGATAAAAAGATAGCGAGGTTCATCGCGGAGGAACACAAAGGCTGCATAATGGTTGTCAACAAATGGGACCTTGCGAAGGAGACGGCGGTGACGGGTGATTATGAGGAATATTTGACAAAGCTGCTGCCGGGCCTAAAGTATACGCCGATAGCCTTTACGACCGCGACCGAGGCGAAGAACGTCCAGAGTGTCCTGGATTTGTCGGCGGAAGTTTTTAAACAGGCGACGACGTGGATACCAACGGCGAGATTGAATGAGGCGTTTGAAATTATAAGGCAGGAGAAGACTGGAGCAGCCAAGCGAGGCGGCGGCCGGCCGAAGATTTATTATGTCACGCAGATAGCGACGGGTCCGGTCACGATACTTATGTTTGTCAACAGGCCGGAGCTTTTTGAAGAGAATTATCGCAGGTTTATTGTGAACCGATTGCGGGGCTTGCTGCCGATAGCGGAGGTGCCGATACGTCTGTTGGTGCGTTCGCACAGAGAGCAGTGATTATCACTTAAATGAAGGAATTGCCAAATGAGTTCACTTGTTGTTGCGGGAGTTGCGGTTTTTTTATTGTTTTTAGGCTACGTTTTTTACAGCCGGAAGGTTAAAGACTGGATAGGGCTTGATGATAGTCAGGTCACGCCGGCGGTTGCGATAAATGACGGCGTTGACTATGTGCCCGTCAAGCACTGGACGATTCTGTTCGGGCATCATTTTGCTTCAATTGCCGGGGCGGCGCCTATAATAGGCCCGGTGATTGCATGCCTGTTTTGGGGCTGGCTTCCGGCGCTTGTCTGGATTGTGGTCGGTGGAATTCTGTTTGGCGCCGTCCACGATTTCGTAGCGCTCGTGCTTTCACTAAGACACCAGGGCAAGTCAATTACGACCGTTACCGAATCTGTAATGGGCAAGACGGCCAAGATACTTTTCGGGACGTTCGCTCTTTTGGCTCTAATCCTCGTAGTTGCGGTGTTCGCAGCGGTTGCGGGCAAGACTCTGGAGACCACGCCTGAGGTTGTGGTTCCGACGTTCGGGCTGGTCCTTGTGGCGCTGGTTGTCGGTGTTTTGATGTACCGTGTTCAACTTCCGGTGCTGTTGTGTTCGTTGATAGGAGTGGCACTGCTGTTTGGTCTGATTGTCGCAGGTTACTATCTTCCGGTCAGGCTTGCCGTGGCGAATCCGGCAAGGTGGTGGACAGTGATACTTCTGATATATGGTATGATTGCATCGGTTACGCCCGTGACGATGCTGCTTCAGCCGCGTGACCATCTTGCCGGCGCGGTACTGTATGTGGGTATGTTCTTCGGGTTTTTCGGGCTTATTCTTACTCGTCCGGCAATGAAGGCCCCCGCTTTCATTTCTTTTGCGACGACGAAGGGCTGGATGTGGCCTATGCTGCTGGTTACGGTTGCGTGTGGCGCGCTGTCCGGATTCCACAGTCTTGTTTCGAGCGGCACGACTTCGAAACAGGTTCGTCGGATGAGTGATGCCCGTGTTATCGGTTACGGAGCTATGATATTGGAAAGTGCGTTAGCGGTTCTGGCGGTTGTAGCAGTGACGGCCGGGTTGTACTGGACTAGCACCCCCGAAGGTTTTGAAGGTCTTGTATTTCAGGACGTTTTCGAAAAGGGAGGCTGGATTAGGGCATTCGGGGACGGATACGGGCAGCTTACAAAGGTGTTTTTCGGTGGTCTCGGCGTACTTGTAGGCGTAACTATGCTCAAGACTTTCATAATGACGACTCTTGATTCGGCGACAAGAATTACCCGCTACCTGTGCAACGAGCTTCTTGGCGAGACGCTTGGTATCGGCCCAATGAAAAATAAATATGTGGCCGTAGCGTTTGTAGGTGTTTGTTCAGGGGCCCTTGCGTTGGGTAACTGGAGGGCAATATGGCCGGTATTCGGCGCCGCGAACCAGCTCGTTGCGAGCCTTGTGCTTGTTGTGGCAAGTGTATACCTGCTGATGCGCAAGCGCAACTTTGTATTCACTGCCGTGCCGGCCGCCATAATGCTCGTGACGACAATTGCCGCTCTGGGATACCAGGTATACAATTTCTCCAGTGGCGAGGAACCCAACAGGCCGCTTGCAGCAGTATGCGTGATACTCATATGCCTTGCGTTATTCCTTACGTATACGGCGTTGGCTGCTGTTGCAAAGTTGAGGAAAAACGATGCTGTGCAGGAAGCGACAGACGGTTAGCCCCCGGCGCCAAATCAAGCGGTTTTTCTCGGCGAAGAACATTGGCTTGTGGTTATGATTGGGGCCGGGATTTTCGCACCGGCATTGTGGATGGTGGCCGAGCTAATCAGGTTCTACTGGGTTTCGACGGAAGGCAGAGGTGTAAGCTCGAATCGGGCGGTAACGGGCTGCTGATTCAGCCTGATGTCGTCCGTGCGGAGATACTGGTCGGGGAAATTGTAGATAAGCTCTCTCCTTAGAGGCTCTTCGGACCTGGAATCCTCATCATCGATTTGAAGTATCACCTGATACGGCATCTGTTCGTAGGCCCGCTTTGCATCGGCGGTGGCCCTGATGGTGATAGCTCCTAACACTTCGTCCAGATTGGTTACGACGACCTTGTATTTTCCCTGCAGGTTTGCGCTGAGGGTAAAACCGAAGGTAGTTGCGGTTATTGTGTAGTCGGCGAGCAGCTCCTCATCGGGCGGCATTGTGATTTTCACCGGTGTGGCGGCCCACCTGATTTGGCGTGGCGCCAGTTCGATATAGGGTACTTTTTCGACAGCGTCGAGCCGGGCCTGGTCGATTTCCCTGCGTCTCAGGAAAACTCTTGCGATGAGTTTCTCCCCGCTCCAGTCTTCTGGTACAAGTATGTCGACTTTTGGCGGGTCGATGCTTTCGGTCTTGAGCGGTGTTGCGTTTTCGTCGATACATTCGACGGTGAGCGAATTTTGGGCGAGTCTTACAACCTGAAGGTCGAGCGTCTCCGGTTCGCAGGACTTTACAGTAAGACCGAGTCGCTTTATTTGATTGTTTCTCTGAAGGAAGGGCAGCAGTGTCAAAGTGTAGCTGCCCGGCTCATCCAAATTTTCCTGTGCGGCGTCGAAGTCAAATTCGAGCCTCTCACCTCTTTTCAATTTCCTTTTTTCATCGGCGATAGCGGTGTGGGAACCAGAAAGGGTAACTTTGACGTCGGCGGAGGAGTCCTGGTTGAAGCTTACCCAGAGCTTTGGGGTTGCGGATTCGTCCACGACGATGACGGCAGGCTTGTCGGGCAGTTCTTCATCGAGGGCGAGGTCGGCCCAGACCCAGATGAGGACCGTTATTAAGGCTACCGCCAGTACTTTACCGAGGTTGATTTTTCTCATTATTTTGATTCAGAACGGGTTTTAATTTTTCGGTTTAGGTTCTCTGCTTTTTGTTCGGTATCTTTTTAGCGAACCTCCAGAATCGCTCGAGGGTCGGCGTCATCTCCTTCATAATGCTTGTCAAGTGCATCCTAAGCTGGGATTCGGTTACGTTCAGGCTCAATTCTCCGCCCTGGGCAATTGAAATGACGCCGGTTTCCTCACTTACCAGTAAACAGGTGGCGTCAGAACCGACCGATATGCCTATAGCGGCGCGATGTCTGGAGCCGAGCGTGACGCCATCGACGGTGCCGGCCTCAGCGAGGGGCAGCTGGACTCTGGCGGCTACTGCTCTGTCGCCGCGGATTATAACGGCCATATCGTGCAGCGGTGAGCCGGGGTGGAAGATTGTCTTTAGCAGCTCGGCCGTGACCCTGGCGTCCATTCGGACGCCGGTTTCGACAAATTCTCCGAGTGCCACGTGTTTTTCGATAACGATGAGGGCGCCGGTATTGTGGGCGGCGAGTTCGGTGACAGCGGTAATAATCTGTTCTGTGGTTCTTGATAATTGCTGTGAAGGGCCGGTCGAGATACCTGCCCGGCCAATTCGTATAAGTGCCCTTCGGATTTCCGGCTGAAAGCCTGCGACGGCAATAATCAGAACGGCGATTAAGAAACCCTTATAGAGGTACTGCAGCCGCTCGAAGCCGAACTGCTCGACGACGAGATTTAAGATGAGTGCTCCGGCGATGAGGATAAATATAACGCCGCGGAAGAGTCTTTCTCCGCGTGTACCTTCGAGGAAATCGACGGCCCAGTAGACAACCAAGCCGATAAGAAACAATTCAATGACAACAACCCACCAATTATATATAGCCACGCGGCTGAAATAATCGATGAGTGTTTCCACAAATCAAATCCCTTTGCGGGGCCCGTTTATGCGAAGGCCCCTATTTGCAATCTACTGCAAACCGGCACTCCGGCACCTATTACGCGCGTTAATCTATCTTAAATTTGGTGGCCTTGTCGGGTTCATCAGAGAGCCAGAACACGTCCAGGTCGTGCATCATATTCTGGTGGTTCACCGACAGATTTCGCAGGTGCCTTCTGTGTCCTTCTGCTGCGGTTTCGCCCGGCTGGGCGTAGTATTCACTGCAGCCGGCAAGGGCGAACAGCAAGGCACACAATAGTATACACGAAATCATCAAGACGAAAATATTCTTCATTATTTTATCCTTTTGAAACTTAATAACCCGGCTATGTTCTCCAGCCGCAGTTATCCTTAACATCACCCAACCGGCTGGTTATTACCTTAGAATCTAAAACCATTATATCAGCCGGAGAGCGGCGTGTCAATGTAAAAAAGGCCGCGATCTGGGGGGTCTGGATGAGTGGTGCCGAAAGGGTCTTTTAGTGCCGGCAGGCCGTGGTTTTTTCGGACGATATAGATACGCGATGCTATAGATAGGCTATGTGCTTTCGAAGGCAAACGAGGGTCATTTTCTACGCCCGGGCTTGGTGAAAATGGGGTCTTGACGCGGTGGTTGAAAATCGGTAGGCTTTGGCGGAAGCTGCGAGGCAAGAAAAGAAGCAGGATTTTGATAGTCTGAGAAAGGAGATTCGATGTTCACGACGATTGTTGATGTCATAGCGAGGGAGATACTGGATTCACGGGGCAATCCAACCGTTGAGGTTGACGTAGTGCTTGATGACGGCGCACTGGGCCGGGCGGCGGTGCCATCCGGGGCCAGTACGGGCGCTTACGAGGCGATAGAGCTTCGCGATACGAGGGCGAAGCGCTATATGGGCAAGGGTGTTGCCGGGGCAGTTCGAAATGTGAACGAAACAATTGCGCCAGAGGTTCTTGGTATGGACGCTGCGCAGCAGGAAGAGCTCGATGCGCTTATGATTGAGCTGGACGGTACGCCGAACAAGGCCAAGTTGGGCGCCAATGCGATATTGGGAGTTTCGTTAGCTGCGGCGAAGGCGGCGGCTGAGTCAGCGGGGCTGCCGCTGTATCGCTACATGGGCGGATGCAATGCCAATATCCTGCCCGTTCCGATGATGAATATTCTCAACGGCGGAAAACACGCCGACAACAACGTCGATTTCCAGGAATTTATGATTATGCCGATTGGCGCAAAGAATTTCCCAGAGGCGCTGCGGATGGGAGCCGAGACATTCCATACGCTCAAGAAGGTGTTGTCGAAGAAGGGCATGGCCACGAGTGTCGGTGACGAGGGTGGTTTTGCGCCGCGGCTAAAGAGTAATGAAGAGGCTCTGGAAGTTGTTATGGAGGCGATAAAGAAGGCGGGCTACAAGCCCGGCAAAGACATTTCAATCGCGCTGGACCCGGCGGCGAGCGAGATGTACGACAGCAAGACAAGGTCATACAAGTTCTTTAAGTCAGCGCCGAAGAAAAAGATATCCAGCGACGCTTTGGTCAATCACTGGGCGAAGTGGGTTGCTAAGTATCCGATTATTTCGATTGAGGACGGGTTGGCTGAGGACGACTGGACCGGCTGGACGAAGTTAAATAAAAAACTCGGCGATAAAATCCAGCTCGTCGGCGATGATTTGTTCGTAACCAATACCAAGCGGCTGGCCAGGGGCATAAAGCTCGACTGTGCCAATTCGATATTGATAAAGCTAAACCAGATAGGGACGCTCACGGAGACGTTTGAGGCGATTAATATGGCCCGCGGGGCCGGCTGGACGGCGGTGATAAGCCACCGAAGCGGCGAGACGGAGGACAGCACGATTGCCGATTTGGCCGTGGCCACGGGAGTCGGTCAGATAAAGACGGGTTCGTTGTGCAGGACAGACAGAATCTGCAAGTACAACCAGCTGCTTAGGATCAATGAGGACCTTGGCGAGGCCGGGCGATACGCGGGATTTATGTTTAAAAGCTAAGAGCGTGAAACGAAAAGGATAGAAGCGCGGAATTTACCGGCTTTTGGTTTTGCACTTTCTTACTTTGGGCTATGCAAAGGCAGGTCATCATACGGGTATTGCTGTTTGTTTTGTTTTTCAGCATCGGCGCGGCAGTGCTGAGCGGCTCGGTACTTTGCGATGATTTGGTTGGCTACTATCAAAACGAACTGTGGTTAAGGCAGTCGCAGGAGCTGCTGGAACGTTTGAAGGCATTAGATGCCGACTACGATGCGCTGCTGCGGCAGTTAGCGGACGACCCGAATTTTGTCAGGCGGATTGCGCCTGCCACTCTCGGCATTGAGCCGGAAGATGAGGATACTGTTTACCCTGAGGTAACGGCTGAGCAGCTCGAGGCTGCGCGAAAGATTCTCATGGCCGGCGCCGAGGAGCAGACAGGCAAATCTGAGGTGCCAGATTGGATTATCCGCTGCAGCAGACCGCCCCAGCGAACGGCACTTTTTGTGTCGGGTGCTTTTTTAATCCTTATTTCATTTATATGTTTTGCCCCCGCTGAAGATAAAGGACAGGACGCCCAAAATCCTGGGGGCGACTAATCGAATCGCAGGAGGCTGAGGCCTTTTTCTTTGTCGGTTTTCCTGCGGGCTTGAATTCCCTTTATTTCAATTATCGTAACTTCGAGGACGAGGAATGTTTTTGCCCCTCCGCGCGGGCAGCCGACGATGGTCTGGTCGCCTTTGCCGATTGCGGTATGGATGTGCAGCTTCGGGCCCTCGTCGTCGCAGTATATTGTTCCGACGCCGAGTACCTCGCCGGGGCCGGCAAAGTCTTTGAAGTTGCCGACGATTTTGGGCTTCTCATGCTTGGGGCCGACCACGACGCTGGCTTCTCGGAATCCGCCGGTAATGAACACCGCCGCGGATTGGATGTTTTCTTTGTTTGCGATTTGTTCGATTGATTCGTAGATGTCCTCGCCTTCGAACAGCCGTGCCGCGATTATTCGGCCTGTCCTGCCTGTCTTATATTCCATTTTCTGCTCCTGTGGGTTGGTTGTTATTGGTTATGCGATGATTTTAGCAGGATAAAGGTCGGCTGCAAATCTTTAGTCTGCGTTTATTATGAGGGCATTGGCTTGCAGACGAGATTAGGAGCTTTAATTTAAGAATTTGGACGATTTTTTGAGATTTATCGAACAATTGCAATTGAGGCGGCGTATAGAGAAGTGCCAAAACAAAAGAAATGAAAAGACATGTTTTCTCCTCCTCGAGATGTTTTAAGCGGCAGCATCAAGGGAATTGATGCTGTCGCTTGCTTTTATGGTTCTTCTCGCAAGTATCCGCAGTATTTATGAAGAAAGCGCAGGTTCTTCATGTGGCTTGCCGGCAGTAACGTAATCGGGCGGGTGTTTCTTAGCGATAGTCTCAGCCGGAGATGCTCTGTTCAAGCCTGGCGAGTACGGTTCTGGCTTTGGATATTTTGTTCCCGGCCGGGCCGTTCCAGTGCAGTTCCGAATTTTGCTTGATTTGGCCCTCGATCTTTTTGCAGGCCAGAAGCACTGTGGCGTGATTTTTGTTGCCCATGAATCTGCCTACCTCAGAGGACGACATCTTGGTGTGCTTCCGGGCCAGGTACATACTGAAATGCCGGGCCATGGCAACGGTCCTGTCCTTCTTTGAGGAATGTATATTCGCCGGTGTTATCCCGAAATATGTGGCGACGGCCGATTCGATATCTGATATGTGGGCGATTGGGTCGCACCTTTCCAGATGCTCGGCCAGTACCTTTTTGGCCAGGGACAGGGTGACTTTTCCATTTTGAAGCGAGGCAAAGGCGATTAGTTTCAGCAGGGCACCTTCCAGCTCGCGGACGTTGGTCCGCAGATTTTCCGCGATGTATCTTGTTACGTTTTCGGGGATGGGCTTTTGCATTTGCGCGGCGTATTGCTTGCAGATTAAGCAGCGGGTACGCAAGTCGGGCGTTTCGATTTTGACGACCATTCCCGAGACGAACCGGTTGACGAGTTTTTCAGAGAGCTGGCCTATCATCTTCGGGTGGGCGTCGGAGGCCAGGACAATCTGTTTGCCCGCCAGGTCTATGGTGTTAAAAGTATGCAGGAATTCCTCCTGCGTTGAAGGCTTGCTGGCCAAGAAGTGAATGTCGTCGATTGCCAACAAATCCGTTTGCCGCATTCGGCGTCGAAAAGCCTCCAGCTTTTTTGTCTTCAAGGCCAGCACAAACTGATTGGCGAAATCCTCCGCTGAGAGATATAGCCAATTAGTTTCGGGCCGGTTCCTGCACACCGCATTGCAAATCCCTTGCAGCAGATGAGTTTTCCCGACCCCGTATCCTCCATGAATAAACAGCGGATTAAAAGGGCTTTGTTTTGCATCAGCGACTGCCTTTGCAGTGTTGTAGGCCAGTTCATTTGACGGGCCGACAACGAATGTATCGAGACTGAGTTTAAGCTTTTTCTTTGGTCGCGGCTGTATTGAGGCTCTCCAGGTGTTGGTTCTGTCCCGGGCCTTTGCGACCAGTTGTGCCTGCGAATCGAGCTGTGTTCGGCGCTGGCTGCCTGAAAGCTCCGGGTCGATGGTGAAGGTGACCTTTCGGCTGTTTCCGGTAACCGCCCTGACCGCCTCTGCGATTTCATTTGAAAAGTGGTTCTCAATCCAGCTCGCTATGAAAAGGTTCGGGACACCCACCTTTAAGTATCCTTCGGTAAGTGTCAGCCTTGTTGAGTTCCTGAACCAGATTCGGAACTTCTGCGGTCCGACCTTTTCGGCGATAGCATCATTTATGGCACTGGCTTCATCCGTGACTGTGCTCTGCATCGGTACTCTCCTCTGAACTCAAAGTTGGTGGCCACATTCGGCAAAAGCAAAATGGGACCGGGTCATACTCCTTGGTTGAAATCCAATCCTTTAGCTCGTATTATTGGACGGCGAGAAAACAAATCAATCCCGTTTTTCGGAATTTCTTTTCCACTTGCTGGAGGTTCTTGTCAGTGTTGACTTTGCGCGCGAAAAAAATTTATTTTTAACATGTTTTGCACAACGTAAGTTGGTTTTGTGGAAAAGCTGTGGATTTGGTTTGAGTTTGTTTTTTGACATTATCGCGGCGGCGGAGGATTCAGGTCGGGTGAGTGAGTAAATTCTTGCGTGTTTGCTGTCGGCGGTTACACTATCGGCATGCTGTTGACGCCGTTTTCAATCACTTAGATGACATTAATAACGAGTAAGGTGATTGTGATGAGCAAAATGAATCGACGTGAGTTTCTAAAAGCGACGGCAATTGGCACATCCGGTCTTATCAGCGGCCTGATGTCTGGGTGTGCTGTGATGGAGGGCTTTAAGATGGGCGGGCGCGGTCGGCCCAACGTGCTTTTTATCATTTGCGATGACCTGAACGATTCGATTGCCGGTATGGGCGGTCATCCACAGGCAAAAACACCCAACATCAACCGGCTGATGCGGAAGGGAGTACGGTTTGTGAATGCACAGTGCAATGACCCGCTCTGCGCGCCATCGCGTGCAAGTATGTTGAGCGGGCTTTATCCCCATACGACGGGCTACCTGGAGTTTTATCATTGGAGAAAGAACGCCGTCCTGGGCGATTGTGTCAGCCTGATGGAGCACTTCCGAAACGAGGGCTACGGCGTCTACTGCACGGGAAAGCTGTTCCACAACCAGCACGAGGACTATGAAAACTACACCGAATACGGGTACGAGGCGAACTTTGGGCCTTTTCCATGGGACGGTGTAGACCGGACACCGGCCGACTGGCAGGAGGGTAAAGCCGTTACGGACAACTGGAAAGAACATCCCCAGATGCAATTTATTTTCAAGGGCCACGAGAGCATAAGGACGCACTGGGAACAAACATTCGGGGCGCTGTCGAACGTACCCGACTGGCCGGCCGACCCCGAGAAGGGAATCCCGGGTTATAAGGGCTGGCGATTATACAACAGGCCTTTTCGCTACGTCAGCGCCGATGACAGGGACCTGGTGCCGGACGAGTTGTACGCTCAGTACGCGACGGAGGTCCTCCAAAGAGAACATGACAAGCCTTTATTTCTGGGGGTTGGTTTTTGTCGGCCTCATACGCCCCTGTATGCTCCCAAGGAGTATTTTGATATGTTTCCTCTGGAGAGCATTCAACTGCCGCCTTATAAGGCCGATGACCTGGAAGATTGCGCGGAGGCGTTAAAGAAATTTCAGCCGTACGGTTTTGAAAGATATCAGCTGATGATTGATGCCGGGGGCGAAGAGATGTGGAAGCGATGGATTCAGGCTTACCTGGCCTGTGTCGCTTTTGTTGACGACCAGGTGGGCAAGGTGCTGGCTGCATTGGAGAAAAGTCCGTATGCAAAAAATACAATCGTTATTGTTACCAGTGACCACGGGTTCCATATGGGCGAGAAGGACTATCTGTTCAAGGACAGCGCGTGGGAGGAGTCCTGCCGGATTCCGTTGGTGGTGTATGCACCCGGGGTCAGCCAGCCGGGCACTGAGTGCGAGCATCCGGTATCTCTGATCGACCTTTATCCGACGCTCATTGATTTATGCGGACTGGACAAAAATCCAAATGCAGGCACCAACGGTTATCCTTTGGACGGATACAGCATACGACCGTTTCTCCATGACCCGTACCGGGGCCGTTGGAGAGGTCCCGCTGTCGCCCTGAGCATGATTGGGGGATGGGGTCGGGCACTGAATTTCAGTGTTCGAAGCCGCGATTGGCGCTATGTTCTGTGTGAAAATGGCGAAGAAGAGCTTTACGACCACAGAAAGGACCCGCATGAGTGGACCAATCTTGCGCAAGATACCAGGTTCACTGATGTCAAGAACAGCCTGCGCAATCACTTAATACAGTCAGCGGAGCCTAACAACGCAAAATCAACCAGATAAGCAATGCCCGGAAAAAGGAACGGGATGGATAAGATGAACAGACGTGACTTTCTAAAAGCTGCACGCTGAAATCGACGCCGAAGGCCCAAAGTGGAAATAATTGATTGTTTGAGTTCGTTTTGCAGGGATTTAGACTTAAGAAAGCCAGGAGGTGGTATGTATATGAAAGTAAGAGCAGCGGTCATAGTGCTGGTTTTTCTGATGAGCGGGTGTCTTGCCGAGGGCCAGGCAGGTTCGGAACAATCCTGTTTGACCGGCGGTGAAGTTGAAGGGCGTAAGCCGGACGGGCCAATGCAAATAAAGGGGGTTTTTCCAAATCTTACCGTTATGGCGCCGGGCATTGGCAGCAATTCAGAAACGGGCATAGGGGCGATGATACCCTGGGCCGACAAGCTCTGGGCCGTTGGTTACGTTGCCCATATCAGAGGTGAAGGCATAGGCCTTTACGAAATCAGCGAAGATATGACGATGCGGCTTCATCCTGAATCGGTTACGGGTACCTTTGCCAACCGCATGGTTCACTGGGAGTCCGGCCAGGTCTTTATTGGCCCGCATGTTATCGATGCTGTGGGCAATGTCCGCACCATCGAGACCCTCAAGAACCACCGTCTGACCGCGACGATGCGGCATCTTACTGACCCTGCAAACAAGATCTATTTTCTTACTATGGAGGGGGCTTTTTTCGAGGTTGATATAAGGACTCTCGAGTCAAAGATTTTGTTCGACCTTGTCGATAAGTTGGGAATTCCGGCTGGTGCTACGCCCCACTTTAAAGGCGGCCATACCGCTCAGGGACGGGTCGTCGTGGCAAACAACACTTACGAAGAACCGGAGTTTCTGGGCCAGCGCCAGGCGGGTTTTCTGGCCGAATGGGACGGAGACGAATGGACGGTTGTTGAGTGGAACCCCTTTGTTGAGGTCTCCGGAAAGCAGAATCCAAGGGTGGGGAGTCGATACGGCAATACCCTTTTCGCAACCGGCTGGTGCAGGTCATCGGTTATTCTAAGGGTCTTGCACGGTGGAAAATGGTCGCGGTATTTGCTGCCTAAGGGCAGCCACAGCTTCGACCATACCTGGAACACAGAGTGGATGAGGATTCGAGAAGCTCAAACCGAGCGTTACCTGATGGATGTGCATGGCATATTCTATGAGCTGCCGCCCCTGCTATATGGCGGCAGAGCGTGGGGTATTCGTCCGATTTGCAGCCATCTTCGGATTGTGCCTGATTTTTGCTATTGGCGGGGCCTTTTCGTAATGGCAGGTGACCAGACGGATAACGCCGTAGGTCAGCCGCAGTCGGGTTTTTGGTTCGGAAACATAGATGAGCTCTGGAATATGGGCAAGCCCTCGGGATGGGGCGGGCCCTGGTGGGAAAGCCAGGTAAGGGCCGGCCAGGCGAGCGCCCCGTTTCTTATGACAGGTTTCGACAAAAAGGTTCTGCATCTTGCCAATGAGTCTGACGATGTGGTTGGGTTCACGGTCGAGGTAGATTTTTTGGGTAACAGCAGCTGGAAAAAGTATGAGGTCTTCGAACTGCCTGCTGATGGTTACCACCATCACGAATTCCCTGATGGCTTCAGCGCCCACTGGGCCCGCATAACCGCCGATAGGGATTGCACCGCAACCGCGTACTTTATTTACAACTAAGCGGGGGCATCGGATTTCTTCGCCTTTAGCGAATTGAAGTTCGAATCTTAGATTTCGACCAGGTGTGTTTTATTTTTCGATTTTTGTGAATGTGTCGCCGGGTTTTGTGTGCTGGCCGTTGACAAAATCGGCAAAGTCCATGAGGCGTGAGCCGGTCGGCTTTATTTTTTCAATCTTAAGGGCGTTTTCACCGCAGATGACATTTAGCTCCTCGTCAAGTGTTCCGGTTGGCAGGGCGGCCGGGTTTGAATCCTCGAGCGCACTGGCCGTCGCTATTGTTACCCGCACGGACTTACCGGTTTCTTTGGGGGTATAGATTGCCGAGGCGCCGGGCCAGGGCCAAAAGCCGAGCATCTTTCTTCTAAGGACCTCGGCTGGTTCTGCAAAATCAAGAAAACCGTCAGATTTCTTCAGTTTAGGTGCCAGAGTTGCCATGGAATGGTCCTGCTCGGTGTAAGTAGCTGTACCAGCGGCGATTTGCTCGAGCGTCTTTAGCAGCAGCGGGGCGGCAATCTGGGCTAATCGGTCATGCAGTTCGCCGGCGGTTTCGTTTTCCCCGATATCGGTTTGTTCCTGTGCGAGGACCTGGCCAGCGTCCATCTTCTCAGCCAATGTGATGATACTTATACCGGTCTCGGTTTCGCCGTTTATTATCGCCCAGTTTATAGGGGCTGCGCCGCGGTACTTCGGCAGCAGCGAGGCGTGTACGTTGATAGCCCCTTTGGGCGGCAGGTTTATCAGGTCGCTTCCGATTTTCTGGCCGAACGCTATCACCAAAATCAAATCCGGCCGCAACCCGGCAATCTTGCCGACCATTTCAGGTGTATTTACGTCCTCGGTTTCTATGAACTCTATAGAATGGTCTTTTGCCCAGGCAGCGACCGGCGTCGGTCTTGGCTTTCTGCCCCTGCCCGCCTGGTGCGGGGGCTGAGTGACGATAAGCGGCAGAGTATGACTTGAGGCAGCCAAGGCATTGAGGCACTCGATACCGAATTCACCACTGCCGAGATAGATTATTTGCATAATAGAATAGTAATTGGTTATTGGTAAATGGTAACTTGTTATTCTGTTCCACGTTTTTCGTGTTGTTCTTTGAGTTTTTTGAGCTGTTTTCGATGCGCGATTTTGGCCACCGAGCCCATCTTGTTCGCGATGGTTGTCCCCTCGATATGGTCGTATTCATGCTGTAGTGCTCTTGCCAGCAGTCCCTCGGCCTCCTGGGTAAACTCTTTGCCGTCGAGGTCGGTGGCGGTGACTTTGCATTTTTTGTATCTTCTGATTTTCGTATAGACGCCCGGCACCGACAGACATCCTTCCTCAAACGCCTCCAGTCCGCCGGTCGGGGTAACGGCAGGGTTTATGTAGACTTTGACGTTTTCCCTGCTTGAATCTTCAGATATTATAAAGATGCGCAGCGGCACACCAGCCTGTGGGCCGGCCAAGCCGATGCCCTTGTGCTCAAGCATAATGTCCGTCATTTTCTCGACGAGTTTGCGGATGCTGTCGTCGATATTTTCGACCGGCCGGGCCCGCCCGGCCAGAACCGAGGCCGGATAATGCGTGATTCGACATTTCTCAATATCTATCATTTTTGCCTGGGGCGTTTTACTTTGCGGTGCTTGTCAGTCGAATTCGTCGCCCTCGAATGTGCTTCCGAGGTAAAGTTTCCTGACGGTTTCGTTTCGGATGATTTCGGCAGGTGAGCCGGCACCTATTACTCTGCCATGGTCGATTATGTACGCCTTGTCAACCACCTCCAGGGTCCTCTCAACATTGTGGTCGGTAATCAGCACGCTTACGCCGGAGTCGACGAGTCGGCGGATTTCGAGCTGCAGGTCTTCAACGGTAATCGGGTCAACGCCGCTGAACGGCTCGTCCAGGAGAATCAACGAGGGCTCGGTTACCATCGCGCGGGCGATTTCAAGTTTTCTGCGTTCACCGCCGGAGAGGAACCTGCCCTGGCTGTGGGCGACCTCGCTCAGCCCGAAGTGCTCAATAAGCGTCGCGGCCCTGTGTTTACGCTCTGCGCGGGTGATTGACATTGTTTCCAGAATCGCGTAGAGGTTATCGCGAACACTTAAGCGCTGAAAGATGCTCGGCTCCTGCGAGAGATAACCTATGCCGAGGCGGGCGCGCCTGTACATCGGCAGTTGTGTCAGGTCCTGGCCCTGAAAGAGCACCGAACCTTCGTTTGGGGTGACCATCCCCATAATCATTCTAAAGGTGGTAGTCTTGCCGGCGCCGTTTCGGCCGAGGAGTCCGACGATGCTGCGCGGGGCGATTTCAATGGAGATTTTGTTGACAACAGCCCGGCCGGCGTATCTTTTGACCAGCTCGTGAGTCTCAAGAAGAGTTAAATCTGCCATTTTTGTCTCTCGCACCTTACATCAGGTCTTTCGTATGTGGCATTATAACAACGCCAATCAGCGAAGCAAACGCTATTTGACCGTCGGCCGGTGGTGCCGGATTGCTGCAAATCAGCTCGCTGGGTGGTGATTGGGCGGCTTGGACGCCGTTTTATCAAGGTGTGAATAAATATTCTGGCATTTTTGC
Source organism: uncultured Pirellulales bacterium (assembly GCA_964513655.1). GTDB lineage: Bacteria > Planctomycetota > Phycisphaerae > Sedimentisphaerales > Anaerobacaceae. The sequence continues at coordinate 6,478 of CAZENQ010000042.1, read as the reverse complement.
CGTATTTTTGCTATTAAGTAGTTTTTGCTTAAAATCAGAAGTCGTTTTTGTTTGCTTAAAGGCAGTATATGTTTGCAGTTATAAGTGATGTGCATTCGAACATCGAGGCCCTTACCACGGTTTTGGCCGATATTAAAAATCGCGGCATCAAGACGATTTATTGTCTGGGTGATGTGGTCGGCTATGGGCCTAACCCGAGGGAATGTCTCGATTTGATTATAGAGAAGACCAAGTGGTGCGTGCTGGGAAACCACGATTATGCGATATTTTACGAGCCGACAAATTTCAACTACGGAGCTGAGCAGGCCAGCTTCTGGACCCGCTTTTCTCTGGAGGCCGAGCAGCAGGCTGCGGTTCGTAATAAGCGATGGAGTTTTTTGGGTGAGCTGCCCATGCGTCGGACCCTTAATGCGAAAACTGGAGATGATTCAGCAGCGGTGGATTTTGTTCACGCAAGCCCGAGAAGACCGGTCAACGAATACATCTTCCCGGACGATGTCTACAGCAATCCGGTAAAGGTCAGCATCCTCTTCGAGCGGGTAAAGCATATCTGCTTTGTGGGCCATACGCATCTGCCGGGAGTTTTCCTTGATGAGCCGGATTTCTATATGCCGGAGGAGCTGGGTGATGTTTACCCGATTGTGGACGGGGAGAAGGCGATTATCAATATCGGCTCGGTCGGACAGCCGAGGGACAAGGACAATCGGGCAAGCTACGTGTATGTCGACGGCAATGTGGTCAACTTTGTCCGCCTGAAGTACGATTTTGAGACGACCGCCAAAAAGATAATGGCAATAGACGAACTGGATAACTTCCAGGCCGAGCGACTGCGGGACGGAAGATAAGTGACGCCTTTAGTCGAGCCTGTCTGGGTATGACATGAATTTTCGAATTCTATTAACTTTGATTTTAGTTTGCTTCTGTTTGTTTTGCGGCTGGCTTGTTGCCCGGTCGGGATTGCTTGACGGCTGCCAGGGCAAGGGCGTGGCCCGGTGTATCCTCCTGCAGCAGGCGACGACGAATCTCTCAAATCTCACAGAGGGGTCCGGCTCGGAGGATGAGTCTCTTCAGGCAGCGGATTTCACCACTTTCACCGCGGATAACGCCCCCGCAGGGAGCGTTACGCTGGGCTCGGTGGACCCCAAGAGCGGCTTTAAGTTCCAGCTTCAGTTGAGCACGAGAGGTGCCGGCATAGAAAGGGCGACCTTTAGCGGATTCGATGACCGCGATTACAAAGACCCTCAGCCGCTGGAGATTCTTACGCCGGTGCAGTTGTCCGCCGGCGATATTTTGTCGATGGCCAATACAAATTTTGTATTTGTCAACCAAGAGCTGCAGCTGCCTTTGGATAAACTGCATTGGAAAAGCTACGATGTTGAGAAAGGCTATGACGGCTCTCAGACCGCTCGGTTCGCGGCGATTATAAAGACCTCGGCGGGTGAGCCTGTCATAAAGTTGACAAAGACGTACAGGGTTACTCTCGACAGCTACCTGTTGGATTGCGATTTGACTGTTGAAAATCTTGCTGGGTCCGAGCAAAAAGTGCGGTTCAACCTGGCCGGGCCGGTCGGGCCGGGTCGAGAAGACTTCCGCGCCGATATGAGAAAGGCGGTGGCGGGCTTCAGGGATTCGCAGGGTAATATCACCACCGCAAGACTTGATTTAAAAAAACTCAGCAAGGCGAAGACCGCAGAGGCCAGACGGTTGAGCAAGCCCGGCGCTAATTTCCTCTGGGCTGCTGCGACAAACAAATACTTCGCCGCCATACTGGTACCTTTGCCTGATGGGGGCAAAGACTACTGCGACTGGGTGGCAGACAGAACCGGCCGGTTCTACAATCCCGACGGCTATCCTGATACAGGTGATGAGGCTGTCGGAGTGGATTTAAAGATTGCATCAGACAAATTGGCCCCAGCGGCACAGGCAAACGGCACAAGGACATATAAGTTCCAGCTTTATCTCGGCCCCAAGGATAAGAGCCTCTTTGACAAGAACGAGATGTATCGCACGCTTGGTTTTGTTCAGACTATAGATTTTCTTGCCTGCTGCTGTCCGGCGGCCATTATACAGCCTTTGGCCTTTGGGATTCTTACGCTGATGAGATGGGGTTACGGCTTTATTCACAATTACGGCGTGGTCATTATCATCCTGGTCTTTATGATCCGCATCGTCATACATCCGCTTACCAAAAAGAGCCAGGTCTCGATGAGCAAGATGAGCAAGCTCGCGCCGATGGCCGAGCAGATAAAGAAAAAGTACGCCAACAACAAGGCCGAAATGAACAAACATTTGATGGGCCTTTACCGGGAGCAGGGCGCCTCGCCGGTTATGGGGATGCTGCCGATGATGGTGCAGATGCCTATCTGGATTGCGCTGTATAGCGCGATATACGCCAGTATCGAGCTGCGCGGCGCGGCGTTTTTGCCGGTCTGGATTACCGACCTTTCGGCACCGGACGCTTTGGTTAGATTCGCTACGGTGACCGTGCCTCTGTTGGGCTGGAAGATTGATTCGTTCAACCTGCTGCCGATTTTGATGGGCGTGGTATTTTATCTGCAGCAGAAGCTCATGCCGAAGCCGGCGGCGGCGGCGGCAAACCCCCAGGTCGCTCAGCAGCAGAAAATGATGATGATTATGATGCCCTTGCTATTTCCGCTGATGTTATATAAGGCCCCGTCAGGACTGAACCTGTATATTCTGGCCAGCACCTGTGCCGGCGTTATTGAGCAGTACGTTATCAGAAAGCACATTCGCGAAAAAGACGAGGCCGAGGCAAAGGGCCTGGTCGCCGTGACCAGCAAGACCGGCGGCAAAGTCAAAAAGAAAAAACCGAAACCGTTTTACAAAATGTAGCGTTTAGCGGAGAGGGTACAGTGTATAGCGATGAAAACACAAGGCAGAGTACAAACAATCTACTATCTATTGCTCACGGTTCACTATTAGAGTTAGAGACCCAGCATCTATTATCTGTTGATTTAAAATATACACAGAAAAGCGAGATTATAGAAAGCCTGTTGGAAGAGGTAAGCAAAATTCCGTACAGAATGCTTAATCCTGTACGTTAACCGCTGTCCGCTGTAGATGTACGAACTTAATGATACCATCGTCGCTGTTAGTTCTCCCACTTCGGACAATGGGGTGATTATTCGCCTGACAGGGCCCCGCATGACCAATGTGTTAGGTCAGATTTTCAGCCCGCCAATCCAGAAAGACAAGAGTGGCCTTGTACACGGAAGTATTGCCATCGACGGCGAGCTGAGAATCGATGCGAAGGTGTATCTGTTTTCGGCCCCGCATTCATACACCGGCGAGGACATCGCTGAAATCCACATCTGTACAAACGCGGGTGTTACCGAGGCCCTGATGTCAAACCTGCTGGGCAGGGCCCTGCGGCTTGCCGGGCCCGGTGAATTTACCGCAAGGGCGTATCTTAACGGCAGGAGGGATTTGTCACAGGCCGAGGCCGTAAATGAAATTGTCGTCAGCAGTAACAAATTTCAGTTGGCCGCTGCCGAGAGACTTCTTACCGGCCGATTGGCTGAGACGACCACAAGAATGCGCGAGCAGTTGATGGACTGTCTTAGCTTAATCGAGGTGGGACTGGATTTCAGCGGCGAAGACATCGAGTTTATAACCCGCGAGCAGGCCGTTGAACGACTTGACGAGATAAAAAAACAGCTTCAGAAAATGCTGTCGGGTAGTATCAGTTATGAGTCGGTGATTGACCTGCCGGCGGTCGGAATCGCGGGTGCTCCCAATGCCGGCAAGAGCAGCCTGCTCAACAGGTTGCTCGGTAAACCAAGAAGCATCGTCTCTGAGCAGCGAAAAACCACCAGAGACGTCCTGACAGGCCTGCTGGATTTGACCCATTGCAGGTGCGTGCTGTTCGATTGTGCCGGACTTATGCGAGAGGTGCATAATATCCTCGATGAATTGGCCCAGGAGGCGGCCATCGAATCACTGCAAAAGGCCCTGGTGGTTGTATTTTGCGTCGATATATCAAAGGGTGATTGGGGCGAAGATATTGCAATACGCAGACTGATAAGGCCCGAGGTCCTAGTGCCGGTGGCAACGAAATGCGATTTGCTCAGTGAAGATAAGTTGGCCGGTCGTCTCGCTGAATTAAAGGAATTATTAGGAGTTGATTTTTTGGCTACGAGCGTAATAAGTGATGATGGTGTAGAACTGTTGAGGCAGACAATCGACAAGACAATTATCGAGGCGACAAGCGGTTCCGCGGAATCAGCGGCTTTGCAGGATGCGGTCGCGCTTACCGCCCGGCACAGGCAGGCTGTTAACGACGCCATTGAGAATATCGGCGAATCAATTGGCCAGCTGAAAGCCGGCAGCGATGAGGTTGCTGCGATGATGCTTCGGACGGCCCATCAGGCGCTTTCGGATATCCAGCAGCAGCACATCGATGAGCAGATACTTGAGAGGATATTCAGTCGGTTCTGTATAGGTAAGTAAGCCGGAGCAGTCGGCTGACTTCGGGTTTCATTTCTCCAACCTCAAAATCTTTTTGGCCGTGCTACTCCGGCTCTTACTAACTACTGTTGTTATACGACTATGTTTTTAAGGAGTCAAAAAATTTTTTAATTTTTAATTATTTATCTTTGGCCTCAAATTCAGCGTCGATTACATCGTCACTGCCTTTTCTCTTAACTTGGCCCTCAGGTGGCGGCGGTGGTGTCTGCTCAGCCTGTCCGGCTGGGGCTGAAGCGGCCTGTTTCTTGGCTGCCTCTTCGTAAAGTACCTTGCCTAATTCCTGGCCGGCGGTGCCGAGGTTTTCGATCGCCTTTTTTATCGCATCGGCGTCCTCGCCCTTTATAGCTTCTTTTAGGTTGTTGACCGCGTTTTCGATGTTGCCGCGGGTTTCGCCCGAGACCTTATCACCGTGCTCTTTAAGTGTTTTTTCGGTTGACCATATCAACTGGTCGGCCTGGTTCTTCAAATCAACGACTTCTCGTTTTTTCTTGTCCTCCTCAGCATGGGCTTCGGCCTCCTTGGTCATCTTCCCAACCTCTTGTTCGCTCAGCCCAGAGCTGGATTTAATCTCGATCGACTGCTGTTTGCCGGTGCCGAGGTCCTTGGCGGATACATTCAGGATGCCGTTGGCGTCAATATCGAACGCGACCTCAATCTGCGGGATACCCCTCGGAGCGGCCGGAATCTCTGTAAGCTGGAACCTGCCGAGCGTTCGATTGTCGCGGGCAAATTCCCTCTCACCCTGCAGAACGTGAATGTCAACGGTGGTCTGGCTGTCGGCGGCGGTCGAGAAAATTTCCTTTTTGCTGGTGGGAATCGTGGTGTTGCGCTCAATCAACCTTGTCATAACACCGCCCAGGGTCTCCACACCTAATGAAAGCGGCGTTACGTCCAGAAGCAGGATGTCCTTTACGCCTGCGTCGCCGGCCAGTACCGCACCCTGAAGGGCGGCTCCAAGAGCGACTACTTCGTCAGGATTGATGCTTCTGTTGGGGTCTTTGCCGAATATCTCTTTGACAATGGCCTGTACTCGCGGGATCCTTGTCGAGCCGCCGACAAGCAGGACCTCGGTGACGTCGTCGGCCGAAAGTTTCGCGTCTTCCAGTGCCTTGTAGCAGGGGCCTTTGAGCCGTTCGAGGATTGGTTCTGCGAGCGACTCGAATTTGCTGCGGCTGAGGGTTATCTGCAGGTGCTTCGGTCCTTTGGCGTCCGCGGTGATAAAAGGCAGGTTCACTGTGGTCTCAAGCTGCAAGCTCAGTTCGCACTTGGCCTTTTCGGCCGCCTCTTTGAGTCTCTGATGTGCCATCGGGTCGTCGCGAAGGTCAACACCCTCTGTTTTCTTGAACTCATCGGCCAGGTAATTTATTAGCTCCGCATCCAAATCATCACCGCCAAGGTGAGTGTCGCCGTTTGTGCTCAGGACCTCGATAATCCCGCCCTGGTCTTCGAAACCCCCGATGTCGAGGATGGAGATATCAAATGTCCCTCCGCCGAAGTCGAAGACCGCCACCTTTTCACTCTTTTTCTTCTCGAGCCCGTAGGCAAAGGCTGCAGCGGTCGGCTCATTAATAATTCGCTCGACCTTAAGCCCGGCAATTGCACCGGCGTCCTTTGTCGCCTGGCGCTGTGAGTCGTTAAAATATGCAGGTACCGTAATGACAGCATCGGTTACTTTTTCGCCGAGGTAATCCTCGGCCGTTTTTCTCAAATCCTGCAGAATCATTGCAGAAACCTCAGGCGGGGTGTATTCTTTTTCACGGACGCCGACCTTAACCAGTTCCTCTGCGCCGCCGGTAATCTTGTAAGGCACAATCTTTTCTTCCGATGAAACCTCACTGTGGCGCCGGCCCATAAAACGCTTGATGGAAAATACCGTGTTTTCCGGGTTGGTCACCTGCTGATGGCGTGCAATCTGGCCGATGAGCCTCTCGTCCTTGTCGGTAAAGCCGACCACCGAAGGCGTCAGCCGCGAGCCCGAAGAGTTAATCAG
>CAZENQ010000041.1:0-28034 GCA_964513655.1 uncultured Pirellulales bacterium | reverse complement strand
TTTATGTTTGCACCTATGTTCCATCCGGCGATGAAATACGTTCAGCCTATACGAAAGGCTTTGGGCTTTAGAACGGTCTTTAACATGTTAGGTCCTTTAGCCAATCCAGCCGGAGCGACAGCACAGGTTTTGGGCGTGGGAGATGCGAGTCTGATGGAGCGCATGACTGAGGCTCTTAGGCTATTAGGGACGAGGTATGCAATGGTTGTGCACAGTAACGGGCTGGATGAAATAAGTACAGCGGGGGTCACCAGCATACTTGAGCTAAGAGACGGCCAAATTTCCAAGAAAGAACTGAACCCAGAAGACCTGGGCATCAGGCCCGTAAATATAGACGAGTTGAAAGTAACCGATGCCAGAACAAGCACTAAGGTCCTACGGGCGATATTAACCGGCAAGGAGAAAGGGCCTCGCAAAGATATCGTTGTTCTAAATGCGGCTGCCGCGATAATTGCCGGCAACCTGGCTGATGATTTCGAATCGGCAATGAGCAAGGCAGACGCCTCAGTGAGTACCGGCAAGGCGATGGGGTGTCTGGAAAAATTAATTGAAGTCTCGAATCGTGATTCGTAATTGGTGAATCATGAATCGAATGGTGACTTACGAAATATGTTGATAGTTAAGGTTAAAATTTGCGGCATTACCAATTACGAAGACGCTTCGGCAGCGACTGATATGGGTGCGGACATGCTGGGATTTAATTTCTATCCGGAAAGCCCAAGGTTTGTGCAACTGGAAAAGGCGGTAGAGATAATAAACAAGCTGCCGGCCTTTATAGACATTGCCGGTGTCTTTGTAAATTCTCGCCCCGGGCAGATTCGGGAGGTGATAAGCAAATGCCAATTAGACTGGGTTCAACTGCACGGCGATGAAAGTCCGAAGTTCTGCCGGTCGTTTCTTTCTCTTAATGTAAAGACCATGAAGGCGCTGCGTGTAAAAGACGAGAGCGATATTGAGCGAGCGGAGGATTACTTTACCGACGCTATTCTCCTTGATGCATTCAGCCCTGAGAAATACGGCGGGACAGGGATAAGCTTCGACTGGAACATAATGGGACATATCGACAAGCGGGTTTTTTTGGCCGGCGGGATAAACCCAGACAACGCAGCGGAGGCGGTTGAGCTGGGAGTGTACGGTATTGACATCTGCAGCGGCATCGAAGCTGAGCCCGGCAAAAAGGACCATGAGAAAATGAAAAAACTATTTGAAAACATACGACACTTGAGAGGTTAGGAATTAGCTATGAAATATAAAGGCAGATTCGGAGACTATGGCGGTTTTTACGTGCCGGAAGTTCTGATACCGGTACTTGAAGAATTGGAGGAGGCATTTTACCGCTTTTATGAAGACGAGAGATTTGTAGCTGAGCTGGCGCAGCTTTCGAAAGACTACGCTGGCAGGCCCTCGCCGCTTTATTACGCGAGAAGATTCAGCGAGCACGTTGGCTTTAAGGTATATCTGAAACGTGAAGACCTACTGCACGGCGGCGCGCACAAGGTCAACAATACACTCGGGCAGGGCCTCTTGGCGAAATATATGGGTAAGACCAAGCTGATTGCCGAGACCGGTGCGGGCCAGCATGGCCTGGCTACTGCGATGATTGGCGCTCTGTTCGGGATGGAGACAAAAATCTTTATGGGCGTCACCGATATTGATAGACAGAGCGTCAACGTACATAAGATGAAACTATGCGGCGCGGAAGTGGTGCCCATTGAAGGAGGAACGGGAACTCTCAAGGACGCCATCAACGACGCGCTTCGCTACTGGACGGCGCATGTTACGGATACGTTTTATCTGTTCGGCTCAACGTGCGGGCCGCATCCGTATCCCACTGTGGTCAAGCATTTCCAACGCTGTATCGGCAAAGAGACCAGAGGCCAGTGTCTCGAGCAGTTAGGGAAACTGCCTGATATGGTTGTGGCGTGCGTCGGAGGGGGAAGTAACGCGATAGGCATCTTTTCAGGTTTTATGGATGACAAGGACGTCAAGCTAATCGGCGTCGAGGCAGGCGGCAGGAGTTTAGCCGGCGGCCAGCACGCCGCGACATTAGTAGCGGGGAGAGTGGGGATTCTGCACGGCTCGAAATCGTATCTGCTGCAGGACAAGGAAGGGCAGGTTTATGAGACAGAGTCGGTGAGTGCTGGTCTGGACTACCCGGCTGTAGGGCCGGAACACTGCCTGTTGAAGGACACCGGCAGGGCCGAATATGTCGCTGCAGAAGACGCTGAGGTCCTTGACGCCTTTGGGCTGCTGAGTAAGACCGAGGGGATACTGCCGGCTCTGGAAAGCGCGCACGCCCTGGCATATTTGATGAGCCAAAAAGCAAAGCTGAGTGAAGATACGATTGCGGTTGTAAATCTTTCCGGCCGAGGCGATAAAGATGTCTCGATTGTAGAAAAGCACCGACCTTTAGAGTAAGGACTTAGCCGATGAAAACATATAAAGAGGTTTTTTCGGGATTAAAAAGAGCGGTGTTGATACCGTTTTTCGTAATCGGCGACCCCGATTTTGAAACGAGTCTTGCGATTGTAAAGACAGCCATCGACGCGGGGGCTGATATTCTGGAATTGGGGATACCCTTCTCCGACCCGATAGCAGATGGGCCGACTATCCAGAAGGCCGACATTCGCGCGCGGAACGCCGGGATGACCGTCCAAAGAGGATTGGAGTTTATCCGAAAGGTCAAGGACTATAAGGAGATTCCAATCGGGCTGCTCATGTACTACAACCTAGTTTATCAGTACGGAACGGAAAAGTTTTTCGGTGATTCTCACCAGGCGGGGGTCAACAGCGTTCTGGTTGCCGACCTGAGTATTGATGATGCGGATGAAATTATCGCACCGGCCAAATCGGCAGGCCTTGATACTGTGTTTATGGTTACTCCAAACACCGACGAAGAAAGAATGAAAGTCATCGCCTCGAAGACCACCGGTTTTATTTATACCGTCTCTTTGTACGGTGTTACAGGCAGCAGGGAAGAACTGTCTGATATGGTTGAAGGGCTGGTGGGCAAATTAAAGAAGCTAACCAGTGTCCCTGTTTGCGTTGGTTTCGGAATCAGCAAAGCGGAACACGCCGCAAGCGTTGCATCGACGGGAGCTGACGGTGTAATAATCGGCTCGAAGATAGTGCGATTGATTGAAGAGAACCTGGGCAACAAAGAAAAAACTTTGGCCGAAATCTCGGAGTTTATTAGCCAGGTTAAGAACGCCATCGAAAATCAACGTGGCTGACAATGGTATTTCAAGACGTAGAATAAGACCGGTATTGGTTTTGTTAAGATTTCCATAACCAGAATCTTTTTGATATGGAGGGCACTATGAGCGAAGTTTTATATATTAAAGGCTCACCTCGTACCGGCCGTTCCCATTCAGTGGCTGTGGCCGATGCATTCATCGATTCTTACAGACAAACTCACCCTGATGATAATATTAAAACAATCGATATCTTCAAGAGCGACCTGCCTGCCTTTGATTTGGCGGCAGCCACGGCAAAATATAAAATAATGCACGGGCAGGAGCATTCAGAGCAAGACCGAGAGATATGGGCGAAAGTTATCTCAGTAATCGAAGAATTTAAATCGGCGGACAAATACGTCATGGCTGTACCGATGTGGAATTTTTCGATTCCTTACCGGCTGAAACAGTACATAGATATTATCGTACAGCCGACTTATACTTTTTCGGTTACAGAAGACGGGAACTACGAGGGATTAGTAAAGGACAGGCCAATTTTTATTGCCTATGCACGAGGTGGTGAGTACCGGGTTGGTTCAGCCACAGAGGCATTTGACCTTCAAAAAAGATATCTCGAGTTAATCCTGGGCTTTATAGGCTTTAGCGATGTACGCTCTGTGTCAATTGAGCCTACTCTTGTGGCTGGCGCTGAAGTTGCAAAACAAAGACAGGCGGCTGCTGTAGAAGAGGCAAAACAAATGGCGAAAGTGTTTTGAGTCGGGGCGGCTGGATCAGCTATTGATTAGCTGGTATGCCCTTATCAGTTCGCCGACGCTCCATGCCTGAGCGAAACAGCCTCTGGGCTTATGCGGCGCATCTCCATCGAATATTTCACAGAGTTGTCCGAGACAGCCGTCCTCTGTCAGGTGCTGCAACAACGGCTCGATAAATTCGGCCGCCTTTTTTTTGCTCTGGCGGCTGAAATCATTCACCTTCAAAAAGCTTTCTACAAACGGCCCCATCAGATACGGCCAGACCGTGCCTTGGTGGTAGGCCTGGTCCCGCTGCTGCTGCGGCCCGGTGTAGGTGCCTTTGTAGCGGCTGTCGTTCACCGCTAATGTTCGAAGGCCATAAGGGGTAAACAGATTTTCCTGGACCGTATCCACCACGCACTTTGCCTGTTGAGGCAACAGGGGTGAAAACGGAAGCGAGACGGCGAATATCTGGTTCGGACGAAGACTCGAATCAACTGAACCATCAGGCAAGATGCAGTCATTTAAGTAACCGCGCTGCTGGTTCCAGAACAACCGTCGGAAACCAGCCCCAACCTTATCCGCTATAGAGCCATAATGTTTTGAGCTCTCAGTACTGCCACTGGCATAAAACTGAGCAATAAGGCGAAGAGAATTATACCACAGTGCGTTGACCTCGACTGGCTTTCCACAGCGAGATGTTACGGCCACTCCGTCGTATTTGGCATCCATCCAGGTCAGCTGTGTGCTCTCGTCACCTGCAGTTATAAGCCCATCGGCGTCAGCACAAATACCGAACCGCGTACCATTGTAATAGGACTCTATAATCCAGTGGATTTTCGGCAGTAGCTTCTGAGTAAAGGTCGCAAGGTCACCGGTAGCATCCAAGTACTGAAAAGCCGCATTGATAAACCACAGAGAAGCATCGATACTGTTAAAGTAGGCGGTATCACTATAGTCATCAAAGCGATTGGGAATCATGCCCTCATCGACCGCTGCGGCAAACGTGGTCAAGACCGACTTTGCCTCGTCAAACCTGCCTGTCAACAGTAGCAGGCCCGGCAGGGCTATAAAAGCATCTCTGCCCCAGTCTGCAAACCACGGGAAGCCGGCCAAAACGGTGGTCCTGAATCCGTTTTGCGTATCTTGCTTCTCGCAATCTGTGTCACTGTGCACAGATGATGAATTCGTTTGGCGTTTCGTAATAAATTGGTCAGCAGCCGAATAAAGTTTTCTAAGTTTTTTATCTCTGGCTCCAGCCCCGGAAATTACAACACCCTGATGTCTGTGCAATTCTTCACAGACCGTGTCAATATCAGGAGTGCCCAAGGACGATAAAGGGCTTTTGGTGTCCCCTGTATTTATTAACTGCTCAGACTTACATGTTTTGAGGTCTTTTTGCGAAATGGGAGCCCTCAAGTTTGCCCAAAAGACAATTTTGAAGGGTTTTTCTATATGCCCTCTAAAAAAACCCGGCGTCCACAAATCTTCGGTAAAATCCTGGCCTCTTTCTCTATCATTGCGATATACAAAATTGAACCACCACTGCTTGTCGGGCTCAAAGTTCATAGATGTGCAACTCAAAAAAAGTTCGCAACTACGCGGTATATCATGGCGAATCAGTAAACCATGCCCCCAGTGGCCATTGGCCGGTTTTGCGGTCCCGTTGCCTTGAATCCATCTCGAATATAATGGAGCATAAGATTTCTGGAGTATGTGAAAATCTCTCAATCCAATAAACGGACGCAGGATGAATTCCGCAGGCTCTTTAACCCTCGTAAAATCATACACGAGCGCAACCGTATCCGTATCACGGAGAAGATATACGGACTTGGTTAGCTTAAGGGCGTCCAGTTGATAATCAAAATGGACTCCGATATCCTGGCGGAACCTCTTCATGCAGCCGAAACTCTCCGGCGCGAATTTGCCATCAAATTCAAAGGTTGAAAGATTAAATGCCCTTCTGTGGAGCCCACTTTGCGACCTGCTGGACGTGTCGCCTCCATTAAATACCACCATTTCCAGGCATTTCGCTAGGGCCATTATCCTATTAGCGGGCGGATTAAGCGAGCCGATGAGCAGGCCGTGATACTTTCTGGTGTTGCAGCCGATGATTGTTGATGATGCGTAGCTGCCGCGATGGTTAGTCAACAGCCATTCTTTGGTCAACAAATCCTCGACACTGCTGCTGTCCACTGAAACGGAGACAATTTCAGCACCATTGGTTTTCTGTGATGTCAACACAATTTTGCCCCGAAACTACGGCCGTAAAATCCAACAATCAGAGTTTCTAATTCACGCTTACAAAATGGGTGTGTTTCTGTTTTATGACAGCCTACAAAACGTACTCTCAGTTGCCTGTCCTGTTAGATCGTTTTTGTGTATCATAGTTCTGTCTGCAATATTAGTTTTATCTAACGCAGCATGACTGGAACAGCGGCTACTAAGATTACCCAACACATTCATAAAATTAATATACGAATCATAAGGTGAATCATACGGGTTAAAGTATTTATGCACATCGCCGTCAGCAAAATATTTTGTGCACATATAATAAAAATGGTCTGATGTCTGCAGCTTTCGCCAATCTGTAATGACCTTCTCGTTTCCGGCTTTCTTGACTTCCTTTTCGAGACGATAAAGCTCATGAATGGCGTTGGATTGCATTGCGTTTCCAAGCCAGGCAGAGAGGTCTCTTTCGATATCAGCCCAGCTTATCAGATGCGGCACATCCACCGTATCAACTGGCTCGTAACATTGAATTACTTCGCTGGGGGTCTTAAAGTCGTTGTCCGGATGTTTCAAGACGTGTTCGGGCAGATGCCGCATGAAGTCAAATATCCCCGTATCCTTCCATTGGTGCTCGCCGAATGTCTCATAATCCATAAACAAGTTGACCACATAGCCGTTGCCGTTAGCCCTGCTTATCCATCGAGCGAACTTTTCCGCCGTCAAAGGCCATTCGGACCAAGCACGATTGGAGAATCTAAAGGCAATATCATCACTGAGGGAATAGTTCTTCAACAACAGCTTGAGTTTGCTGCAGCCGTTCGGACGGTAGATGAAATTAGGACTTCGAAAATCCAGGATGTGGTCCGCTCCCTCGGTCATTATTGCGTCGAAATTACCCATGGACTCGACAAGAGCAGCCAGGTCATTATTGTAAATCAACTCGGTATTTCTGAATACCCTCGGTTTTTGGCCGAAAAGATTTTCGATGGTCTCAATGTGCTTGTTAACCTGCTCTATGAATTCATCGCGCGAGTATAAGAAGCTCAAACTGTGATAATAGGTCTCAGCGAGGAACTCCACGCAGCCGGTTTCCGCCAGCGCGTCGAAAGTGCTCAGAACTTCCGGCGCAAAAGAGAGCAACTGCTCCAGTAATACGCCTGTCAAGCTGTATGCTATCCTGAACCTGCCTTCATACCGGCGGATTATATCGAGGAGCAATCGATTGGCGGGAAGATAGCACTTATTTGCCACCTTCCTGCAGATGGAGGAATTTTTGTAATCGTCAAAGTAGCGGTCATCCTTGTCAAATACTGTGTAATGTCTCAGTCGTAAGGGCTGATGCACCTGAAAGTAGAAACACACCGAAGCCATAAATCCCTTTCTCTTCGTCCAATATCCTGTCAGACAGCAACGAGTGCTTCTTCATAAATCCTTGCGCACTTCCGCGCGCTGTCTTCCCATCGCAGTCTTCTGACTTCAAAGTTGCCGTAATTGGCTAATGTCTCTTGCAGCGCCGGATACTCGAGTACAGCTACAATCTTATTAGCAATCTCGTCGACATCCCAGAAGTCAACCTTCAAGGCATGCTTGAGCACTTCAGATACGCCGCTTTGCTTGCTTATTATCACGGGTACGTTGTTCTCCAGCGCTTCCAGAGGGGCAATCCCAAATGGTTCGGACACCGAAGGCATCACGTACAAATCAGCCATTTTATAAATTTTCTGGACATCCTGGCCTCGTAAGAAACCGGTAAACAGCACCTTGTGCCCAATGCCAAGTCCGGCTGCCATCTCAACCGCCCGGTGCATCATATCGCCGGAGCCGGTCATAACAAATTTGACATTATCCAGCTTCTCGAGGACCTTTTTGGCCGCGGCAAGGAAATACTCCGGGCCTTTTTGCATTGTGATTCGTCCTAAAAACAAAACGATTTTCTCATCTTTGTCGATACCACTCTCGGCCAAGGCCCAACCGCCACCGCCGTTACGTTGGACACCATTATGAACCACTTCAACTTTTTCACCGCTGACACCATATCGGCTGATTATATTATTGCGAGTGAAATGGCTAACAGTGATTACCCTATCGGCGGCATGCATACCCTCGCGCTCGATGTCGTAAATCATCTGATTGACATGCTCACCGCTGCGGTCGAATTCGGTCGAATGCACATGTACAATCAGCGGTTTTCCGCTCATCTTAGCGACCAAGATTCCGGCAGGATAGGTGATCCAGTCGTGGGCGTGAACAATGTCAAACTGCTCATCTTCAGCTAACTGGGCAGCAACTGCGGCATAGCGGTAGACTTCGCTGTACATGTCGCCGCTATAGTCCACGGCGCCAAAAAGCTGGCTGGCCAGGCCGCAGTTTTTTTGCTTTAGGCGTAAAGTTTCCTCGATTTGCCGCTGGTAAACATCAGGGGTTGAATAGGGCTGCAAGGGTGAGTTAATAGTCCGAAACATTACATTTTTCAGAGGGTCGAATTTAAAGGCGGCTGTCTGCCCGTGGGATCCGGCGGCCAAAAGCTTCACATGGCTATCATGTGCACTCTCGAGCATTGTTGGCAGAACGAAGGTTACCTCTATGCCCAGGTGGTCCATAGCCTTGGTAAGCCCGTAGCAGGCCGTACCCAATCCCCCACTGATAAAGGGGGGAAACTCCCAACCTAACATAAAGACCCTCATACTGCCGCCGACATATAACCCAAATAACTGTTTATTAAATAAAAACTTACGGTCATCTTTGTTCTCTTAAACCCAGCCTATTGCGGGCGATTCATTCCAAGGTTGCAGGCCGAACAGCCGAATTGCAGTTTGGCCGCAAGGTTTCTATCGGCAAGAAATAGGATATTCTCAACTTCGGAACAGGTAAAAATGCCGCATTTACTATAGTCCCTACTTACATAAATCGGGGTTTTCACAGGAGCAGGTTAAACAAATTTTCCAAGAAATGGGAATTTCGAAGCTGATAATGAGGATTTTACCGGCTGACACAGAAAATATAAATATCTTGAATCAAGTGCGCCGATCCAGATTTAGCCGGTATTTTTGAGCAGTTGTACCGCCCCAAAAGACTTCAAGGACTGATAACCCACAAATGACCGATTTGAACAGGCAATATTGCCAACAAAACAAAATACTGGAAAAAAGCCGTTCCGCGGTCAAGAAAAGCGGAACGGCTAATCTCAAATAACATCGCCACAAATATAAGCTCAGCAAACAAAAGAAGTTAGCACATAAGCTTTCGCCTTGGTGTCTTGCGAGCTTTTTCCAAAACGGCCCCCTACAGGTCCTGTGGCTTGACTGTGCTGCGGCGGTTGGCCTTTGTTCGAGCAATGGCGTCATCAAGCATGCAATAGACCCTATCGCTGATTGCCCCGAGCGCATCCGACGAGGTCATCATCTTTTTGCTCTTGATGTAGGCCTTAATTTTGCTGGCCACAACTAAAGACTCTTTTTTCGTTGCCATTGGTAAAAACCTCCATGCAAAAAAGTTAAATTTTGAATCGCCCGGCGGTAAATCCTTCAGACGGGCACGTTAACACAGACCCAATTTCGCAATAAAGTGCAAAATCAGAGCTCTCAGGCATTGTTATTATAGAAACCGACGAAGACTTGCAACAAAAAAATATGCCGGAACGCTAAATTTTTGCGTTCACAGAGCCGATAGACGAAAAAGTGCTGCTGAAGAGCGGGAAGAGACATCATGTTTTTCGCCCTGGGAGCCCGTTATTGTCAGTAATTTTAATAATCTAAGCGGTTAATTTTGACGAAAAGAACTCAGCGAGCGTTTTTTCGCATTAATTACGAATCTAATTGGATTTGTTGCGGAGAAGTAAAATGGCGAAGCGGCCCCGAAAAACCGGAAAATCGCAGGCTGACCTGCAGGAGCTTGTCATCGTTGCCTTTGCCGAGGACTGGGAACAAGCTAAAGACTACGAAACTTTGCTGAAAACCAACGACATCCCTACTATCATCAAAGAAGAAGATGAATCCGAACAGGGCGGGACTAAAGGTATCGCTGTAATGGTTCCCGAAGATTTTCTTGACGAAGCACACGTGGTAATCGAATCTCAGGATGCCTACGATGATTTTTATGATTTTGCATTAGAAGATGAAGGCGAAGGTGATTTCGACAGCGACCTGTTCGGCGACGACTTTTGATTTTTTGCGAATTACCTGTGTTTACATTTTGCGAGTTATCACAGGGTATTGCCCCTTCGATGGCGGGAAGCAAATAAAATAAACCGGAGGACTAATAATAAATGGATGACCAACATTTCACAGAACGACGGTCGGGCGGAGACCGGAGAGAGAGTGTTGTTGACCGGCGCCTTGGGCTGGACAGGCAGCGAGGACCCGGCAGACGAAGGAGCGACGAGCGGAAGTCTGCTGAAGAGGGTGAAATGTCCGAAGAGCAATTCGAATTTCTTATGGCCATCGACGAATACAAGAGGAAAAATACCAGGCCCTTTCCAACCTGGACGGAGGTCCTTGAAGTGATAAAGGCATTGGGTTACCGTAAAGTAGCCGAGCCAAAATCCCTCGAACAGTTCAAGAAAAAGCCCAAACGCCGGAAGAAAGAAAAACAGGCCCAAGCGGTAAAATAATCCCACATCTTAATATAATCAGTTGTGCCCCGCTGCGACCAAGTCCACTATCATTTCACGTGAAAAAAAACGGAGACCGCTGAAAGGTATTAATTAACAGATATCACGCTCGTGAAGAGCCAAAATTTTGCAGTGCTTCACCCGCGGGCATTATCACCACCGAGTCTATGGCCAATAGTCGCTCTAATAATTCTTCCAGGTAAGACGACCTTACAGGCCCCCAGCCTTCATCATCCAAACCGTGAAGATTATAGATGAGCCATCCAGAATCCAGCGCAAGCAATTTTTCTATTTCATTATCTAAATGCTGTTCACAGTTTCCCGGCCCAAACCCAGTGCAGGTAAGCTTAACCTGACTTTTGGACGGCAGTGGATTTAATCCTCCTCCGCCGGTTCGAAAAGCCCTCACCACTGTAGGTAGCCAAGCCTCTAATTCAGGTGTGGACTTGTTATAGGGGAAATTAAATACGGCCTGCTTGCGGTCGAAACCTTTAAGCTCCCTGGCAAAGTAATCCAGGCAGCGCAGTATAAGCTCTTTCGCTTGGTTGAACGGCAACGCACTTTTGTCTGCATGTTTATAGCTGTGAGGCATAATCTCATGTCCTCGCGCCTTTAATTCATTCCATAATCCAAAGTCCGCGGCGGTCCATGCGTGGTACTCATTTGGCAGCTCGAAGTCTTTATGGTGAGCGGTGGCAATAACATTAATACAGGCGGAGAGATTGTATTTTTCGTAAATCTCCGCTGTTCGAATACTTGATTTCTTAAACCCATCATCGAAGCTCAAGGTAACTATATGCAACCGGTCCTTGCCGGCTTTGCACGTATGCGATTGAGCCTTATTGCCGGGTTTGCACGAAGACAACCAGCACGGCAGCGTCAACGACGCGGCACCAATACCTGCGTTTTTTAGGAAGTCACGACGCGTGTAATCGGTTCTATTCATATCTCTCTGCTCCTTCCTGACTGGAGAATCTATAATTTTCGCCCTGCAGAACTGCTAAGCTCATTCACCATAAGAATAGACTATTTATCAAAAAATGCAATCCCACAGAGCAATCATTTTAGAGGCAGAGTTAGTACAGGGCATATTCAGTGATTTAATTGCTTTTATGAGGGCTTAGGAAAAATCTTGATAAACGCGGCATTGCTGGTAAACTTGCGGCGGCCGTATGGAAACAAGGGGCCAACTGCCATACCCGTATCGCGATGAGTATGACAGGGCATTGTAACAGGCTATAAGGAAAAGGTGTCGAAAAATGACTGATTACTCAATGAGTCCGGAAGGTGAAAAGTTTGCTATTCCGAAGGAGGATGAGTACACGGCAGAGTTTGAAAGAATGGAGTCGATGGCAGAGGCGGCTCGCAGCCAAGGCAAAGAAATCGTGGTAGTGATGGGTGTTGGTTTTGTCGGCGCGGTTATGGCTGCTATTATTGCTGATACCGTTGATAAGATGACAGGCAAGGCGAACAAATTTGTAATTGGCTGTCAACGGCCAAGCACTCGAAGCTATTGGAAGATTCCGCTGCTTAACAGAGGCATCTCACCGGTAAAAGCAGAGGACCCTGAGGTCGAGCCGATGATAAAACGATGCGTGCTCGACAAGAAAACCCTTGTTGCCACCTACAACAGCGACTGTCTCAAGCTGGCCGATTGTGTGGTTGTGGATGTTCAGTGCGATTATACAAAAAACGACCTCGGTAATATGCGGACGGGGAAAGTGGAAATGAGCGCACTGGAAGCAACGATAAAAACCATCGGCGAAAAGGTGCCGCCGGAATGCCTTACACTGATAGAAACGACTGTGGCACCGGGAACGACTGAGTTCGTCGCCTGGCCAATTATGAAAAGGGCCTTCGCTGCCCGTGGCATAGACTCAGAGCCCCTGCTGGCGCACAGTTTCGAACGGGTAATGCCCGGCAGACAGTACGTATCATCGATACGGGATTTTTGGCGGGTCTGCTCGGGCTGCACCGCTGAGGCAAGAGAGCGTGTGGAAAAATTCCTCAGGGAAGTCCTAAACACGGAGGAGTATCCTCTGACGGTTATGGACCGACCAATCGAATCGGAGACCACCAAAATCGTTGAGAATTCCTACCGTGCCACGATACTGGCGTTCCTTGACGAGTGGAGTCAGTTTGCAGAGCGCAACGGCGTGGACCTGGTCAAAGTCGTCAAGGCAATCAAGGTCCGGCCGACGCACAGTAACATTATATTCCCGGGTCCGGGTATCGGCGGATACTGTCTGCCCAAGGACGGGGGGCTGGGGTACTGGGCGTACAAACATATACTGGGCTTCCAGGATGATATTTTCAAAATTACACCGATGGCGATCGATATAAACGATACCCGCGGACTTCAGGTAGCTGAACTTACGCGGGACGCTCTTCGCAATATGGGTAAACAAATAGGAGGCGCTAAAGTGCTTATTTGTGGTGCCAGCTACCGTCAGGATGTTGGTGACACACGTTATAGTGGTTCGGAAATTATTGTGCGAAAACTGACCGATATGGGCGCTGAGATGCGAGTGCACGATCCGTATCTCGAGCACTGGTACGAAGTGGAAAAACAGGATACTTACCCTGCACCGGGACACTCACTGGCAAGGTTCTTCCGCAATCAGGACGAACTTGTTAATATTCGGGTTCAGAGTGACCTTACCGCCGCACTTTCCGGCGCTCAGGTGATAATTCTGGCTGTGCCGCACGAACCTTATCTGAAACTTGACCCTGACCAGATGGTCGGCTGGGCAGGGGCACCGTTGGCGGTGATTGACTGTTTCGGCATACTGGATGATGAAAGAATCCGCCGGTATTTCGAGCTCGGCTGCGAAGTCAAAGCATTAGGGCGGGGACATATCCAGCGCATAAAAGAACAAGTGCGAAAGGCAACAAAATAGAATATTTCTGCTAAGGCAAATTAAGATGGATATTAAAAGCAAACGAATAGCTATTTTGGCGCCGGTGGCTTGGCGGACACCTCCTCGGGCGTACGGTGCATGGGAGACCGTCGCGAGCAATATTACAGAGGGGCTGGTAGCTCGCGGCTGGAAAAACGTGACACTCTTTGCTACAAAGGAATCTATAACAAAAGCACAACTCGTGGGCTTCGTCGAAAAAGGTTACGAAGAAGATAAGAGCCAAATCCCGTTGGTTTCGACCTGCTATCATATTTCCAAGGTTATGGAGCAGGCGGATGAGTTTGACCTGATTCACAACAACTTCGATTACCTGCCCTTAACTTATCTTCCGTTCATAAAAACACCAATGCTGACGACCATCCACGGTTTCTCCGACCCGGACATACTGCGGGTCTACCGTGACCACAAAGACACCTATTACGTCTCCATCAGCGACGCTGACAGAGACAGTGAGCTGCCCTACCTTGCGACGGTTTACAACGGGATTGACCTTTCAAATCTTACCTTCAGACAAACACCAGGTGACAAGCTGGTCCATTACGGGCGAATACATAACGACAAGGGGACGCATTTGGCCATTGAGGTCGCAAAGAAATGTGGTATGGACTTGATAATTGCCGGTATAATTCAAGATCAAAATTATTTCGACACTCTCATCAAGCCACACATTAATGATTCTTCAATCCAGTACATTGGCCCGGTCAATCCTATCCAGCGAGATGCTCTTCTTAAGGAGGCATACACGGTCATTCATCTTAACCTGATTCCCGAACGATTTGGTCTGGTGATGGCCGAATCGATGGCCGCAGGCGTACCAGTAATCGCAATGGACCTTGGCTCTTGTAGGGAAGTCATCGCGGACAAGATGACGGGCTATTTAGTCAACAGCGTGGATGAAGCTGTACACGCCGTTGGCAAAATCGATAGTATTGACCGCAAGAAGTGCCGTCAGAGAGTGGAAGAGAACTTTGTCATCGACTGCATGGTCTTGGGCTACGAAAAGGTGTATGAAGAGATATTCCGCAGGGAAGCTTAAAAGGCAAAGTAAAATGGCGAAAAAACTTGTCAAGCGATACAAAGGCAATCCGATACTAACAAAGGACGATATCCCTTATCCGGTGGAGACGGTTCATAACGCCGGCGTTACGAAATTGAGCGGCCGATACATAATGCTGTTCCGGTCACACCTCGGCACCGGCCGGTCAATAATAGGCATCGCTGAAAGCGATGACGGTTTCAATTTCAAACCCCGCGCCAAACCTTTTATGGTGCCGAGTAGAGAAGGTAGATTTGTTGAATTCGAGGAGTACAGTGTCGAAGATCCGCGCATAACCTGTTTGGAGGGGACATATTACATAACATACAGTGCATATTCCAGACACGGGGTCCGCACAGGACTGGCTAAAACAAAGGATTTCGAATTGGTCGAAAGAGTTGGCTTTATCACTCAGGCCGATTACCGAAACACCGTAATTTTCCCTGAAAGAATCAACGGCAGATACGCAAGGTTTGACCGGCCGCATTCTGATATCAGCCCATGGTCGATTTGGATAAGTTACTCGCCGGACCTGCTGCACTGGGGCGACTCGAAACTGGTGATGAAACCCGTTAAATACCATTGGGACGAGATGAAAATCGGCCCGGGTGCCCCACCTATCCGCACCGATAAAGGCTGGTTGAATATTTACCACGGTGCTTTCTCAACAATGGCTGGCTGCGTTTACCGCCTTGGAGCTGCCCTGCACAAGCTTGATGACCCCGCCCGGATTCTCGGCGTTGGTGACCGCTGGATACTTCAGCCTGAGGACGAATGGGAGATTGTCGGCTATGTGCACAACGTCGTTTTTACCTGCGGCGCTGTCCCGGAAGAAGATGGGACATTGAAACTTTATTGGGGCGGTGCGGACAAGGTAATGTGCGCCGGGACAGCGGTGATTGATGAGCTTGTAGAACTCTGCCTGACCAATTCTCGACCGCCGCTTGGTGACTGAAAGCGTCAACCAACACCGAAGTACCTGAATTCTATTGCACAGGCAACCTTGCACGATATATTATACAATTGGTTCAACAATTATCTTCAATAGCAAGCAGAAGACTATGAAGAGATACGGAGGAGTAGATGAAGGCAGACTTAAATATGAGATGGCGCATATCAAGAGCTGATGATATCGATGCATACAATTTTGCTTTATGATTTAGTCAAAAACTGACATAATAGTCGCTATGTTCAAAGATAAGAAGGTCATTGTTATCATGCCCGCCTATAACGCGGCCGAGACCCTGCGCCGAACTTACGACGAGGTGATGGCCCAGGAGATAGTTGACCAGGTTATTGTGGTCGATGATGCCAGCCTTGATGAAACCACAGCAATTGCCCACACCCTGCCTAAAACCCTCGTTCATGCCCACTCCAAGAATGCAGGTTACGGCGCCAACCAGAAAACCTGTTATAAGCTGGCACTTGAGGCCGGCGGTGATATCATTATTATGGTTCATCCCGACTATCAGTACACACCTAAATTGATTCCCGCTATGGCCTCGATGATTGGAAGCGGGCTGTATCACTGTGTACTCGGTTCACGAATTCTGGGAGGATACGCCCTAAGAGGGGGAATGCCCTGGTGGAAATATATCGCGAATAGGTTTTTGACTTTGGTGGAGAACATTATGACGGGAGCAAAGCTTTCGGAATATCACACAGGCTACCGGGCCTTCTCGCGCGAGCTTCTGGAAAAGCTGCCATTGGAAAAAAACTCCGACGACTTTGTATTCGATAACCAGATGCTGGCCGAGATTCTCTGGGTGGATTATCAAATAGCTGAGGTCAGTTGTCCGACCTTGTATTTTGCCGAGGCGTCTTCCATAAACTTTCAGCGCAGCCTAAAATATGGCTTCGGGTGCCTGAGCACCGCGATAAAGTATCGGCTGGCGAAGATGAATTTAATCAGGTCGAAATTATTTCCCCGCTGATGGAACGAATCCCCAAAAAGCATCTTCTCCTAATTTACACCACGTTGGCTGTGGTTACTATCGTTGCTTTTGAGCAGGTCCGGCTAAACGAGTTCGTCGGCTATGATGACGACAGGTATGTAACTGAGAACCCACACGTCAAAGCGGGAATGACACCTGAATCCGTCCTCTGGGCATTCACCACCACGCGTGCCAGTAACTGGCATCCATTGACCTGGCTGAGCCACATGCTGGACTGCGAGCTTTTCGGATTAAATCCTTATGGGCATCATCTGGCGAATTTGTTCTTTCACGTTGCAAACACGCTGATGTTATTTTGGGTCTTTAACAGGATGACAGGGGCAGTTTGGCGCAGCGCGTTTGTGGCTGCGCTGTTTGCCATGCATCCTTTGCACGTGGAGTCAGTCGCATGGGTGGCCGAACGCAAAGATGTTTTGAGCGGCCTTTTCTGGATGTTAACGATGGCAGCTTACGTGCGATACGCAAGGCGGCCAGGCACAGGAAGATATATGCTGGTATTTTTAGCTCTTTGTCTGGGGCTGATGGCCAAGCCTATGCTTGTAACTTTGCCGCTTGTGTTGCTTTTGTTGGACTATTGGCCATTGGAGAGGCTCCAATGGTACCGTCGCGACGAAGTCGAAGAGTTATTGGAAGGTGAATCAGCGACGGTGACTTACCAAAGAGCGTCGCCGCGGCGTCTAATCTTAGAAAAGATTCCTCTGTTTGGCCTTGCCGCAGCTTCGAGTGTAATAACCTTTGTTGTCCAGCAAAGCAAAGGGGCCGTAAGGTCGGGGGAGACTTTTCCCTCAAGTGCCCGCATGTCAAACGCATTAGTCTGTTACATCAGTTATATCATCAAGATGATTTATCCGAACCGCCTGGCGGTTTTGTACCCTCACCCCGGCGACAGCCTGCCGGTGTGGCAGGCGATAGTCTCGCTTGTGTTACTGGCTGTTTTTTCTACAGGTATAATCTATTGGGGACGGCGCAGGCGCTATCTTTTAGTAGGTTGGCTTTGGTATCTTGGAACGTTGGTTCCAGTCATCGGTTTGGTACAGGTTGGGGCTCAGGCGATGGCTGACCGGTATACTTATCTTCCTTCGATCGGAATCCTTATTATGATTGCATGGGGCGTTTCCGACCTTGTGGCTAAGTGGCGGTACCGAAGGATTGGACTTGGAATAACGGCAGGCGCTGTGCTCAGCATTCTGGTGATATGCACTCGTGTGCAATTGCGGCACTGGCAAAACAACCTTGCTTTGTTCGGACATACTCTTGAAGTAACCGAGAACAACTACGTAATGCACAGCAATTACGGAGGCGCCATGTTCGAAGAGGGTCGGTTTGACGACGCTCTTGCACAGTTCAATGAGGCCCTGCGAATCAATCCTAAATATGCAGATGCCCGCAGGAACGCCGGCATTGTGCTTCTCAGACAGGGAAAGATTGATGAAGCCATTGCTGCCTTTGCGGAGGTACTCAGTTACAGAGGAGATTGGCCCATAACTCATAATTATTTAGGTCTTGCCTATGCTCAAGGAGGCGAATTTGACCTGGCCGTCCAAAACTATAGTGCTGCACTGCAGCTTAAACCAAATTACGTCGAAGCATTCAAAAACCTTGGTATAGTCCTCAAAGAGCAGGGCAAAACTAATGCGGCGATTAGTAAATGGGTAAAGGCCCTTGAGTTCGAACCAGATAATCCCGATGTCCATTACAATATGGGCATAGTCATGGCGGAGCAATCCAGATACGAGCAGGCCATCCACCACTTTAATATCACTCTGGCGGCAAGACCGGATTGGCCGGAGGCACACCACAATCTGGGCGCTGTTTATTATCTGCAGGGCAAACTCGACCTTGCGGCTAAGCACTGTGCGGAGGCTATAAGCCTAAGGCCTGATTACCACGACGCCCATTATAATATGGCTATGGTCATGACCAAACAAGGCAAACTCGATGAGGCAGTCAGGCACTTTAATAAAGCTTTGGAAGCGAAACCGGCCCGGCCTGAGGTACACTACGGTCTCGCAGGTGCTTTTTATCAGCAGGGCAAGCTCAACCGCGCTGCCCAGCAGTGTGCCGAGGCCTTGCGGGTAAGACCTGATTATCTTGCGGCACGTAGTACGCTGGCCGGTATCCTGGTGGAACTGGGCGAGACCCAGTCGGCTGTTGAGCACTATCACAAGGCACTTCAGCTTAAACCCGACCAGGCTTACGTGCTGAGAAACCTTGCTTGGATTTTGGCCACTTCCAAGGATGTAAAGCTTCAGAATCCGAACGACGTTGTCAAATTCGCAGTGCGGGCCTGCGAACTTACCGAATATAATCAGCCCGAGTTCGTGGATACATTGGCTGCTGCTTACGCTGTAGCGGGCAGATTCCCCGAAGCGATAGAAGCTGCAGAAAAGGCGATAAACCTCGCCAAAACCGCAAATAAGAAAGACCTGGCTGAGGAAATTCAAAAGCGATTACGTTTGTATCAAGCGGGTCAGCCTTATTTTGCGAAGTGATCTCGGCCGAGTAGAGAGCGACGGTGAAGTTACATCACAGCCGCGCCGATAAGCTAATTGCGCCGGCAACAGCAGTCATTGGCAGACTTGCTAAACGTGGCCTGAGTAGTTTGAGAATATGACAGCCAAAAGAACACGCAACAAGCAATATGTCCTTTTGATTTGCGCAGGACTGGCCCTGGCCACGGTCATTGCTTATGAGCACTTGTACCACAGTGACTTTGTCGACTACGACGACGATATGTACGTAACTGAAAATCCGCATGTCAAGAATGGAATAACTGGTGAGTCAATCTCCTGGGCCTTTACAACAGGACATGCTTACAATTGGCACCCGTTGACCTGGCTGAGTCATATGCTGGACTGCCAGCTATTCGGGACCAGGCCCGGCTGGCACCACCTTACCAATCTGCTGCTGCATATAATAAACACCCTGCTGCTCTTTAGTGTTCTTAAACGAATGACAGGCGCGCTTTTGGCAAGTGGCTTTGTTGCTGCTGTGTTCGCGCTTCATCCGCTGCACGTTGAGTCGGTGGCGTGGATATCCGAACGCAAGGACGTTCTAAGCACCCTGTTCTGGCTGCTGACGATGGCTGCATACCTGTGGTATGTCAGACGTCCGGGTTTAAGCCGATATCTGCTGACGTTGCTGTGTTTTGCACTGGGGCTTATGGCCAAACCTATGCTCGTGACTCTGCCGT
Source organism: uncultured Pirellulales bacterium (assembly GCA_964513655.1). GTDB lineage: Bacteria > Planctomycetota > Phycisphaerae > Sedimentisphaerales > Anaerobacaceae. The sequence continues at coordinate 8,160 of CAZENQ010000041.1, read as the reverse complement.
TTGTACTGCTGCTTCTGGACTATTGGCCTCTCGGCCGTTTCCAGCTTGAACAAACGGCCAAAGATGCCGAGCCACAAGGCCGCAAATCCGCAAACGCCAGTTCTAAATGGCGAGTAGTTTATCAATTGGTTTGGGAGAAAATGCCCCTTCTTGCTCTCGCTGCAATTTCGAGCATTGTGACTTTTATTGTCCAGCGCAGCGGCGGAGCATTAGTGCAAACCGGGACCTTGTCTCTGGACGTGCGCATAGCCAATAGCCTTGTTTCTTACCTACGATACGTAACGAAGATGATTTGTCCCAGCCGGCTGGCTGTATTCTATCCTTATCACAGCCTGTCACTATTATTGGCAATTGCCTGCTTTGTGATACTGGTCGCGGTTACAGTGGCAGTAATTTATGTAGGCCGGCGCCGGCAGTATCTTCCCGTAGGGTGGTTTTGGTACGTTGGTACGATGGTTCCTGTGATCGGTTTGGTCCAGGTGGGGTCGCAGTCCATAGCTGACCGCTACACTTATGTGCCGCTCATTGGCCTGTTCATAATCATTGCATGGGGCGCTTCTGAACTTTCGACCAGGTGGCGATATCAAAAGATTGTACTGGGCATTTGCTCTGCAACAGTACTTACCATCCTCTTGATAAGCACCCGGATGCAGGTGAGTCACTGGCAAAACAGCTTTACTCTTTTCGAACATACCCTCGCAGTAACCGAAGGTAATTCCATCACGCACAACCATTACGGGGCCTTCCTGCTTGAGCAGGGCCGGTTCGACCAGGCCCTTACGCAATTCAACGAAGCCCTGCGAATCAGTCCCGGGTTTCACGAGGCCCGCAAAAATAGGGGCTCAGCACTTCTCGATAAGGGTAAATTCGATGAGGCTATCGCTACATTCAACGAATTGCTGCGCGCCGCGCCGGATTGGCCCAACGCACACTACTGGTTAGGTGTGGCGTATGGTCGAAAGGGCGCATATGAGCGGGCTATCAAACCTTTCAAGGAGGCTTTGCGGTTAAGTCCCGACTGGCCGGAGGCGTACAACGACCTGGCTCTGGTATATCTGCTGCTTGGCAGGTATGACCTTGCGATTGAAAACTACAAACAAGCTCTGTGGCTTAAACCGGATTATCCCCAGGCTATTAATAATTTGAAAATAGCGATTGCAAAGCAGAGGCAACTCAGCGAGACCCAAAACAAACAGGAAAAGATGCCTTAGCATCAAACGCGTTCAATCCCCTGGAAATCCTATCTGCGTCCTTTGTCCATTAGCAGGATAATCTTTTTATATTTCTCCGCCGACATGGCATTTTTTAATATCTTTCGAATATCCTGCATAGATGTTCGCTGGGTGGTATGTGTGATGACAATATGCTCATTTTGCAGCTTTTCGATAAGCTCTGCAAATTCGTCAATGTGCATATGCCAGCCCGCCTCGGCCCTTTTGGCATGCTCGCTCTCATAGAACGTACATTCGGCGATTAAAATCTTGCTTTCAACGATGTATTTCAACTGCGAGAAATCAACATACCGCGTATCACCAAGGTAGGTGACAATCGGTATCTCCAGCGGGTAATCTATTTCGATTCCCTGCTTTTTCAACTCGACAATTTTCGGCCCTGCAAGTCCGGCGTATTCGGCTTTGAGTTTTTTCCGCCTCTCTATCACGCTGTAACCAACGGAGCCCCTGCTGTGCTTGGTGGGGAAAACCCTTGTAAACAGATTCGGCTTTATCTTGTGTTCGTCACCGGCCTTTACGCCAACCAGATTAGCGGGCACCTTATTGCCGTCCAGCCGGCCCCAGGCATCAATTATATCTCTAATCGGCCCCAGCAAATTCTCCGGGGCCAGTATTGTCCCCGCAGGCAGGCCGCAGAAATTCCGGTGCGACAGATAATATGCAATGCCCGCGGCATGGTCCATATGCCCGTGAGTAAGCAAAACATTGTTTATGGGAATAATCTGATTGGGGGCCTTGCCGGCATCAAAGCAAACGTCCAACTGCGGCATGGCAACAACGGTCTCCTCACCTGCAACCGAATAGCCGGTGATATCCAGTTCGTCTATCTTTATATGTGCTAAATTGTAACTTGGCATTTGGTTTTCACGGCCTGCAAATTCTGGAAAAGCTTATAGTAGGTACGGCCGGCGTGTGTGTCAATTTGTTTTTGCAGTGCTTGTGAACCGTCTGCTTTTCAATTATCATAGCTGCCGGTTCAATTAAGGACAAATGCTTATGCCCGACAGGCGAACTCACAGAGGCCCGCACCCCGCAGATAGAAAGTTGTTTGCACCTGCCGCAATCGACGATTTGCACACAGCCCTCGCCGACTTTTCGATGCTGCTGACAAAAGGCTACGCTGAGAAAAGTGCTCTTAAATTAGTCGGTGATAAGTTCTCACTGACGGAGAGACAAAGGCTGGCGATTATGCGAAGTGCCTGCTCCGACCGGCAGCTCAACCTCAGAAATGAACGCTGTGTTTCACTAAAAAACGCTGCCAACCGCCCAATTATGCTCGATGGTTACAATATCTTGATAACCGTTGAGGCGGCGATGAGTAACGCGGTGATTTTCAAGGGGCGCGATGGCTGCTGCAGGGACCTGGCAAGCGTACACGGAACATACCGCAAGGTCACTGAGACTATACCTGCTATGCAGCTTATAGGCGAATTCTTAAAAGAGGCCGGTATAATCGATTGTCAATGGCTGTTGGACAGCCCGGTCTCGAACAGCGGCCGGCTAAAAACACTAATTGGCAAGCTGGCCCGGGAAAACAACTGGGACTGGGAGATTGAACTTTTGACCAGTCCCGATGCCAAACTGATAAAAAGCGACCTTACCGTAGTTAGCAGCGACAGTGTCGTGCTGGACGGCTGCAAGAGCTGGGTCAATCTGGCCCGGGCCATCATCGAAGAAAAAATCACAAAAGCCTGGGTAGTGGACTTATCATAATCTAATTAGAAAACTAAGTGTAGAAGGAGATGTTACATGCTGCGTCAGAGAACACGAATCAGTATTTTGACAATCTGTATTTCGGTGCATCTTTTTTGCTCGTCTACGCTTGCTGTGGCCCAGGTGTTCCACAGCGCCTGGCCGGAGGATGTCGAGCGAACGTGGGTCGGCCCTGAATACTGGGCGAACCGCCTGCAGGACTGGCGCATCTCGAGCGGCAGACTTGAGTGCATCGAAGGCCGGCCCGAAAAGCCCATGCGGACAGTGCATCTGCTAACGAGGCGTCTGAATGCCAAAGAAGGCGACTTTTATATAACGGTTCGAACGGGATTGATAAGCAAATCGGCAAAAGTCTCGCCGGATTCGGCGACAGGTTTTCTCATTAGTGCCGGTCCTGAAGTGGACTATCGGGCTGCGGCCCTGGTGCACCACAGCTATGGGCCGGGAGGTGGTATCATTGCCGCAATGGAGGCTACAGGTAGGGCCGTCTTTCGCGATATGACAAAGGAAGGCTATCCAGTGCTTGCTGCTGGAGAAGATACACCGGAGTCCTTACCCCAGGAGCTTGCGTTTCATCTTGAAGGCAAGCCGGCTGATGGTGGATACAAGTTGGACCTCTCAGTCTCAGACCCCGAAACACGGCGCGTTCTCAGTCGGGTCACGCTGGAAAACGTGGATTCGGCGCGGCTGGTAGGCAACGTCGCGATTGTCTCGCACCCCGGCTCAGGTAAGAACACCGGACGGTATTGGTTCCGCGACTGGGAGGTTTACGGCAGCAAGGTCGGCGTTCATGCCGGTCGGCTGTGCGGGCCGGTGCTGTGTGCACAGTACACACTACACCGCAACATCCTCAAGATGACTGCTCAGATGATGCCCCTCGGGCCAACTGATGACCAGACCGTGGAACTGCAGATAAAACAAAAAGGCAAGTGGGAAACGCTGGCAGCTACGATGATTATCGTTCCCGGCTATACCGCGCCATTTCGTGTGGAGGATTGGGACTCGAAAAAGGATACTCCCTATGGTGTGGTTTACAAGTTAAAGCAGGCGGACGGTTCGATGAGGCAATACAGTTGGTTCGGTACGATAAAACGCGAGCCGGTAGATAACGAATCAGTTGTTGTAGCTGCCTTCACGGGCAACTTCAACGTCCGTCCCTGGGGTGTCGGCGGGCGGAAATTTGCATGGACGGAAGACGGATTATGGTTTCCACATAATGAAGTTGCAGAACATGTAGCAAAGCACAAACCGGACGTGCTGTTTTTCAGCGGCGACCAGGTCTATGAGGGCTACAGCCCTACTGTTGCGGTAAAAGCGCCGCTCGCGAAAGCTGAGCTTGATTATATGTACAAATGGTACCTGTGGTGCTGGGCGTTTGGAGAATTGGCCCGCGATGTACCCTGCATCTGCATTCCGGACGACCATGACGTTTACCACGGCAATATCTGGGGCGCGGGCGGTAGGCCGGCTAAGAAACCGGATGACGGCGGTTACGTTATGCCTGCATCGTTTGTCAATATGGTGCAGCGGACACAGACCAGCCATCTGCCTGATCCGTATGATCCGACGCCTGTTGACCAGGGCATCGGTGTCTATTACACATCAATGAACTACGGCGGTGTTAGCTTCGCTGTCATCGAGGACCGCAAGTGGAAGTCATCGCCGACGGCGGTGATTCCCGACGGCAACGTGGTAAACGGCTGGTTCCATAATCAGGATTTTGACCCCGTCAAAAATGCCGATGTGCCTGGCGCCAAATTACTTGGGGACAGACAGCTTAAATTCCTACATGATTGGGCGGCCGACTGGTCAGATGGTGTATGGATGAAAGTGGTGCTCTCGCAGACGGTTTTCTCAAACGTGGCGACACTGCCGGTGGAAAAACTAAATGATCGCGTGGTGCCAAGCCTGAAGATTTTTGCCCCCGACGAGTATCCGGAAGATGACATGCCCGTTGCAGATGCCGACAGTGGCAGCTGGCCCCAGACGGGCCGCAACAAAGCGCTTCGCGAGATGCGGCGAGCCTTTGCCCTGCATATAGCCGGTGACCAACATCTCGGCAGTACGGTTCAATATGGGGTGGAGGACTGGGGTGATTCGAGTTTCGCGTTTTGTGTGCCGGCGATAGGCAATTGCTGGCCCCGAAGATGGCTTCCATCGCAGCCGGGGCAGAATCACAAGCCAGGCATGCCGCGGTATACCGGCGATTACAGGGATGGGTTCGGCAACCTGATGACCGTTTACGCCGTGTCGAATCCAATTGCCTCCGGCCATGAGCCTGCTGACCTCCACAATCGAGCGCCGGGCTATGGCATTGTCAAATTGGACAAAAGCAAGCGGACAGCCACAATTGAAGCCTGGCCTCGGTATGCCGATCCTGATGCAGGGGCTCCGTATCCAGGCTGGCCGGTTATTGTCAAGCAAACCGACAATTATGGACGCAAGGCGGCGGCCTGGCTTCCTGTGATTAAGGTCAGCGGGATGACCGATCCGATCATCCAGGTCATCGACGAGCAGAACAATGAAATCGTTTACACGCTGCGCATTAACGGTACGTCGTTTCGGCCAAAGGTATTCAGGGCAGGGACTTATACTGTTAAGGTCGGGGAACCGAATACCGCGAAGATGAAGGCCTTAAAAAATGTGCAGTCTATACCAGAGGACCAAGGCCAGACGATTGAGGTTAATTTCTAAAGGTCTCGCTTTATAAATTGTGAGAGAATAGGCTGGCCGCGGTCAGGTAAAAAGAGGAATGCCTTAAGCGTTGGTTTAAAAATGGGCGGCCGTGGGCCCGAAGACCCACGGCCTATACAGTGTTGTATATACGCCCCCCCTTCGAAACACGTATATGTGTTAGCAATTAAGAGTCCGTAGGAAAGTTACATTCGCCTTTGCTTAACCATCGCTTTGATGCCTGTCATCAAGCTTTTGCTTAATAAAGGCCCCTGCCCGCCGAGCAGCGTCCTTGCTGAAGTCCAGGCATTTGTGCATCCGGACGTTAAAAGACTGTGCAAATTCATCAGACTTTAATGCCGAGTGCACTGCGTGTTTTTCAGGGGGTTCGCCAGCCTGATCCTCAGGCACTGGCGCCAGACAATAGATTGCGGTTGCAAAACCTGCGAAATACACTACCAGCAGAACTACGAGCTTGCTTCTCCATCCTCCCATTCGGGTGTCTTTCCTTTTCAAAGAAACCACATTTTTATTGGCCGCTCTCCTCCACCGGCCCTTCGCACATACTCTATTAAATATTTACGATACAAAGCCGCATATGCCAAATTCAAAATGGCGCAGAAACGCCAAATTATATTCGGTATTCGCCGAAAAACGTGCTTAAGCTGTACGCAAACTGTTGTCCAAAGCACCTTTAAGGGTTTTACAGACAACTGCCACTTCGTCCCTGCTCAGGTTATTGTAAAACGGCAGGGCAATTGTGCTCTTACAAACGGACTCTGTAACCGGAAAATCCCCTTCACTGTGGCCAAATTTCTCGACCATAAACGGCTGTAAATGCACGGGTGGGAAGTAATTGCTGACCTGAATTCCCTCGTCTCTCATTGCCTGCAAAATGCCGTTTCGCTGCTCTAAGGTGAATTTATCTGCAAGTCTAATCACGAAGACAAACCAGCTTATTTCGCAGCCATCCTGCTCGGCAGGCACTATCAATCTCTCATCATCGGCAAGCATTTCCTGGTACCACGTTGCGACCTGCCTTCGTTTGGCCTTTATTTCGTCGATTCTCGAAAGCTGGACGATTCCGAGGGCACAATTGATATCGCTGAGCCTGAAGTTGTAGCCCAGGCGCTCATGGCTGAGCCATGTGCCGGGTTTGCCCCTGCCCTGATTGCGAAGCGAGACGCACATATCGGCCAAATCGTCGTTGTCGGTCAAAATCATTCCGCCCTCGCCGGTGGTTATCTGTTTGTTGGGGTAAAAAGCAAATAAACTCATTGTGCCGAACGTTCCGACCTTTTTGCCGTTTAATGCGGAGCCGAGCGCTTCGCAACTGTCCTCGATTAGAGGCAAACCGTGTTTTTGAGCGATTTCGCAGACCTTATCGAATCCTGCCGGGTTGCCGAAGACCTCTACAGGCAGGATGGCTTTTGTTTTTTCGGTGATCTTCGACTCGATTTGGGAGGGGTCGATATTCAGGCTTACGGGGTTAATATCGACGAATACGGGCCTGGCACCCACCATCATAATGCAATTTGACGAGGCAATGAAGGTAAAAGGCGTGGTAATGACTTCGTCGGCGGGGGCGATTTTTAGTGCGGAAATGCACAAAAACAGGCCGCTGGTGCCGCTGTTGACGGCTATAGCGTGTTTTCGGCCGATGTATTTTGCGAAGGCTGCTTCGAATTCGGGGATTTTGGGGCCGAGAGAGAGATTGGGGGAGCGGAGAACGTCGGAGACGGCGTTGATTTCTTTTTCTGTGATGTCCGGGCGAGATAAATTTATCCGCATAAGTGCCTCTGGTTATCAAGAAAACGGCGATAATTCTCAAAAAAGGCATTTTACCGGTTTACGGCCGGAAGTCCAAGAGATTTTCTGTGGCTGGTGAAGTACCAACATTCGGAGAGAGAGCGTCTGTAAATGGGACGGTAAAATGTTAAGGTGGGTAAGATTTCTTGGGCGAAAAATAAGGGTGCGACTTTTGGAAAAGTGTTTGAAAGTTGTAAAACGTGGTACAAAGTTACAAAAGATCGCACGAAACTTACAAAAATTAGCGCGCTTTTTACAAAAAATGGGTGCAAACGTTTGAAGATTTACAACAAAAAAAGGAGTAAGGAGTAAGAAGTAAGGAGTAAGGATGGGTCTGGATCCGGGGGCCGGGGGTGAATTTGTGCCGTTTGTGGGGGCACAAGTCCACAGGGAAAGTTGTCGCATATTGGCAAATTTGTTATCACTTTGCGACATGTTTTGAGGGGCGAATGCGTGGAGGAGTAAATGGGTAGACGAGTAAATGAGTAAATGCGGGAGAGTTGGGGTGCCTCGCGAGGACGCGGACGCGTTGACGAGTAAATGAGTAAATGCGTAGATGAGTAAATGCGGTAGAGTTGTCGTTTTAGACCGGGCAAGATTGGGTTCGTGTTGGCCGGGTATGCCAGGCTGTCATTTTCGTAATTCTTTGTTAAAGCTGAGGTTATGTTCATTTCTTTACCTTCGAAAATTGGTTTCGTTTTTCATTTTTTGGTTCGTGGTCAGGGTCGCCGTT
>CAZENQ010000040.1:0-28254 GCA_964513655.1 uncultured Pirellulales bacterium | reverse complement strand
TGTCGGTAAAGCCGACCACCGAAGGCGTCAGCCGCGAGCCCGAAGAGTTAATCAGGACTTTCGGTGATGTGCCCTCCATCACGGCCACCACGGAGTTTGTGGTTCCAAGGTCTATTCCAATTATCTTAGCCATAGTCAGTTTCCTTTCGCTTTTATAACTTTCCCAGTATGTAAACCTTCCACCTTTTCGATGTGCAAAACCTGTGCCAGTTGCATGGCCTGATTGGCTTGATGCACTTAAGGCGTTTAATGGCAAAAGGTTAGATTCAATTTGTAATGTTCTTAATGCTTTAGCGGCACACCTATAGTGCCATTTTGGCAGATGAAATAGTGTGCGACGTGCGTCCTTAACAGGGACATGACTTATGTGCTTATAGTCCGTTATCCGTTGAGTGCCGAGCGGATAATTTCAGCCCTGAGTGCGTCTCTGCGTTCCGGGCCCAGTGCTTTTCCGTAGTTTAACTGCAGATGCGCGGGCTGGGTGAGCATAAACAGCCGATTTATTGTCGTAATGGAAAGCGCCTCGGGCTTATCCGTGCCTCTGCTGGCATCGCTTAGCTCGGACAGTTTTTTTATTGCGGGGGTCGAAGCGCCCATACGCTCGCGCATATTAATGCCCATCCGCAGGTGACTTAACAAAAACAGCGCCTCCTGAGAACTTATCAGATGGGCATTTCGCAGCAGCGCCATCGCCCGCGAGATTTTGTCGTCAAGCACGTCCGGCTCCTTTGATAGCAGCCGGTTCCTCGCCGCATTTTCGTATTCGACAATCTCCGGGATAACGGCGTTTTCAAACAGTGAGACGATATCCGACTCCGAGATCCCGAGCGTTACCTGATTGGATATCTGATAGAAATCGCCCGCCGCCTCGGTGCCTTCGCCGAACAGGCCCCGCACGGCCAGCCCCATGTCCCTTGTCGCATTTAAGAATTTGTCGATTTGGCCGGTCATCTTCAACGCTGGCAGATGCAGCATTACCGAAACCCTTATCCCTGTGCCCAGATTGGTCGGACAGGCCGTCAGGTACCCATAACGCGGGCTAAAGGCGTAATCGACCTTTTGCTCTATCATGTCGTCGATGTGGTTTATCTGCTCGGCGCATTGGCTTAGCTGGCAGCCGCCTTTTAGCACCTGGATTCGCAGATGGTCCTCTTCGTTTATCATTGCTGTGAAAAACTCCCGCTCGGCTATGACCGCTCCGCGAGGCCCCTTGCCGAAGGCGTGATGCCGGCTGATTAGGTGCCTTTCCACAAGAAAATGTCTGCCAAGAAGAGGGGTCTTGTCCACACTCAAATAGGAAATCTTGTCCCCGAGCTCCAGCGACATCAGAGTGTCTCGGAGCTTCTTTAGTATCTCGGATTTCTCAGCGGCAGAGCAGCGGCTGAGGAACTTGTGCCCCGCTACGTTCCTGGCCAGACGAATACGCGAGGATATGACGATATCGGCAAGCGGTCCTGTGCCGTCAAACCATTCGTTTATATTACCACTTATGTCGGTCAGCTTCATATCTGATTATAGCGTTGTGTATTTCGTTTTTTACTTTTCGCGCTGATTTATTTTGTCCCGCAATTCGGCCGCCAGTTCGTAATCTTCGTTCTGCACGGCAGCTTCCAGGTCTCGTCGCAGCTTCATAAGCTCTATTTGCTTTTTTGTATCTGTTGATGTTTTTGAGGGGACCTTGCCGCAGTGGGTTGTTTTGCCGTTGTGGGCCTTCTTGATAAGGGACGAGAGCGATTTCTCAAAAACCTCATAATCATAAGGACAACCCAGCACCGCGTCCTTGGTGAATTGCTCTAACGTGCAGCCGCAGTGCGGGCACGAGATGTTTTGCTTGCCATCGGTAAACAGTTCGTCGTCCGACGGCTGGGTGGCAAGCAGGTTGCTCAGCAGCTCATTTATGGATAGCTGGCTCTTGACCGCTATACCCTCGTCCTGCGCGCAGTGCTCACAGAGATGCGTCTCGGTACGCAGCCCCTCCGTTATCTCGGTCAGATGAATGGTCGCTTCGTTTTTTTGGCAATTCTGACAATACATGCAAGTATGCCCTTTTACCTATTATAACAGAATTCCGCCTTAAGGTGTTGCTAAATTTGCCGGTCTGCTTGCGGGCCGGTTTATACATCGATTTTACGAGAATTCCCTTCTTAGATAATCGTCAAATTTGAAGGGTTCCTGTAGGCCGATTTGCCTGTTTGTCCCTTGGCCAGCCGGCGGCCTTAACCATCCTTGCTGAATTTTGCGGAACTGCCCTGCTCCTCGCCTACCCAGATGGATTGAAGTTTTACGCCCTTGGGCAGCTTGGGTTCGAGTTGCTCATATATATATCTGGCCAGGTTCTCAGCCGATGAGCTGTTCCGCTGAAAATAATCGATTCTCTCCATGGCTGTGTCATCGAGCTCAGATACGATGTTATGGACCAGTGCCTTGAGCCGGTAAAAATCCATGACGAGTCCCATGCTGTTAAGCTCGCTGCTGCCTACTTCGGCGGTGACCGCCCAGTTGTGCTGGTGCTGCGGTTCTTTTGAGCCGTCTGGCAGGACCAACTGATGTGACGCCCAAAAGTACGTTTCGATGCTGACCGTAAACAAAACAAAACTCCTGTCGCCCCGCGAGAACTACCTTGTAAGCTGCATGCCCGCGGCCCAACTTACTGTTGATTTTTTAATTTTTCAAGTCGTTCTCGCACGTGGTCGTAGATATTCTTCGGAATCAGCTTTGAGACGTTGCCGCCCAATGAAGCGACTTCGCGAATCAGGGTCGAACTGGTGAAGCCGTATTCCTCACTGGTCATAATAAAGACAGTTTCAATCCCCGTCACGGCCCGATTGGTCATGGCAAGCTTGAACTCATATTGCACGTCCGTAAGGCTCCGCAGACCGCGCAGAATAACGTCAGCCTTTTTTTCGGCTGCGTATTCAACCGTCAGCCCGTCAAAGCTCTCCACCGAGACCCCCGGTATATCCGCCACCAGTTCGGCAATCATCTCCACCTGCTCGTCGGGCGTGAACAGCGGATTCTTTATGGGGCTTCGCCCCACTGCAATGATAAGCTCGTCAAAGAGCTCTATGCCGCGTTTAATAACATCCAGATGCCCGTTTGTAATCGGGTCGAACGAGCCGGGAAAAATCGCCCTTACATGTTTCTTGGCCATTCCTGCACCTCTTATTTCAAAGCGGCTATTATACCCAAAACATCCCACAGGTCAAACCGCTTCGCGCATCGCATCTGAATAACCTAGGCTGCTTATTCTTTCGTCCACTGGTCGAGCCAGCCGAGGACCGTCTCGTGCCAGAGGATTGAGTTTGCCGGCTTGTTTACCCAGTGCCCTTCATCGGGAAAGTACAGCAGCTTACTTTCAATGCCGAGCCGCTGCAGAGCGTTAAATGTAGACAGCCCCTGCGTATCCACCACGCGAAAATCATTCGCGCCGTGAATAACCAGCATCGGTGTCCTCCAGTTGTTAACCAAATTGACAGGGTTGTGCTTCTCATAGCTTTCAGGATTCTCCCACGGTGTCCCAAGATGGTCCCACTCTGGAAACCACAATTCTTCCGTATCGAAATAAGCCAGACGCTCATCCAGATTGCCGGCATGATTGACCAGACACTTAAAACCCTCCGGCCATTTGCCCGCTATCCAGTTAATCATATACCCGCCGAATGAGGCCCCTAAAGCGCCCACCCTCTCGCCGTCCATCCACTGATAGCGCTTTAGCGCAGCGGCGAGACCCTTCTGCAAATCCACTAACGGCTTGCCGCCCCAGTCGCCCCTGATGGAGTCGGTGAACTCCTGGCCGTATCCTGTCGAGCCGTGAAAGTCCACCATGACCGCCGCATAACCTGCCCCGGCATACACCTGCGGGTTCCACCGATAATGGAAATGGTTCCCGAAAGAACCCTGCGGCCCTCCGTGAATCAAAAACGCCACCGGATACTTTTTGCTCGCATCAAAATCCGCCGGCTTTACCACATAGCAGTAAACCTTTTCATCGTTCCATCCTTCGAAAGAAAACTGCTCATAGTCCCCCATCCGGGCGGCAGCGATTTTTTCTGCATTGATTTTGGTTATTTTGCGTACATCACTGCCGTCGGGTCTGACCGAGTACAATTCGACCGGCGACTTGAGATTATCCATCCCGTAAATAATCTTTTCACCTGCCGCGCGTGGCGAACTGACATAGCCGTCTTTGACCACGGTACGAACTTCGCCGGTCTTTGCATCGATGGCGAAGAGAGATTTCTGCCCTGTGTTAGTTGCCCTTGCATAGATGGTTCGGCAGTCCGGCGCCCAAAAGATTGACGAGGGACTTCTGTCCCAATCCTCCGTCAAGACCCGCTCTTTTCCCTTCGGCCAGGGTTTAAGAATTATTCTGAACCGGTCCGATTCGTACCTCGGCCTGACCATAGCCAAATATGCGAGTGTCTTGCCATCAGGTGAGAAAACCGGACCTGTATCCCATGCCTGATTTTTCTCGGTCAGACATCTTGGCGGCTTAGCCCCATCAATGGGCGCTAAGTACAGGTCAAGGTCCGTCGACCACGGTTCCTCCCGCCCCACATCCCGTGCGGCAAAGATAATTCCCTTGCCGTTCGGCGTGAAAGTAATTTCAGCTGGCCCGCCAAAGGGCTTCGAAGGTGTATCGGCGTCCATACCAACCATCACATCCACCAGCTCTCCTCCTTTTGCCGGCATCACAAACAAGTGCGAACGCCGCCCGTCCTTCCACGTGTCCCAGTGCCGAACAAATATTCGCTCATAAATCCGCCCGCTCGCCTTTCTGTTCTCGGTTTCGTCGAGTCTGTCCTTTGTGCACTCGATACTGTCGCAGTCCACAAAAACCTCCATCGTAAAAGCGATGTGCTGCCCATCACGAGAGACAACCAGATTGCCAACATCCAGAGGCAGGTCCGTAACCTGCTCCGCCTCACCACCGTCGATTCTTATCCGCCAGACCTGTGACGACTCCGACCGTTTTGAAAGAAACCATATGATCTTTCCGTCGTGTGCCCAGCGGGGATTAGAATCCTTTTCCGGATGCGATGTCAGATGCCTGAGTCCCGTGCCATCTACACGGACCAGCCAAAGGTCAGTCCGCCCAAGATTCTCTTCAAGGTCGGTCCTCCGCAGAACAAAGACAATCCACTCGCCGTCCGGCGAAACCTGCGGGTCCGAAATCCTCTCCATCGCCAATATATCGTGGACCGAAAATGGATGAGTCTGGTCGCCAGGGGCCGCTACGCAAACGGCGGCACTTATACTCAGAAAAGCAAACCCAATTAAAGACCTCGGGCACATAATTTTCCCCTTTATAGTTTAGATGCCAATTTGCTCGGTAGTCTAATAAGAAATGGAAACAATCGCAACTGTTGGGCTGCCTATGGTTTTTATGTGTTCTGATTTCCGTTTTTGGTAATGGTCACCGGAATATCCAGCCAGAAGGTTGAGCCCTTGTCCGGTTCGCTTTCCATCCCGATGGTCCCCGCCAGCATAGTGGCCAGTTCCTTGCTGATGGCCAGACCAAGACCGCTGCCGGTGGATTCGCGTGTTATCGAACCGTCCGCCTGACGGAACTTCTCGAATATCTTTTCCCTGTCCGGCTCGGCAATACCGCAGCCGGTGTCGGCCACCGCAATCTGTACCGTCTGGTCATCTAACATATTCGCTCGAATCTCAATCCTGCCGCGCTCCGCCGTGAACTTCACCGCGTTACTTAGAAAGTTGTAGAGTATCTGTTGGACCTTGCCCGCATCCGTCATCAGCTCAGGGATTTTATTTTCTGTTGTTAGCTTGACCTTGATTTTCTTCTTTTTTGTAAGTGCCGCAAAAGAACCAACAACCGCCTTGCAGAGCTGCGGTATCGAGGTCTTTTCAATGTGCAGCTCCAGTTTGCCCGCCTCGGTCTTCGCCAAATCCAGCAAATCGTTAATCATATTCAAAAGGCTCTTTCCCCCGGTAATGATGTTCTCGGCGTATTTTCGCCCCTTTTCGCTCCTTAGCGTGTTCGGCTTCTCCCGCAGAATCTCGGCAAAGCCCAGTATCGCGTTCAACGGCGTCCTGAACTCGTGCGAGATATTCGCCAGAAATTCGCTCTTGACCTTGTTGGCCTTAAACAGCTCGATATTTCGCTCGGAAAGTTCCGCTATTTTTTCGTCGAGCTGCTTGTTTGCGTTGCGCAGTTTCTCTTGCGTCGCCCGCAGTCCGTCCAGCATGTGATTAAATGCGTCGGCTAACTTCTCGTATTCATCGCCTGTCTTTATCGCGCTTCGGATATCCAGATTGCCCTCTGCGACGTTGTTTGCTATTGCCCGCAGCTGCCGGATGGGACGGAGGATTACCCGCTGCGTTATCATATAAAACGCCACGAATGCCCCCGCACCCGCAATCAGAAACGCAGCGGTTATCCAGACCCGATTTAACAGGACTGTCCGGCTCATACCGGCGGCCGGCCGGTGAATTACCACCGCGCCTATCGCCTCATTTTGCGAAAACGGACTGGCAGAGCCCTCAGGGTTATGGCAGCTTATGCAGCTGTCGGTTGCCCTGAAAATACTCACATAATTGCTGTAAAGAATGCCGCGATCTTTCACAAATTCGATTAAATCGTCCCTCTCGGCCTCCGCTTTTAAAGATTCAATCATCTCTCGCTGCTGTTTGCTTAACTGCTCCTGCTGGCCCTGCTGCTTTGTGAAGCGGACCCATTGCATCTGCGGCTCGTTCGCGTCCAGCACGCCGCCGGTACTATCCAGTGCGGCAAGGACCGTCTCGTCGGGGCCTTTTAACTGAAAGTGTCCATGAAGCAGCATCTCGGCCTTGGCTCGACCGGCGTCTAATGAAATCTGCCTTGTCAGCTGGCGCATCCACGCATACGGAATAAAAAGCGCAAGCGCAAGCGTCAAAACCACCGCCGCACCAAACGCGACCCGGCACTTCTCCGCCAAGGACAGCGGCGTCAGCCGCAATACTCGCAAAACCCTAACCCAAATTCGTTTTAACCTAATCCGCATAAACTCAGAACTCACCGCCGACTATTACTTTTGCTCATCGGCCTTCTGCTCGACTGCGTGAGAGTGCCGTTGCGTTCGCAAGTTCAGCTCGTCTAATTGTTTTTGGTCAACCTCGCTCGGCGCATCGGTCAACAGGCACTGGCCCCGCTGCGTCTTCGGAAAGGCAATCACGTCCCTTATATTCTCCGTCCCGGTCAAGAGCATAATCATTCTGTCTAAGCCGAGCGCAATCCCGCCGTGCGGCGGAGCGCCGTATTCCAAGGCCTTTAGGAAGAACCCGAACCGCTGCTGGGCCTGTTTCTTGGATATGTTAAGCAGGTCAAAGACCTTTTCCTGCACTTTCGTATTGTGGATACGAATGCTGCCTCCGCCAATCTCGGAACCGTTAACGACCACGTCGTATGCCTGTGAGCAAACACCGGCAGGGTCACTGTCGAGTTTCTCCAAATCCTCCGGCACCGGTGAGGTAAACGGATGGTGAAGCGAATCGTAGCGCTTCTCGCCCTCGTTCCATTCGAACAGCGGAAAATCCACTACCCACACAAATTCAAAGGCCTTCTCATCATACAGCTTCAGCTCCCTTGCCAGTCTGCACCGCAGCGGAGCCAGCGCTTTGTTAACGGTTTTCTCGTTATCTGCAACGAACAAAAGCAGGTCCCCGTCTTTGGCGCCGAATCGCGTAACTATCTGCTGAACCTGTTCGGCGCTGAAAAACTTTGCACTGCCGCTTGCAAGCGCCGGCCCGCCGTTTTCTTTTTTGACCTTCGTCCACGCCATGCCCTTTGCCCCGTAGTCGCGCACGAATTCGGTCAGTGTCTTCTCGATATCGCTTCTGGAATATTTGTCACCCGCCGGTGCGCAAAGCCCTTTTACAATCCCGGCGGCCTCAATCGCTTTGGTAAACACCGCGAACGTGCATGTTTTGGCGATATCGGATATATCTTTTAATTTCATCTCGAACCGCAAGTCCGGCCTGTCCGTCCCGTAGTCGTCCATCGCCTCTTTATATGTCATCCGCCGCATCGGCGCTACCACATCCACGTCCAAAATCTGCTTCCATATCTTCGCCAACAGGTTTTCGTGAACACCGATGACGTCGTTGCTGTCGACGAAGCTCATCTCCACATCGATTTGTGTAAACTCTGCCTGCCGGTCTGCTCGCGGGTCCTCATCCCGAAAGCATCGCACTATCTGGAAGTATTTATCCACCCCGCTTACCATCAGAATCTGCTTGAACAATTGCGGTGACTGCGGCAATGCGTAGAAACAGTTCGTATGCAGCCTGCTCGGCACTAAAAAATCCCTCGCCCCCTCCGGTGTGCTCTTGGCCAACATCGGCGTCTCTATCTCCAGAAAGCCCAGCCGGTCGAAATAGTCCCGCGTGATTTTCGCCACCCGATGCCGTACGCGAAGGCTCTTCTGCATTTCGGGCCGACGCAGGTCCATATACCGGCTGGCCAACCGAATCTCCTCGCTTGTCTTCTCCGCCTCATCAATTTCAAAAGGCGGCGTCTTAGATACGTTCAGGACACCAAGCTCCTGGACTGAGACTTCAATCTGACCGGTAGGCAGCTTCGGATTTGCCATACCCTCGCTTCGAGGCTGAACTATACCCCTCGCTGCAATTACCCATTCACACCGGGCCGTCCTCGCCACCTCGTGCGCTTCAGGCTGGGTCTCGGGATTGAAAACCAGCTGGGTTAGCCCTTCCTTGTCCCGCAGGTCGATAAATACCAGCCCGCCGTGGTCACGATAGGAATGGACCCAGCCCGCTAACGTAACCTTCTTGTTCGAGTCGCTTAGCCGAAGCTGACCGCAGTTATGTGTCCTTTTAAGCATCGCAAAAATCTCTCTAAAAATTTCGCTCACCCGCCTTGCGGTAGCACTACGCAGGCGAACAACAATACAAAACAGTAATTTCCGGACAGGTTAGAATAGTCTACGGCCGCCGCTTCGTCAATAACGGCTTTTGAGATTTGATTTTGGGGGATTCACCGCCGGCCGGACCCCTCAGACCAACGGTACCCTTATTGCTGCTGGCTCGAAAGCTGAGCGTTGCTGCGTTTACTTCTCGGTTTCATCCTCTCGAATCGCTCGCGGAACAAAAAGTACAATCCGGGCCCGAAAGCCAACGCCATTATTACCAGCCCCGTCGCAATACCGAGAAAAGTCAGTCCCGGTGCACAGCAATCCTCTCTGCGTCTTACAATAATGTGGCTGGGCACCGCCACAAGTAGCTCGAGGATACTTCCTCTGATGAGCCAGGTGGTTATACGCTTGGTTAATGCCTGTGGCTCAGTGCTGCGCCACCAGCGATAAAACAGTGTCGACCAGACAAGCCAGCTTACACCAACGAAAGCCAGACTTGGCCAGGGATACACTCTCGCCCAGGCGTCATCCCCCCAGATCGCCATTAATATCGACCATATTATTCCAATAAGTATTATTGAGAAAGCCAAAGCAGTCGACACGATTGGGACCCAGACGTGGCGTCGGGGCTGATAGCTCTCATCACCCATCTTCACCGGAATCAAAAGAAGACCCGCCTGTATCAAAACAACGATAATGAATAACGACCAAAACTCCCAAGAGATGTACAGCTTCAAACTATCGACAAAACTGGCGTCACCTAAAAATGCCAACCAGTGAAGCAAAGGCACGAATATAATCATTACCAAAATGATATAAAGCAGTATCGTCCCAAATGCCCATTTTGCCATTTGAAATCCCTCACATAAAAAGGCCTTTCAAGTTTACCAGGCCCCGGCCGCGATGCAAAATCCAACGTGGGTGCCTTATTATACCTGTTCGTTACGCCAAATGCATATCGCTTCTGTAAGTGTCGTCAATTTGCTGACTGCCTGACCACCAATATATGGAAAGTGCCCATCCCTTGCAATGAAATGTTGAACAAAAAAATTCCGATTAATCGGTTGAGCTTTATTGTTCTTTATGCCCAGCGAGCTCCAGTGCCGCCGAATTGATGCAATATCGAAGCCCCGTCGGCTCCGGGCCGTCGTCAAACACATGGCCTAAATGCGCATCGCACATGCCGCATAACACTTCCGTCCTTGTCCTGAGCAGACTCTTGTCTATCGCAGTCGCAATATTCTCTTCTGAAATCGGTGCATAAAAGCTCGGCCAACCCGTACCCGAATCAAACTTCGTCTCCGAACTGAATAATTCGTTCCCACAGCAGACGCACTTGTATGTCCCTTCTCCCTTGAAGTCCCAGTACTTGCCTGTAAACGCCGCCTCCGTCCCCTTCTTCCGCGTAATCTTGTACTGCTCTTGCGTCAACTGCTCCCGCCATTGCTCATCTGTCTTGACTAACTTCTCAGCCATCTCTTGGCTCTTCTGGTTTGAAGATTCGATAGTTCCATCGCCCTTGCCTGCTTCTCTATTATCGCAACCGAGCAAGCTAATCAACAGAAAACCGGAAACTGCAAGCGCACAGATTCTACCAGCTCTCTCACCCCTTAACAACTTGCATCTCATACCGCTCATTAAGCCTGATTCCCTAGTGATATGCAGCCTCGCCCTCACTAAAATATTATCCAGTCGCATTTGGGTCAGTAGCGGACTCGTTCGCGTCGGGGAAAGGTATAACCCATTTGTCTTTATTATTCTCCCACCAATCAAGACATTCTGCTTGTGTAGCAGTTTTGTTCAATTCGTCATCTGTTAGTCTTGATATTAGTGGTATGAACTGGCTTTCACCTTCCCGCACCTTCTCAACCATCAACGGCAGTGCAGGGATGCCAAGGTCGGCTGTCTCATTGAGTTTACGCTGCGCAATCCTTTTCTCGCCTTCAGTCTTTTTATTCATATTCTTCCACTCGGAGTGAATCGCATCAAGCCGCTCCTGTGTGAACTTAGGCTTCTTCTCCCACCAGTCGGTCCAGTATCGCCTATCCGACAGCTTTTCGTGGGGGACCTTCATGCGAGCTATTTTGGCGACCGCCTTACCGTAGTCTGTGCGAATCCGAGTATCTTCCTGATTCTTCAGTTCTTCCAGAATCGGGTGTATAGCTCGGAAATCCTGCAGTTCACTTAACGACCATACTGCCATGCCGCGGACCGGAAACCATTCATCGTCCAAAGCCTCTATCAGAGGGTCAACTGCGTTGGGGTCGTCAAGTAAAGCCAGCGCAGAGGCCGCGTAACTTGCTAAATATCTTCCATATTCTCTATCCTTCTCTTCGACTGTTCGCAAAGCCTCGACAAGCGGTTCTAATGCGGCCGAATCTTCGGTTGCACCCAGGCACATCGTTGCATAGCATCTGGCCAGGTGACGGTCAGATTCACGTACCCATTGCGGCTCATTCGTCATCACGCCAAGCAAAAAGGGGATGGCATTCGGGTCATCAATAGCATGAATTACACCAAGGTGCCTCTGTTGTAGTCCGCTATATTTGTATCTCCATCTATGACACTCCCTCAAACTTCTCTTAAGCTGCTCTCTGTAGTTGGGGTCATTAGGTTCCTGACCGAAGCACAAAGCTGAAATCAATGTTATGAACACGCCTGCGAAAACATTTTTTATGCACAAGTTCTTATCAAACATATTCAATGTTCTCTTTGGCTCTCCCATAGCAGTACCTTACAGATTTTAACCTGCACCATTTACCGGGCATACTTAACCGAGCAGCCGTAGGGCTTCGTCTTCGGCGTACTTACCGCCTTGCCGGCCGTCAGCTCCGCCAGGGCCTTGTCAACATAGTTGGTTGTCTTTTCCTTCTTGCTGCCCATCGGTGAATTGTCAATTCCTCCGTCGTACACTATCTTGCCCTTGGCATCTATGATGAACATATGCGGCGTCGTCCTGGCGCTATATGCGCGCCCGACCTTGCCCGACCTGTCATCGAGTATCGGATAAGTGAGCTTGTGCTTTTCAACAAAATCCTTGTTCTTCTCGGTCTTCAAATGCTTTGTGCTGTTTACAGTAAGCCAGACCACATCTTTGTCTTTGTACTTGGCCGCAAGCCCCGCCATCGTCTTTGGCTTCTCGTAGTGGTACACGACAAACGGACACTCGTAATTGAACCACTCTAAGACCACAATCTTGCCCGCGTAGTCCGACAGGCTCACCTCTTCGCCGTCGTAATTCTTCAGCGTAAACTGCGGCGCTTCGACGTCCTTCTCAGACTTGCCCGACTTCTCCTTGCCCTGACAAGCGCCGACCACCAGAACTGATACCGCCAGCACCACCAGAATTGTAAAAATTGTACTCCTCATCGGTTTACCCTTTCCTTAATAAATTGCTTCCATCTATCCGTCATACCTATTATGTGCCCACTCGCCCTTATAATACAACTCCTTTCTACTATGCTATGATTTGCTACGCCTCTCGGCCGAGTTCGTGCTGCCAAAAAGACATCTTTTTAAGAAAAAGTGGTTCTCAACGATTTTCCACCCCGACAGCTCTGTTTTTAGCGCAGCCCATTCGGCTCCTGCCAGCCTCACTGGTTCTCCGCGGAGAATTTTTTACAATCGGCCGTTTTTTTGTTGCACTGCCTGAGCTTTTTTATACAGTGGTAGCATACAGCGATGCGAGAGGCTTCCTTCTGTTGCGGACCGATATACAGAATATTATTGATAGTGGATTTTGTCTTGGGTCGAACTTCTTGCAGTCTCGGCCGTAAAAACAAAGTCAAGTATGTTTTCCACGGGCTGAGGTTTTTAAACTCCTCTTTCCTCCCTCCGGCCTCAGCCCATTTTTTTGCTCCAAATCCTTGATACCGGTTGTTGCGTAGATTCCACGACAGCCTACCAATTTCCCGGTTTCTGCGGCTTGTACGTAAAGAGTTGCACAATTTGAATAATGTGCTGTGGTCCCGCCGGGATTCTCAGGCTTACTGCGCCGTTTATGTCTTATCGCAGGCCGAAGCCCTGAGAACGCTCCGCTCACCCAACATCATCATAAGCCTGGATGCCTTTAGGCTCCCTCTTCATTCCGACGCAAAAGAGTATATGTCGCGCTGTTTATCTACCAAAGTTGAAAACGTCGTCTCTTGTCCCATACAGGCCGTCCCAGCCCGCCGATATTAAAAGGTAACTGTCCGGCTTTTCCGGCTTGCCGACCACCTTCACATCCGGGTCCTTCGTAAGCTTATAAAACAAGTCAGGGCTACTCTGGCTTGTGTCATAGATTGGGTGGTGCCAAGTTGCGGTTGCATCACTCCACCGCACTTGTATCCCGACAAGTTCGTGATTGTCATCGTAGTTGTAGATGTTCGTACGACTGCTGTATCCCTGGTTCGGGTCATGGGTAAGTTTGGCCGGGTCCGCCTTATAGTACAATACCGGCATACCCACTTTTTCTCCATCCTGGTCGGTAAGCTCCGTGCGAGCAAATACATCGCAGAGAACTGGACAGCATGGGTCAAAATTTTGTACGTTACCGAATCCTACATTGCCGAGTAAGGTCTGTATTGGCACAACCTTGGCAGCCTCCTCAAGACAGAGCGGCCGCCTGGAACGTAAATTCTCCTCCTCCTCCTTGGTGTAAGGTGAGGTAGGCTTGGTCGTCACCCTGTTATAATATAGGTCTTCATTGTCCTTGTCCCGACCAAGATCGTCAAACCTTGAATCAGGGTGCAAACCCAGACCGTCCTGTCCCATCACTGCTTCGCATAGCTTCATAGCACCACAATAGCTATCCCCCTCAAGGTCAAACGGCGACGAGTCCGGATAGGTATCATATTCGATCCTGAACATTTCCAGACATTTAGCAATCTCGTGGAACTGCCCTTTTTGCCTTACCTTCCTCGCGTAGCGCCTCACCGCTCCGAGCGACGGTAAAAGCAGACTCAGCAGTATCACAATGATACTCATTACAGTTAACAACTCTACAATTGTAAAACCCATTTTTTCGACTTTTGATTTCATTTTATTATCCTCAAAATATAACAGAAAAATATAGCGTTTCCACAAATACAGCCTACCGCATAAAATCCCATTTGTCAAGGGAATTTTGGCCTGTTTAGCCGCCTCTCAGAATTCGACCCGCCAAATGTCCTAAGGGATTGCCTGATATTAAAGGCTGTTTTCACCGCTCTATTCGCGGATTTTTGCGTCAGCACGCCCAGATACTCCCGTGCGCGCCCTGGCGGATATATTGCTGTATTGTCCTCTGCAGGCCGCTTAACCTGTCCGTCTGCTGGCACTTCGAACAAAAGCTAAGGTCAATCTTGCCGCCCGTTTTGCCCGTAAAAACAGCATTTTGCAGGTCGCTTCCGCGCTGCTGTCTCCTTGCCCCGGCCTGACCCAAAAAAATTTTGTTTATCCTCAAAAACATCCTTGTCGGAGCGTCCCTATTCTAATATAATAGTAATTGAATGGGAGGTCTGTATGACTCCGGTCAACACACCCAGTAATAGCGATTTGCAGTGGGATTGGGTCTTTGTCGAGTGCTGAGTTGTGCCGGCATAATAAGTGTTTTCCCGCAGCAATCCTGTTAACTCGTAGAATTTGTTACACATTAGTCTGTCAGAGCACTTTTGCAGGGCTGAGAATATATCGCTTTTTCCTCTCCCTCCGCATCTCAGCCCTGTCTTTTTTTGCGCGCAAAAAAGTATCCCGTGATTAAGCGGCTCACGGGATCAGAGGCCAAATCCTAAGCCATAAGGCTAGGATCAAACTGCTCCATTAAGAAGCATCACATATAGTATACGACATTCTGTCCTATTTGCAATAAAAATTTTTCTCGTCAGCCACCACTACTTCCCCTAAAACTGTTGTTGGCCCTTGTTAATACCTTCTGCTCGTGGTCTTGTCGCTGTGCTTGTAGTTGACGAAAAAGTATCGCAGGGCGTCTATCGGATGGTCATATAGGCCGTCCTTTAGCGGCAGCTCACTGCCCGCCGCCCCGCCCTCCGGATAATGATAGCACCGCATCGCCTCGATCAGCCGCTGACACCTCGCCGAAATTACGAGTCTGCTTTTTCCGTCCCCCGCCCGTATCGCCCGTCGGATAAGCTCAATGCCCTCCAAAATCCCGCTCCTTCGATATCGCGTAATTATCCCCAGACTGCGCAGCTCCCGAATGGTACTTGTGCCGGTAACATCATTCGTACTTCTGCCGGCCGGGTCGCAGAAGGTAGCCGCCACACGCTCCTCACCGCCCGGCGTCCTTTCCTTTATCTGCTCCGCGTGTATATCAATCGTCGCCCTGCTGCGGACATATTCGTCAATCACTCGCACAACCCCCTCACCGTCAACCTGAATCCACAGGCAAACAAACGGATTGACGAACCCAAAATCAATCGCCCGGTACAATGGCAGATTCGCGTCATAGTCTATTGATTTAACGTGTACATCCGGGTCAAATTCATCAAAGACAACGTGCTCCCTGCTTGGCCTCTTGCACAGCATCTCCGCCTCCCAACCGGCCCTGCTCGCCCGACGCATCGCGCTGATGCAGTCGTCTATCCTCAAGTAACCATCCGCCTTCTTCGCCTTGCCCTGACAATCACCACTCAAGCCGCACCGCGAGCAGCTTCTGTCCCTGCACCTCTCAATCACCTCCCAGAGACACCACTTAAAAACCGGCGTGCCGAATCGCTTCGCTGATGTGACTATCCTTTGCATTAATCCATACGGCCGATGCATCGTGCTTATCATCTCCATACCTGCTGTTAGTCCCGCCTTGCTGTGCGTGGTGAACTTCGCCGCCGAAAAGACCTTTTCATCGAACAGCTCGACCTCATCGCATCGAAGTTTCTGTATATGCTGCCCCCGCACACTCGCCGGCGATTGCGTCAGGACCTCAACCCCAGAACCGTTGCCGAACCTGCACTTACCCTTCAAGGCCGGCCCCGCAAGGAGTTCATCAAACCCGTTGTTTAAAAAACCGGTTAAATATTCGTACATCCTCCCAGCCTGTTCACCCGACCCGGCCAATATCCGCACCTGACAATCTGGTTTGAAAACACAGTCCAGAAGCGTCGCGATCGCCGCCAACTCCGTCTTGCCCCCGCCGCGGTTCGCCCATACTACCGCATCCGCATTCGCCCTTTTCTCCGCACCAAAATCGGCCGAAAAACCATACCACAGATAATCCATCGGACTGTTGTGCTCACCGCAGATTTTTCTTTCCGGAACATCAATCCCCAAAAAGACCTTCACATAATTTCTAAGGTCCCGCCTGCTCTCCGGCCGCACCCGCCTAAGCGCTGAATATACACCATCGACCTTCGCTATCTGCCCCTTGAATTTGGATTTATCTAAACCCACCCTTGCCGTTTCTACCGCCCCCTGATTTGGTGTGCTAATTGTATGTCAGGATTAGTCAACCAATGCGGAAATCACTTCAATGTTTCAGACTTTACCCCCAATTATTAGAAAGGTTTCAAATTTTAAGTTTTGGTTTTTACTTGTAACTTTTTACTTTCCCATCCTGTATTCATACAGCTCGTACCCTATCTCCCGACACGCCTTTACCGTCTCCGGATACGGCGTATCACAGATATCAATAAAGCCCACCTGATAGTTCTCCCCGTCTCGCCGGCCCGTCGTCGCCTGGTCGCCGTACTGGAACCAGTGCGTCCCTATCATGTACGGGTTCTCCAAAACGCTCTTCACGTAGCTTATGTACATCTCACCTCGCTGGGCTTGGTCCGTCACGCTCCGCAGCCCCGTATGCAGCAGTCCCCTGTCCAGCGCGCCGAAGTGAAATTCTCCAATAATCAGCGGCTTGTCTATCCCTTTCGGCGGCACTAATGTCCCCGCGCTGAACCTATATCTGTTAAAGCTTATCACGTCGCAGTATTTCGCCGCCACGCGAATCACCCATTCACGCCGCTTCTCTTCCCCAGGGTAAAAATGAAAGTCAAACCGACACCCCAAATACAGCTTGTTCGGCGCAACCTCCTTTATCGCATCTCTGACCACCTGAAAATACTGCTCCGCTATCTTCACCGAAAACGCCTTCAGGTCCGCCTCGGCATTTTTCCCCCGAGGTTTCGTCTTACTTTCGAGCACCGCCTCCCACGAACGATAGTTTGTCGCCCAGTAAGCATTCAGTCTTCTAATAGACCCGTATTTTGACTTCAGCTCCTCGACAAAGGCCTTCTTCGCAGGCTGGTCCGCCGGCGATTCCAGGCACCCCATCGCAAGATATATCTCATCACCCCAGGTCATCTCGTTGTCAACAAAATAACCGATGCACCATGGGTCGTTCGTTGTCCTGTTCTTGTCCTTTTCCACCATTGTAAGTCGCTGCGTCAGCCCGGAACGAAAGCTCGCGGCAAACGGGTCAGGGAATTTGCGCCAGTGCCCTTTCGCACCTTCTATAGGTCGCCCGCCCGTATGAATCGTCCCCACATAGGCCGTCTTGCACATAAGGTAAATCGGCGGACCCGACCAGTTCGCGATAGTGTTCATCCCCCAGCTCCGCAGACGCTTGTGGCTGACCTCGCCAAACGCCTCCTGCCAGTCCTCGCCGTACTTGCGAAGCAGATTCGCCCGGCCGAAATCGTACGTCTTGTACGAACCTCGACCCTTGTAATACCCGTGCGGAGCGCCGCTGCCCATCTGGTAGAACTTCCCCACGTCTGACTTCGGGTCTGGCAGCTTCTCAAAATAGTGCTCGCGGTCGCTGACAGGTGTCCAACCGAACCGCATATTCACGCAGTCCACCCCGTGCGACCAGAACAACCGCCCCTCCGGGTCAACCAGCCACCACTTGCCCTGATACTTCTCCAAGCGGAAATGCTCCGTCGCCTCGAGCTTCGGCCCCGACACCCATCCCCCGTACTTGTTCCAGTTACTTGGCCCCGGATGCTTCTCCAAATCCGCCGTCTCCCCCTTCCTTGCCTTCTCAAAGTCCTCCGCCGAATGTGTCTTGCCCGGCCAGTCCTTTTTATTGTACTGCCCATAAGTATCGATGAACGGAAAAAATGACGACTTCAGCTCTTCCTCGGACGGTACTTTGTACGAACCTACCGCCCGAACATTATCAATCTCAACTACCTGCGCACCTTTGCCCTTCACAACCGAGATAGCGAGTTGCCTCGTCCGGCTCGGCGTAACGGGAGCCCAAATCCACACGTGCCCACCCGGCATTCCGTTCATACCAAAGAGATATTTGCCCAGTTCTCTGGATAGGGAATCGCGCTTCAGTAATGCCGTTAGCGTCCGCCGCTCTCCTGCCTGCACCGTAACACTTCCATCCACCCACTGCTTATCATCAACCCGGCAGTTCACCATAACATCATCTCTCCCCGCGTTCCGCACATCCATCGCCACATAGACGTACCCTGAAAGGTCCCAGCGCCTCCCCGGCGCCCGTAGCGTAACGCCGGCCCTTGGTTCCTTCCCGCCCGTCGCTATCCGCAGAGCCTTCCCGCGTTTGTTCTCCGACAGACTAACCTTGGCATCGCCGGTCGTATTGACCTTGCCAATGTCAAATTCCCCTTCGAAATCAAAAAGAACCAGCGCCCCTTCCTCCTCCAGCACGCTCGGTATCGCACTCTCCGTGACCTGGCATCCCCAAACAAGCACTACAAAGCTCAACAATAACGCTCGTACTATCATCATTTTCTCCTTCAAGACGGATTATCGAAGCGATTTTACCGCACCCCTCTCTTCCTGCCTACACCCTTTTTCATCAGCCCCTTAAGTTCTCCCAGATGCTCCTTATACACACCTCGTGGACTCGTACCATGTTTCTTGCAAAGCGACGCTGCCATCCCCACAACCTCACCCATCATGCCCGTCGTCCGCATCACACGCACCGTCCCTAATGCCTCATGCGTTACGCTTATGTCCCGCCCCGCCATAAATAAATTTCCTATGTTACGCGAATACAAACACCTGTACGGTATCCAATACGGCCTCGGATACGCTGTGTGGTAGTCCAGTGAAATAAATGCGTCGTCCCCGAAGTCGCTCACATACTTCGCCAGCGGAAGATGCGTATCCATGTCCCAGCTCGTCGGCACACACCCGTCCTCATACTTCTTGCTGCTGAGTAAATCCTGCGCAGTCAAAATAACGTCCCCCAACAGCCGCCGCGACTCCCGCTTGCCCGATATATACGCCGCCCACGCTAACTTGTGGTTCGGATAGAGCTTCGCCTCGTTCTTTAGATAATCCCACGTCCCGTACATCGCCCGCAGATTCAAATCGCGTATGTACTCACCCTTCTCAATCGGGTCATAAAAAAATCCGCTCTCCCAGTACCAGCCCCCAAGTGCCTCCACGCCTTTGCTCCCGTAAACACCAGGACTCTTGCCATCACCCGGAAACGCCTTGCCTCGCATATCAACCGCCCACTCGCAGCGCGGAAAAGTCACCGGCCTACCCGTATCCGCCACGTTCCACAAGTTGCTCCTGCCCATATGCCCCTTGATTGTCATATCAAAATCGGCGCCTGAAAGAAAACCTATCGTACCGTCCCCCGTGCAGTCCGCGAAAAGCTGACCCGAAAAACGCACCTCCTTGCTGTTCCTTGTATGCTTTGCAACCACTGCAACAATTTCCTCCCCTTCCTTTTCAACCGCAAACGCATGCATGTTCAAAAACAAGCTGATATTCTTCTCCGCCTGAACTGCTCCGAGCTTATTCTCGTCCTCGTATATCTCACCTATGTTTTCAGGTCCGTAATGCGCCCGCCTCTTCGGGTCTAATTCCTTGACCACGTCTCCAATCCTCGGATATGGCTCGAAACTTGTCTTGCCCCCCAACCAGACCCGCACTTCTGAGCTGTTATTGCCGCCGAGAACAGGCCGGTTCTGAATAAGTGCTACGTTTAATCCCAGCCTCCCCGCCGATATAGCCGCACACGTCCCCGCCATACCACCGCCGACCACGACCAGGTCGTATTCACCGCCATCATCCGGCTCGTTGCCCAGCCCCAGTGCCTTCCGCCGAAACTCCTTCATTGCCTCGCCTTCATTAGGCGGAACAAAATCCCTATCGCCTGTAAAAATAATTGCGTCGCACCGCCCCTCAAAGCCCGTCAGGTCATGCAGATTAATCTCAACCTTTTTCTTGCCTATATCAACCATCCCCCCATCCTGCCAGTCCCACTCGACCCCTTCAGTCCCGAAGACTTCCTCAAGGGCTCTGCTGTCAATAAGCACCTGAAATTTACCCGGCCCTCCCGGCCCCTTCCACGGCCCAACCCAGTCACGAGTACGCACCCAGACCCGGTACTCCCCGACTTTGCCGAATCGAACCGTCGTTCTGGCATCCGCCACCGGCTCACCTAATCCGTGAGCAAGCAAATATGGCGAGCCCATCTGGTCCATAAACTGCTGGTCAACCGCCCAGCCCCCAATGTCCTCAAAACCCTCCGCCTCGACCAGCACCGTCTGCCCACAGCAGGCCGAACCTATAAGTAAAACAAATACTATCCCCCAAATATGACCTCTACCGTCGGTTCTCATGGTTTCTCCCGAAAAATCACCTGCATACCTCCTGACAATTACCATCTAACCTGCCCGCAGTCTCCACTCACCCCTGCTGCTTCTCAATCTTTTCGATTCGCCGCTGATGACGGTCACCTGCGAATGGCGTTTTCAGCCACAAGTCCACTATCTCCAGGGCCTCGTGTATCGACAGCATCCGCTCGCCCAGGGAAACCATATTCGCGTTGTTGTGCTCCCTGCTGAGCCTCGCCGACCGCAGGTCCCAGCAAACCGCGCAGCGTATCCCGCGCACCTTGTTCGCCACCATTGCCTCACCGTTGCCGCTGCCGCCCAGAACTATCCCGCGCTCACATTCCCCGGATGCCACCGCATCCGCCGCCGGACGGATATAATCAGGATAGTCAACCGATTCCGCTGAGTGCGTGCCGAAATCCTTCACATCGTGCCCCTGCTCTATCAATACCGTCTTTACCTGTTCCTTGTAGCTGTAGCCCGCGTGGTCTGATGCAATCGCGATTTTCATAATCTTCCCTTTCTTATCTGCCGCCATTATATCTGTCGCTCCGCTCCGCTCAACCATTTTTTTGTTGTCTCCGATGCTTATGCCGTTGCCTTACCCGTTTACAGGCTGCGCAGATGTCACTTACAAAAAAAATCAAATTTCTGTTTGTTTCCGAACCGAGTGACAAAAAATGGTGTATACTTTATAGAGACAGCTGTCGATAAAAGGTTCTGACTTCGCGAGGTTGGTGTTAATTTGTTGAGTGACATAAACCTGTAAGGGAGACGGGACCACCAGCCACGTTACAGGATAAAGGGAGGCCGCCGTTTCCCTTTTTTGCATCTATCTTTTACTCCCCTATTTTAACTCCCGCCTTTATTCTGTCAACACATTTTATTTTGACTTTTTTCTCTGAATTTTTCCCCCTTCTCCAAAAGTTGGGTTATACTTTATTTTAGATAGTGCCATGCAAAGAAGCCCAATTTGGCCTCGAGAGGGTGATGAAAAATACCGCATGGCATTATCTTGAAAGAGAGGCGAGTCTCGAATACATACTAGAAAAAAAGGGCCTACGCCTCTCTTATTTTGCGCCCGTTTCTTTTACAGCTTTGTCCAGCTGTGTTTTCAATATTCTTAGTCCTCCGCCAATGCCGCCAGCAGCCTGCTCGCTCTCTTGCCCGATAGCTGCGGAATCTCCTTGCTCTCCCCGCTCGCTGACACCTTGGCTGTTTCCAAATGCTCCGAAATCCTCTTCGAAATCGTCATAATATCCAGACACGCCTTCCTCGCAACCTCTGTGTTCTCCCCTCCCGTCAGTTCGGTTAATTTATCCGCCGCAGAACAAGTGTTCTTTGCTAACAAACGCTCGCTTCGCCACACCAGCACATTGACGTATTGCTTAAATCGCCCTCTGAATACCTCGTATCCCAGCCATCTCTCGTATGTCCCTCGGCGGAGCCTGTGTTTCTTCAGGACCGACTGCTCATCCATGTCGCTGTTGAATAAATCGTCTAAAACCGCTAACTGCCTCTGAGTTAAGTACTTGCGCCTTCCCATAACCTCAAAACCCCGAATTGGTTTTTAAATTGTCAATATAGTATCTGGCGATTTTTGCTAATCCAGCCGCCCTCATCCCGGCCTTCGTCATTTTGGCCTCGCATTCGCCGACTAATGAAATCGCGTTCTCGATAATCTCCTGCTGCGTATCATCCACAAAAAACACCACCGGATTCGCGAAGTTCGCCGCCTTCGCCTTCTCCGCCGCGCTCGGCCGCTGCAGTTTCACCAGACGCTCAATCTGCCTTGCCGTCTGCGGCAGCACCTTCCCAAGCTCAGCCGATTCTCTTCTCTTGTTTAACCGTCTCAGAAGCGCCTGCTTCTTGCCTAACTCATCCGTCCCCTCCAGCCGGTTCAGCGTCGCAAGTAAAATGTCCGCCTCCTCGTCATCAACGTCCCACACTATACAGTCCACGTTTTTATACCCAAGCTCAGCCAAAGCCCGCCACCGGTGACACCCGTTAATTATCTCAAAGCAGCCTTCCTTCCCCGGACAGGGCCGAACTATCAACGGCTCATACAATCCGCTTCGCTCTATGTTCCGAACCAGCTTCCCGAAAGTCACTCTGCTCTGCCGGTTCGGACTGTCCGGATGCGTCACTAACTTATCCAGCGCTATCGACCGAACCACATTCCCCATTCTTTCTTCCGTCCCCTATGCACTAAGCCTTATCTCCGGATTAAACCATATATAATAAACCGGCCGCCGCGCCAGCTTGCTCAATACAAACCCCGTCCGCTCACAGCCCGCCGACATAAAACGCCTCTTTCCATAATGCTCCAAAAAACCTCTTATCTCACACTCGATAAACGCCGCCTCGTCACCTTCAAGTCGCTCAAGTTTTCGTTGCACATTTGCCGTGTCACTAAGCTCCTCCTTTTCAATCCCCACCATACTGAACGCTTCCAGCATCTGCTCACATCGCTTTTGTCTCTTGCCTGTATATCCCCTCATTCCCGCCTTCTCGAAAAATGGATTCACCATCCCCATCTCCGCTATTGCCTCAACGACCGCCACGCCCATCTCCGCCATCGTCTCACGCACCAACCAGTTCGCTAATCCTATCCCACGAAACCTCGGCTCGATAATCACCCGGCTGATGCACCGCACATTCTTATTGACTAATGATAGCCCCGTCACCCTGTCAAACCCCGCAAAGACTCCGCCCGTAGCCGCATTGCGAAGCTCGCAGCTCATACTCGGCATCCTGTAAACAATAACGCCAACCGTCTTTACTCCGCTCCGCCCGGCTAAATGTCCCTTCGCCCTTAATGCAAATATCCCCGCAAAAGGCCCAGCCTTCCTCTCGCGATAGTGAAACCCCGCTAACCGCTCATAATCATTAAGCTCCCCGCGAACTACTTCCAAATCCTTTGTGATCGAACAGCCCCGCACCTTTACCTCTTCTTATAGATAATTCGCGTTTCCCCACACAACTCCTTCATAACCAAAACGTCCGGCAGCAAATCAATCAATATATCTTCGTGACTCGAAGCCAATACAAACGTCACACCGCTCCGCTTCGCGTATCTCTGCACGTTATACGAAATCACCGAAGCCGTTATCCTGTCGAGCGTCGAGCAGAACTCGTCCGCAAAAACATATTTATTCCCCCTCGCCAGCGCCATCGCTAATCGCAGCCGATACTTTTGCCCCTCGCTTAAATTACCGCACTTTTCCACAACGCAGAATACATCGCTCAGTCCCGCGTTGCTCAAAACCCTCAAACTCTGCACAATGTCCCCATCGAAACAGTCTATCACCGCCTTCTCGCACTTCGGCCGAACCTCATCCAGATTCACCCGCTCCCACGCTGGCGTGCATTCCTCAAGCTCCCTCAAAAGCACGCTCTTGCCCGTGCCCGATGGCCCCGTGATATAAACAACGCTCCCTTCCTCTATCTCTAACTCGCAATCAATACCAAAGATCTTCTCCCCCAGCCGCTCCGCCGTAACACCGAACATCTGCATCACCGCCGCACACCGCTCACTCACCTCCCTGCCACGCTCAAACCTTTTCGATATCTTGTATCTCACCGCAGCCTCGGTTTTTCTATTTGCCAACCAACGACCAAAACACCATCCCCCCGCACTCGCACCGACCCGCGCGAACGTTGCGAAAATTACCCCCTTACAGATGTGCCTGACTCCCTCAACCTGTTATCAAGACGGAACTTAAAATTTCTTAAAAAATATTAACCTCCCCCTCCGACCACCCGCACTTTTGATTGAAATCGACAAACCCCGCAGAAAAAATCACCGCGCGCAGTGATGGCGGAAAGAAAAGCAGGATAAGATTTCTGTAGGTTTGTTTGCTGCCCCGCGTTGTGCCGGCCGCCAGAACTATTACTCGCTGGTTACCGGTTCCTCCTGGGCCTCAAGAGCGCCTAAGGCGGCCGACTTGTCATCGACAAATTCAAAAACCGTCTCAAGCCCCGTTATTGTAAAAATGCCCTTCGTCATAGCGCTGACACTGCAGCAGATAAGCCGCTTCGAATTGCTGTCAAGCTCCTTGCGTAATTTCAGCAGCGTCGAGAGGTTCGGAGATGTGACAATATTCACGTCGGAAAAGTCAACTACCACGTTACAGCCGCCTTTCTCACACGCGATTTGAGAAACCTTGTCGAGCTCGCCTCCCAGTTCCGGCTCGGCAGGCAAAGTCACATAAACAACATCCTCAGTCAAATTTTCAATGCCCATTTTAGCACTCCTTTTTTAAACCAATCCGACCGCTCTGATTCTCAAATCCAATATCGGCACAAAATTATGACAAATAAAGTAAATTCACCTCCCCAACCGAGCAAACCCCCTCAAACCGCCCTCACCGGCCCAAAGTCCACACCACCGCCGCAGTTCCCATTTTTTATCGCCCCCTAATCACCTTATTCTCCAAAAGTTAAATAGCATTCTTCCGACTTTAGATTCACATGCACAAAGACCTCACCACCCGTGCCCACCGGCGTATTTGATGGCCTCTCCGGCATTAGTCTATTCGGCTTAAACGTAACCGTCCAGTGTTCAGGCCCCTTCCAATACTTGTTTGATATGCCCACCAATCGATATTCCACCAATCTGTAGCCTTCCTCAACCAGCGCAGCCCTACCCATTCGAACTGCCATTTCCATTTCAGATTCCTCTTTTTCTTTCTCTCCCCAACGCAAGGATGGTAGCGTGCGTAGAATATGAGAACATACGGATGAGTCATTATACAATATGTTGCATGCATATCCTTGATAATGTCTAAGGTTAAGTAATTCAGACCCGCCAAACTTGTTCCACCCGCCGTCTTCCCAGATGTCAGCTTCAAAGAGAAGGACTGTAACTGGGTGAGAATTTACATCACAATTTGGGTTCATTGCGTAGCTGCATCCTGCCCTTTTACTTCTGGGACACTTGAACTGTTTTTTGCTTACGTTGGTGTGTTCAATCAGTAAATCGCACCATTTAGATGGTGTGGGGTACTTATCATCATTGTCATCTGCGTACATAAGCAATGCTCTCCCCAATACCAAAAGATTCTGTCCACATACCCCGCTGTGGCTTATGCGTCTTATTCTCCGAAGAGCAGGCAAAAAAATGACTCCTATACCCGCTGCTATCAAAATTACAGTAACTAACTCAAATCTCGTAAGTGTCAGCCGCTTCATAATCTATCCTTTTTTTGCTTGCAGTTTGAAATATTCCCGCTGCTCCCCCATTCTAACAATTCCCTCTCCCAATTCAACCCAAAATCCCCCCTGCGAAACCAGCTATCCAGCCCCAACTGTAAAAATCACTTGATTTCCCCCGTTTAATTACTATCTTCAAAGATAGGATGAGTTACTTAAGGAGACAATGTGGCCTGGAACTCCAAAATTGAATGGACCGAATCAACCTGGAACCCGGTCACCGGCTGCACTAAAATCAGCGTCGGCTGCAAAAACTGCTACGCCCAGCGCCTCGCCCTCCGCCTGCAGGCCGCCGCCAGCCCCAACTACGCCAACGGCTTCCGCGTCGCCCTCCATCCTCACGCCCTCGATATCCCCCTGCGATGGCGCCGCCCCCGCATAATCTTCGTAAATTCAATGAGCGACCTCTTCCACGAAGATGTCCCCCTCGACTTCATCCTGCGCGTATTCGACGTAATGTCCCGCACCCCCCATCACCAGTTCCAGGTCCTCACCAAGCGCTCCGAGCGCCTCCTCGAGTTAAGCCCCCGCCTCACCTGGCCCGACAACGTATTAATGGGCGTAACCGTCGAAAACGCCGATTACACCTTCCGCATCGACCATTTAAGACAAACCTCCGCCGCGCTCAAATTCATCTCTTTCGAACCCCTCCTCGGCCCAGTCCCGGATATCGACTTCCAAGGCATTGACTGGGTCATCGTCGGCGGCGAATCCGGCCCACACGCAAGACCAATCCAGCCCGACTGGGTAATCGACATACGCGACCAGTCCCTCGCCGCCAAAATCCCCTTCTTCTTCAAACAATGGGGCGGCACAAACAAGAAAAAATCCGGCCGAATACTGCAAGGCCGTACCTACACCCAAACACTACTCAAACCAAAACGGGGGGAGTTCGCCTATGCCTAAACTGCCATCACCCACCCATGATGGCCTCCATATTCCAACTGTCGGCGAATGGTCAAGAGATAAGCACTATTACCTCACGCGATATATTGATGCCTTCACTACCTCCATGAAAGATAAATGGGAGGCCCTCCATTACATCGACCTTTTTGCTGGCGCAGGAATAGAAAAATTAGAAACTTCAAACGACCTTGAGTGGGGTTCCCCCATGATAGTCGCTAAAGCCCCTCATCCGTTCTCCAGATTGCATCTGTGTGAAAAAAGGAAGCGCCAGTATTCTGCTCTCAAGTCCCGTGTCCTGAAGACTCGACCAGATTCACAGGTCCTCCATGGTGATGCGAATCAAAAGGTTCACGAAATCGTCACCGAGATTCCATCCGGTGCATTGTCCCTCACTTTCCTCGACCCCTATGGTCTTCATCTTGAGTTCGAGACCCTCAGATCATTATCAGGTATACGAGCCGACCTGCTCATCTTTTTCCCTGACCATCTCGATGCCCTGCGGAATTGGGAACACAATTACCTGGACAATCCAGACTCAAACCTTGATCGTTATCTTGGTCCCGGTGCTGATTGGCGTTCAATAATAAACAGAACATCTCCGGATCGTTGTGCTGAAGTCTTGCGAGACCTTTATGTGGGTCAGATCGAAACCTTGGGATACAACGAGTTCGAGTATCGCCGTATATCGAGCAAGGGCCACCCATTATACATCCTGATCTTTTGTTCTCGCAGCAAGTTAGCGGCGAAGCTGTGGCGAGGAATATCTCAGAAGGAACACAACGGCCAGCGAACCTTTGATTTTGACAAATCGTAGCTCTCCTGCGATAACTCCCGCCCTCATTTACCTATTGTTCTTGGCCCTATCTTCGCCTCTTGGCCCCTTAACCCTACTCCCCCTACATCTTCTTCATAAAAAATTCGGAAAAAAGATATAAACCAGCAACTTAGCTACTGATGTGCTCGAGAGAATGTGGACTATGCCGAAAGTCATAAGTAGTTATTGACAGTAAGCCGGATGGTAGATCGGCAAAATAACATACTGCAAGTTCGGTGGACTACTGTACCTGCGCAATGATTCTATTTAACACGAAACCCAGTACAGACCCGGCTATCAGACCAACGCAGATGGTTATTCCAATTCTGGCCCAACTAGGCATCCTGCACTTAGCGAGGCTATCTCCCTGCAAAAGCTCCTCAAGTGCTTTTTCATCTTCCTGGTCTTTTTGGTCTTGCGATTCTCCTTTCATCCTACTTTTCTCCAAACTGCCAAGACCACTGCAAAGGGGAATCACAAATAACAAGATGTTAATTAACACCAAGCCCAAGAATGGCCAACCGAATAGTACATTCAAGACTGACTTATTTAAGCCAATATACGGTCTTAAAATGTGCAACGATGCAACCAGAACAGTAGGTACCGCGAATCCGATGATTGTAGACTTTCTAGCCATAAGCTATCCAACAGTTTCAGCTCCACTGCTATTAATCTTACTGTTCATTCTCTTACTGTCAAGAATTGTCCTAAAGCCCCTTCACCATCCCTTCTATTCTCTTTATCATCCCCCTCACCCTGTAGAATGTCATCACCCGCTCACGCGCAATTCTTTTCATCGACCACCCCAGCAGAAAATACTCCCTCGCAATATCCAATTCCTCCCGGCTGAATGATAGATGGAAGCAATTATGGCTTGACGCATCAATTAAGCCCGTAAAGGGCTAAAATATTCTCTATTGGAGTATCA
>CAZENQ010000039.1:0-28559 GCA_964513655.1 uncultured Pirellulales bacterium | reverse complement strand
ATAAACGAAGGTCCTCTTAAGGAAAATCAGGGGGATTTCGGGGGAAATCGGGGGATTTTCGAGGAAAATCGGGGTATTTACGGATTAAATCAGGACACCTCCGGCGCCAATAACGGCGACCCTGACCACGAACCAAAAAATGAAAAACGAAACCAATTTTCGAAAGGCAAAAATGAACATAAACTCAGCCTTAACAAAGAGTTACGAAAACGCTCTCCTCCGCTCAACCGAAAAAACGAACCCAATCTCAAACGCGCTTCCAAACGCAGGATGTATAGCGAAGGACGCTGGACGAAGGACGAAAAAATGTCAAACGAAACCAATTTCCGAAGGTCATAAATGAACATAAACTTAGGCTTATCAAAGAATTACGAAATGAACAGCCTGGCAGACCCAGACAAAACGAAACCAATCTTGCCCCGCTTGTCCCAGCGAAGGCTGGGATCCAGTCTATATCTGAAAGCCGTTTTGAGCGAGGAATCTTGCCGCAGATGCAAGGCTTGCGCCCGCGCCCGGCCGGAGGTGTACTATAGTACTTCGAGGACCGGATGCGTGCTCGTAACGCAGTGCTTGCATGCCTTAGGTGCAGATGCCCAAGAGGTCCGCTCAAAAATACCTGTTTTTGTACTGCTCTATATGCTACAGTCCCACCGTCGCCTCCCGGTCCGCCAATTTTTCACCCCCAAACCCCCCATTTTAACGTCACAACTTTCGCAAACTTTCACACGTTCAAGCAATCCTGCAAACTTATTCCAGCGCAATTCCACCACTTTTTATAAGTTTGGTATAGATTTTTGTAAGTTTTCCAACTTTGAAACACTTTCCAACACCCCCAACCCCCATTTTTCGCCCAAAAACAAGGGTGACCCCGCTCCCGCCAAACTCCCAACCCCCATTTTCAGCCCAAAAACAAACCCTAAAATTCTCTCTCCAAAACCGGAACCAGCCGAATATTCATTTTTTCATGCTCAATCGTCATCTTCCCGGCACGCAATTTCTTATCCTCAACCTTAAAAACCGGCTCAAACCCCTCATCGTACAATAAAGATGTCGCTATCTGCGCCCGCAAGTCCTTTTTGTCAATGGCTTTAGCCGCAAGCCGCTCCGCATACATCCTTCTGCCTATTACCCTCGCCAACGGCGTAATATTCACCGCCCCGACCTTCACCTTTGCCAGCCGTAAGTGCAACAGCCCCCCATCATCAAATTTCGGCTCAACCACAACACTAACGACAAATTCTGCCCCCCTCACCCCGGCCTTTCCCATCAATACTATCGCGCCGGGCACAAAAAACACCACTGGCGCACAAAAATTGATACCCTCAGACTGTCTTGGCCATTTAGAGCGGGTGATGATATCGTTAATGCCGTTTTGAGAGACAGACAAATAAAACGGTTCTTCAAGCTGTGAGCCGTTGTAAAGCTGAGGCAATAATTCGTGCGTCAGATACGGACTGACCTGCTTGTCGTTTGTAAGCTCAGGCGGCCTGTAATGGCCGGGCCTGTATAATAACAGCAAAATAAAGACAACAATCAACAGAGCCAAACCAGCCAAAAGCCAATAGGCCTTCTTGAATCTTGTCTTTTTGCGATTTTTCAAATTTGCACCTGATAATGAATTTCTATCTTGCCTGCTACTGTGTGTGCGATTATAGTAACTTAGATGTTTGCTAAAAAGATTTTTCCAGTGGATTTTGCTGTCGTTTGCGAAAGGAATTAGCTTATGGCAAGTCATTTTGCCGACCGACTTTGCGATGCCGTAAAGAGTAAAAAGACATCTTTGGTCGTTGGTCTGGACCCGGTTTACGGAC
The DNA here is from genome assembly GCA_964513655.1 of uncultured Pirellulales bacterium. GTDB lineage: Bacteria > Planctomycetota > Phycisphaerae > Sedimentisphaerales > Anaerobacaceae. Next base: position 26,748 of record CAZENQ010000039.1, on the reverse strand, counting down.
GATTGCCTCCGGCGATTAGAAGCCATCGCGATATGAACGATGAGTTCGACGCGGCTGCGGCGGTGGATGCGATATTCGATTTTTGTACACAAACAATGCGAATTATCGCGCCAATGGTGCCCGCCGTGAAGATAAATATTGCTTTTTTCGAAAAGTATCTCTGGGAGGGCTTAGAGACCTACTATTCGTTGATTTCCGAAGCCGATAACCTTGACTTGGAAATAATCGGCGATGTAAAACGCGGCGACATAGGTCACACAGCAGAACTTTATGCGGCCGCCCACTTGGAAAATCCGGAACTGGTCGGCTTAGAGGACACGCTGGCTCCCGATGCTATTACAATCAATGGCTTTGCGGGCGCCGAGGCCATTGTGCCCTTCGCAGATATGGCTAACAAGCAGGGCAAAGGCATTTTCGTCTGGGTCCGCGCGAGCAATCCCGGCGCTGCGGTGATTCAGGACTTCGCCGATTCGAAAGGCCAAACGATGTACGATAAAATCGCTGAGGTCGTCAATGAAATCGCGGGCGAACCTGAGCGACTCGGTGACAATGGTTACAGCAACGTCGGGATGGTAGTGGCCGGGACTGCTCCTGAAGTTACAACCGCCCTGCGAAGCAAGTATGACAAGGTATGGTTTCTTGTGCCGGGCTACGGCTCACAGGGGGCAACTGCGGCCGACTGCGTGCGGTTCTGCAAGCCCGACGGCACAGGAGCATTAATCAACGCATCGCGCTCGATAATCTATGCCTACGAGAAGCCCGAATACAAAGGCCAATTCGGCGATGACTGGAAAAGGTGCGTTGAACAGGCGGTTATCGATGCAAAGATAGATCTGGCAAAGGCGATGCAGACATTAATATGAACAAGGACTTTTTCGCCGGTAAAAAGGTCCTGGTAATGGGGCTGGGGCGGTTCGGGGGCGGAGTTGATGTCGCCAAATTTGCCTGTAGTGCCGGCGGGAAGGTAACAATAACGGATTTAGCCCCGGCTGCGCAGCTAAGCGATTCACTCAAGCAGCTCGAAAAATTCCCTAATATAGAATACCATCTCGGTTCACATGACCCAGTTGATTTCGAGCAGGCTGATATGATCATAGTCAACCCGGCGGTAATGCCCGACAATGAATTTCTTCAAATCACACGACAGCACAATAAGTTCATTACGTCACAAATAGAGTTTTTTTTTCAATTATGCCCTGCGACGATAATTGGGATAACAGGGGCGGCCGGCAAAAGCACAACGGCAGCTCTGACGGCCCATCTACTCAGGGCAGGGGCGGGAAGGGAAGGCTTCAAATATTCAAAAGTCTGGCTAAGCGGTAATATCGGCAATGAGCCGCTGCTGACCATAGTGGACCAAATCAGCGATGATGACCTGGTTGTCTTAGAACTCTCAAGCTTTCAGCTTGAGCAGTTGGCACAAGTCCGGAAGGCCCCGCGAGTAGCGCTACTAACAAACCTTACGCCGAACCATCTTGACCGTTATGGCACGTTCGCTGCCTACTGCGATGCCAAGGAAAATATCTTCAAGTCCCAACAAACGGACAGAAACTACCCTGCCGTGTCTATCTTCAACGCCGAAGACAAGATTGGCGCCGAATGGTTCACCAAATACAAACAGGAGACCAACAGGATTTGCGTCAAATTCTCAACCGATGATGTAACCGATGAAATTCGCAAGCGATTTGGTCTGCCCGCCCGAGCCAATCTTTCAAACCTCGCCGCGGCGCTTGCTATCGCCGGATATTTCGGTATCGAGGAAGAACAGATAAAAGCCAGCCTGCCTGCATTTAAGCCATTGCCTCATCGGCTCGAATTGGTTGCGGAAAAAAACGGCGTAAAATGGTACAACGATTCAAAGGCAACCACGCCGGAAAGTGTGATTGCTTCATTAGAGGCCTTTGAGCAGCCGATGATAATCATTGCGGGCGGATATGATAAGGGTGTCCCATTCGACGAACTCGGCGAAAAAATAGCCCAAAAAGCCAAAGCAGCTATTCTGATAGGCCAGACGGCCAAGAAAATTGCGGCTTCGATTGCAGACAGCTCAGAAAACAATACGAAAATCAAATTCGCCCACTTGCTTACTGAAGCGGTTAATCTAGCAAATCAGCTTGTGGTTGAGGGTGATGTGGTTCTGCTAAGCCCGGCCTGTGCAAGCTACGATATGTTCGACAACTTCGAGCACCGCGGCAGAGAATTTACCAGACTCGTGGGGGAATTAGGCGATTGATTATAGGAATATGCCGGCCGGGGGTGCAGAAGATGTAAAAAAAGCCTAAGGGGGCCATTCACTTCTTTTTCCAAGCGTAAAACAGGGAAAGTTTGCCTTATCAGGTTGCTGAGGGGTGGTTCCGCCAAGACCCGTTTGTAAAGTCACCTCTTAAATCTGCCGATTTGCAGCGGACAAAGATAAGACGTTTTTGAGGTATTGACAATGGAAGATAGCAAGGAGCGAAGAGGAGAGAGGAGACTTCGTTATCACTGGCCTGTCTGGTTCGCCGAGGATTTTAACGACACACTCTCACAGGGACAGATGGTTGACGTTTGCAGTGGCGGCGCCGCATTTACCTGCCATGCAGATGAACACTGTCCGTATCCCGGTCAAGATTTAACCGCTCGCTTTAGTATCCCACGTTTCGGCCCGGGAGAAGCCTTCGATATGGCGAGTTTCGTCCGTCCGGGTCGTATATGCCGGGTCGACGATGTAAACAGATTTGTTCGCCGCGTCGCGATTCAATTTGGCGAGCCGCTGCCTTTCAGGCCCGGTGAACAAGCCGAGGATGAAACCGACGCCGAGCAAAGACTTAAGGCCGTAACGATATAATAATCGCTACCGGGCTGGGGCGCATACGCTCGGACATGCATTTTTTCCCGCTAACGGCCTCCGCCTCAACTCTGTCAATAATTCCAAGGCCCGCAGGATGGCAAGGTAAACCGATTCACCGTTTTTTGCTTTTTACTTTTTCATTTTTACTTATTAATATAGTGCCATGCTGGAAAAGGGACTTGTCCAGATTTATACGGGAGAGGGCAAGGGTAAGACCACTGCTGCGTTCGGCCTGGCGCTTCGAGCCGCCGGTCAGGGCAACAAGGTCCTGATTTATCAATTTCTAAAGCCGCCTTCACTTGATATTGGTGAGCGTTTTGCTCTGCAGTTAGGAGCTGTCCGAATCAGAGTAGAGGCTCTCGACGTTGAATGGGACATGGCCAAATCCTTCGAAAACGCCGAACAAGTCGCTAAAGCCCAGGCGGCAATCAGTAAGGCGCTCGAGAGGCTGGCTGAAACTGGCGAGAAAAGATTTTATGATGTGCTGATACTGGATGAGATTGTGTTTTGCCTTTCAAAGGGGCTTGCCAAACTTGAAGATGTCAAGAAAGTTATTGATAGAAGAGACGGTCTCGTCGAGATTGTTCTGACCGGCCGGGGTGCTACCGAGGAGCTGACTGCCCTGGCGGATTTGGTGACGGAAATGGAAAAAATCAAGCATCCGTTTGATAAGGGGACATCTGCAAGACGCGGCATCGAGTTTTAGCAACTACTCAAACCGGCCAGCTGCCCAAAAGATGCGAAGCGGACGCAACTGGAATGGCGTTGACTCCTTGGCGATATTCGGTTATCATACCGAGGCTAATTTGTAATTTGTTCAATTAAACCAGCGAAAGGAACCCAGATGTTAACAGAGAAAGATTACGTAAAGTCTTCTTACAGAGGGCAAACGATAACTCGCCGCGACATGTTAGCGGGCATGGCAGGCACAGCAGTGGCCACAGTCGCCGGGATGGCTGTTCCTAAGGTAGCATTGGCCAAAGTCGAACGTGTGGTAAAGAACGGCCGCATCAATCAGTCCGTCTCCAGATGGTGTTACGGAAAGCTGTCTCTCGATGAGCTGTGTGTTGCTGCGGCGAAGATGGGAATCAAATCCGTCGAATTGCTTGACATTCCCGAACTGCCGACAGTCAAAAAACACGGCTTGGTCTGCGCGCTGCTCAATTCACACAGTCTCAAAGACGGCGTCAGTCATAAGGAAAACCACCCTGAATGCCTGGCTAAAATGCGCGAGGGCATCGACGCTGCGGCTGAATACGGATTTCCGAATGTTATCTGCTTCTCGGGTAATCGCTACGGAATGCCAGACGACGTTGGAATCGAGAACGCTGTGATAGCCCTGAAACAAATCGTGGGGTATGCCGAAAAGAAAAAGGTCACGATTTGCCTTGAGTATCTGAACAGCAAGGTCAATCACAAGGACTATATGTTCGACCATATGAGCTGGGGTGTCGATGTATGCAAACAGGTAGGCTCTGAGCGTTTGAAGATTCTTTACGACATCTATCATGCCCAGATTATGGAAGGCGATATAATCCGTACGATTCGGGACTATCACGAGTACATCGGCCACTACCATACCGGCGGCAACCCGGGCCGCAACGAAATCGACGAGACACAGGAGCTATACTATCCGGCCATCATGCGAGCTATTGTTGAGACCGGCTATAAAGGCTATGTCGGCCAGGAGTTTGTCCCTACCCGGGACCCATTGACGTCTCTGGCAGAAGCGGTAAGAATCTGCGATGTGTGATTTATAGGTTTTGAATACTGGGAGGTTTTTAAGGAGTTGTTTGAGTGCCTGATAATGTGGCTGCGATTATATGTGCTGCGGGGGCCAGCAAGCGATTCGGCGGTAAAAGGAAAAAGCCCTTTGCAGATGTGGGCGGCAGGGCCGTCTTTCTACGAAGTGTCGAGCTTTTCGCTAACCGCGATGACGTAAAGCAAATATTGTTAGGCATTGCACCCGATGACGAAGAACTGGTGACTGTCAAATGGGGCCCCAACCTGAAGTTTTTCAACGTGAAAGTCTTTTTCGGTGGTGCCGAGCGTTTTGACACTGTCGAAAAGGCCCTGGCGCTTGTCAGAGATGATATCGACCTTATTGCCGTTCACGATGCCGTTCGGTGTTGTGTAACGGACAAGTGGGTCGATGAAGCCATCACTGCCGCTACCGAAACCGGCGCGGCGATATTGGCTTGCCCTATTGTGGCGACCATAAAACAGACGCAGGATAAAACGATAACCAAGACTGTTGATAGAACAGGTCTTTATGAGGCACAGACGCCGCAGGTTTTCAAGGCCGAGTTACTTAAGAGGGCATACGAGAACATAAAGAATCTGGATAAAAACGAAATCAGTGATGATGCTCAACTTGTCGAGGCGCTCGGAGAGAAAGTATCGATTGTAGAGACGGACTCATCGAACATCAAAATCACTCACGGCAGCGATGTTGCAATTGCCGGAGCTATCCTTAAATCCCGGCCCAAGCCTCTACCGAAAGGCCCAATGGGCCCATATGTCGAAGCACAATGGTAAGTTTTCAAAACTCAGGCTCGTTTTAAAAAAAGGAATAAAAGTCATATTACCGAGAAAGGAGACTGCGATGAAAACAGTGATTCAGCTGACGGTAGTTGTAATTTTGATGATGTTGCTGGTTGTGGCAGCTGGATGCTCGGCGTCGGGAGGTACAGGTGGTACCTGTAAGGAGCGTCCGTTGTTTTCAGCGGACTTTGAGGACGGCAAGCTCGATGCCTGGCAGGCCACTGACCCGGCGGCGTGGCGAATCGAAGACGGACGCGGCGGCAAGGTGCTGGCACTGTCTGGCAAGAGTGACTACGAGCCGGAAGTTCGCTCGCCTTACAACATCAACCTGGTTCGGGACGTGGTGGTGCAAAGCTTTGTGCTGGAAGTGAAGATGCTTTCAACGACGGAAGATTACGACCATCGTGACTTGTGTTTGATTTTCGGGCACCAGGACCCATCGCATTTCTATTACGTGCACATCGCCAACAAGTCGGATGCTCACGCGAACTCAATCTTTATCGTCGACGGCAAGCCGCGAGTCTCGATTGCCAAGACGCGAACCGGCGGGACAAAGTGGGACAACGAGTGGCACACTGTTCGGCTGGTGCGGGACGTCAGCAAGGGAACGATTGAGGTCTTCTTCGATTATAAGCCGGAGCCGATTATGACGGCCGTCGACAGGCGCCTTGTGTGGGGAAGGATCGGCGTCGGCTCATTCGATGACACCGGCCAATTCGATGACATTCGGTTGTGGGGTCGTAACAAGTAGTAGCCTCCAATTTCCTAAATCGAGGTTCAGTGGTAATTTTTCGTGCTCCTTTCTCCGCATATCGCATCGGGCAAGGAAAAACTGGTTCCAAAATCCAGCCTATTTTCGATGGCTGGTGGACGCGAATTTGCTGACAGGGATTTGAATGGCTCATCGCGCATCTTATTTTGCTTTAAGGGCTTATGAGCATTGTGCCTGTGGGCGCTTCGATGGGGCAATCTTTGGTGCTGGGGCAAACAAGATTGCCCGTTTTGGATGCTCTAATTGCGGAGATTTTTTCATATTATGCTGGAATTTTGGCTGTTCCTGGCGATTAAGTGCGTTCTTGGGACCGATTTTGGGCCAAAAATTATGCTAATTGAGCAAAAAAATTATTGTTATTGAGGGGTTTGACGATTAATATATTTAGTTTGGTCATAAGGATTAACGGTTGCCAAAGCCAAACCACGAGGTATTGAAAATGGTTTCGACAGGATAAGTGAACCGTGCAGCGTAGAGGCATAAATAACCTGTGCGGCTGCGCTCTTGCGCAAATGGTAGCCTTGGAACCGGTGTTTCTGCTTCAGTACCAGCAGATGAGCAAGGATTGTTTTAGCTGGAGGCGGCTGATGTAGTGTAAGGTCTGCTACAATCTTTGTTCGTTTTTTGGCGTATTGTTGAAGTGGAAACTATTGAAGTTTCCACTTTTTTTTGGCTTGTTTTAGTTAGAAAGAGAAAAGAGAGATGAGTCAGGAATTACTAAGGATTGTCGACAACATTGCACGTGATAAAAATATCAACAAGGAATCTGTATTTGCTGATTTGGAAGAGGCCATGGTATCAGCGGCGAGGAAGCATTTCGGTGAGCCGGACAGCGAGATAGTTGTAAACATCGACCGCGCCACCGGAGAAATCGCCGCCTTTAAGGAGGGGACTCAAATCGACATAAAACAACTCGGACGAATCCCCGCCCAGACCGCCAAGCAGGTGATGATCCAAAAAATAAGGGCTGATGAGAGAGATAGCATTTACGCTGAGTTCATCCAGCGAAAAGGTACAATCGTAAGCGGCTCAGTCGTGCGATACGAAAGCGGGACACTTATTGTCAGCATGGATCATCGTGCAGAAGGTTTTATGCCGAAAAACGAACAAATAATGGGCCAGACGCATCGGTCGGGTGAAAGGATTCGATGTCTGATTCTTGATGTCAAAGAAGTTACCAATCAAGTCAAGATTATTCTCTCTCGCACGCACCCCGATTTTATTCGTAGGTTGTTTGAACTGGAGGTGCCTGAAGTTGCGGAAAATATTATCGAGATACGGGCGCTGGTGCGAGAGGCGGGCTACCGAACCAAAGTTGCGGTTGCTTCGCTTGATGAGAAAGTTGACCCAGTCGGGGCCTGTGTGGGTGTACGAGGCAGCAGGATAAAAAACATAGTTGATGAATTAGGAGGCGAGAAAATAGATATTGTTCGCTGGAATGAGTCGTCTCAGGTGCTTATCGCAAACGGATTAATGCCGGCAAAGGTCAGTGAAATCGCCTTATGTTTTGAACTGGGAAGAGCGACAGTAGTTGTGGATGAAGACCAACTCAGTTTAGCTATTGGCAAGCACGGCCAGAATGTCCGCTTGGCTGCGAGGCTGACTGGCTGGGACATCGATATACTGACACCGGAGGAGTACAATCAAGGCGTTGAACAATTGGCAAGTTGCATCAAAGGTGTCCAAGAGGCTGGCGATACGGTGGTTGACAAGCTGATAGCACTAGGGGTTATATCAGTTTTGGATTTGGAAGATGTAGGGGCCGAACCGTTGATTAACGAGTTGAATATCGAGACTGCCCTGGCTGAAAAATTGATTGGGGCAGCGAGCGAAGAGGCAAAACGGCTTGCCGCCGAGCCGAAAAAGAAGCAGGCGGAAGACGTTCTCCAACAAGAGGTAGAATCAGCAGATAAAGAACATGAATCAGGACCTCATTTGCAAAACAGTGTGAATGAGAACCCCTGAGAATGGGAGTTTTTTTTGGCTGCTACAAGAGTTTACATTTTGGCCAAAGAGCTTGGTGTAAAGAGCACTGCTATCGTGCAAAAGTGCCAGGATGAGGGTCTGGACGTCAAGAATCACATGTCATCGATTTCAGCCGGCCTGGCGGCCACTATTCGTGAATGGTTCAGCGAGGGAGAGAATATCACGACAGTCGAAACCTCCAAGAAAGTGGATTTGAAGAAGGTCCGACTTAAAAAGAAGCCAAAGCGAAAACGCCCTGCGAAGAAAGCAGAAGCTCAGAAAGCTGAGAAGGCCGAGCCTGCTGAACCTGCAGCGGAAGCTCAAGAGGAAGAACCTGAGCAAAAAGAAATAACTGTGGAGGAACCAAAAGAACCGGAGCCGATATTACCTGCTGGGCCGATTTTGGAAAAGCCCGAGCCGGCCCGGTTGAGCGGACCTCAAGTCATTCGAGTCGAAGCACCGGAACCATTGCCTCCGCCAAGACCGAGGCCGAGAACCAAGTACTATGAGCCCATTACTGAGCCGTTAATGCATAACGAAGAAGATGGGGCCGAGGAGCCATCTTCGACTGCGACAAGGGACAAGGGACGAGCGCCAAAACGACACAAAGAAAGAACACACGGGCGCCGTCGAGACGAGCAGGATGCAGAATCCAAACGAAGGGTAAAATCAAGTAAATGGCGACAGAGAGATATTGAAGAAAGGCGGGCCAGACTTGATGCTGCTGGTGGTGAGGGTCTGCGATTAAGGCCTGCACGAAAAATCGCTACGAAGTCGGAACGCTCATTTGTTGCAGTTGGCAAGCCGGTAAAAACCGTTGTGACCGAGCCGATTACCGTAAAGGATTTGTCTGCGGCTTTGGCAGTCAAGTCAGCCGACATTATCAGCAAGTTGATGCAGCAGGACGTGATAGCCACGGCCAATCAAGCTATAAGCGCCGATGTCGCGGAACTGATTGCTTTGGAATTCGGTACTGAATTGGTTGTTGAACGCAGAAGTACCCTGGCAGAGCAGATACGGGCTGAATTTGACCAGCGTCCGAGAGAAATTCCGAAGAAGAGGTCAGTGGTAGCTACAATGCTGGGCCATGTCGACCACGGCAAGACCAGCTTGCTGGACAAGATTCGGTCAACCCAGGTAGCCGTCGGCGAAGCGGGCGGCATTACCCAGCATATAGGCGCATCTCAGGTTACGTGGGACGATAAGATGGTGACATTTCTCGATACTCCGGGCCACAAAGCTTTTACGACCATGCGGGCCAGAGGTGCCAATATGACGGATGTTGTGGTGCTGACGGTGGCGGCGGACGATGGGGTGATGCCCCAGACCATCGAGGCGATACATCACGCCAAGGCAGCGGATGTTCCGGTTATTGTTGCATTGAACAAAATAGATTTGCCAGGCATCGACGTAAACCGTGTTTACTCACAGTTAGCTGAGCATGAGCTGACACCGGTCGAATGGGGGGGCGAGACGGAAGTTGTGAAAACCAGTGCGGTTACAGGTGAGGGCATCGATGATTTGCTCGAACACCTCGATTATATAGCCGAATTGCTCGACATAAAGGCCGATGATACAATCCCTGCAACAGGATGGGTTGTTGAGGCAAAGATGTCGGCCCAGCGTGGGCCGGTGGCAACGCTTCTAATCAAGGAGGGCCGATTAAGCAAGGGCGATGTTGTGCTATCCGGCGGTGCCTTTGGTAGAGTGAAGACCTTGAAAAACAGCTATGGTAAGAACGTAAAAATAGCAACAAGCTCTATGCCTGTGGAGATAAGCGGACTGAGCGATGTCCCGCAGGCGGGGGATACATTCTACTGTCTGGATGATATCAACAAAGCCAAGGCCGCCGCTGAGGAAAGCCAGATGCGCTCAAGGGAATCTTCGCTGGCGGAACGAACACAGGTAACGCTGGACAATCTATTCAGCCAAATAGAAGCTGGCAATGTCAAGGAATTAAATGTTATCATCCGTGCCGATGTTCAGGGGTCGGTGGATGTTCTGACGAAGTATCTATCTGAACTGAGCACAGACGAAGTAAGGATTAATATTTTGCATGCGGCTCCGGGCGGAATTACGGAAGGGGACGTTGTGCTTGCGGAGGCGTCTAATGCCGTTATTATCGGCTTCAACGTCGTAGGTGAGGATCGCGCGGCAAAAATTGCAGAAGCCAAAGGGGTCGAGATAAGACTCTACAATGTAATCTACCGCATAACCGAAGATTTGGAAAAATCCATGGCCGGCATGCTTGAGCCGGAGGAGCAGGAAAAGTCTGTTGGAAGGGCTGTGGTAAGGACGCTCTTTAAGATTTCGAGAGTCGGTACGGTAGCAGGCTGCTATGTAAGTGACGGTGTTGCAAATAAGAATGCGAAGGTGCGCTTGGTGCGCGACAATGTCGTAACTAGGGATAACTTGAGTATAGAGTCTTTAAAGCATTTCAAAGATGATGTTCGCGAGGTCAAGACAGGTCTGGAGTGCGGTATCAAGATAGCAAAATTCGACGATATTAAAGTCGACGACGTCTTTGACTTCTATGAAATCGTTAAAATAGCAAGAACAACCCTTTAGGGACAAATGTACCTCACTCGGGGTACGAACAGCGAAATACGAACAAATCATGCCGACGAGAAGACAGGAGAAAGTAGCTCGTATAATAAAAGAAGCGGTCAGTGACGCTATTGCCAATCATCTTAACGACCCCCGTATCGAAGGATTTGTGAGCGTTACTAGAGTCGAGATAGGCGCCGATTTGCGCAATGCCTATGTCTATCTCAGTATCTTCGGCAAGGATGAGGCCAGCCAGAACAGAACTTTTGCGGCAATAGAGCATGCAAGGAGCCGGGTACAATCGCTGCTGGCAGGCAAATTGCAGTGCAAGTTTTGTCCTGTTTTGCGTTTTTCCAGAGATGAAAAATTCAAAAAGACACTGGAAACCATGAGGCTGATAGACCAGGCGGCCTGCGAGCGGAGACAGAAGGACTCGGTTGACGAGAAGCAAGGCTGACTGTAAACTGGCTAATCGCTGCTCGACTCACAAGACAACAGCAAACTGCAAGGAACGAGAGAGTCTTTTATGAAGAACAGCAAAGAATATGCGAAGAAGATGCACAAGCTTTACCGTTCGTTGAAACGTAAATATCCGAAGGTCCAAAAAGCCTTATATGATGAGCCGGCCGAGGCACTTGTTTACGCTCTGGTCAGCGAGGATATGACCGTGGCGGCTGCGCAGGCTGCAACTAAGCGATTTGATGATTACTTCGTCGATTTGAACGATCTGCGTGTCTCACGCGCAGAAGAAATCGTCGAAGCGTTGGGAGCAGATACACTTGTTACGAGAAACATAGCTTCGACACTTAACAGGGTCTTGTCGGCTATATTCAGGAAATATAATATGACCACACTGGAGCAATTGAAAGAAATCAGCAAGCGACCGGCAAGGCAAACTCTTGAGAAAATGGATGGTATGAGCCACTTTGCGGTCAATTATTGTATGCTTACGTCTCTGCGTGGCCACGCCATACCACTTACGAAAAAGATGATTGAGTATCTAAAAAGCAACGAGCTGGTCCATCCTGAAGCAGATGAGCAGGAAATAGAAGGTTTTTTGGCCAGACAGATTTCGGCTGAAAATGCATACGAGTTTTATGCCCTTTTGCGGCGCCAGAGTGAAACACACAGGCGCAGGGCAAAGAAGAAGACCACTCGTAAAACAAAGGCGAAGTCTAAAACCAAAAAGAAAACAAAGAAAGCAAAAAGGAAGAAGTAGAAAGGGAGGAACATTTTTTGATGTCAGAGAAGCTACTAAAATTAGGTATTCCGGCAGGCAGCCTGCAAAAGGCAACGATTGATCTCTTCACTAAGGCGGGCTTCAATATCGCAGATTCCGAAAGAAGTTTTCTGCCACGTATAGATGACGAGCAGATACAGCCGATTTGTCTTCGCGCTCAGGAGATGAGCAAATACGTTGCTGACGGTGTTCTTGATGCCGGCATAACTGGTTATGACTGGATAATGGAGAATGAATCAGACGTAGTCGAGGTCGCTGAACTTGCTTATAGCAAAGCCACGAGCAAACCAGCCAGGTGGGTATTAGCTGTGCCTGCCGAATCCAAAATAACCAAGCCGGCGGACCTGCAGGGTCGTATAGTCGCCACTGAATTAGCCAACGTAACACGTCAATATTTCGCAGATAAAAACATTGATGTAAAAGTCGAGTTTAGCTGGGGTGCTACCGAGGTAAAGGCCCGGCTAGTGGACGCAATAGTTGAGCTCACGGAAACCGGCACGTCGCTGCTCGCAAATAATCTGCGAGAAATTGATACGGTGATGACCTCCACGACAAGACTTATCGCGAACAAAAAGGCCTGGGAGGATAAATTCAAACGTGAGAAGATAGAAAACATTACCATTTTACTTAACGCGGCAATCGATGCCCGCGGCAAAGTCGGTTTGAAGATGAACGTAAAGAAAAGCGATCTCAAGTCGATATTCAAGATACTGCCGGCTGAGAAGAGTCCTACTATCTCGGATTTGGCCGACTCCGATTATGTGGCAATAGAAGTGATTATCGAGGGCGAGGTCGAGCGGGCGGTGATGCCGGCTTTAAAGCGTGCAGGGGCATCAGGAATAATCACTTATCCGCTCAACAAGGTTATCCACTAATCAGAAACGGTTGGTGCTGATTAGTCAGCTGAGGGTGGTTTAAGATAGTTGAATTCGAAGAAAAAACCGTCCGACCTGGTCACGCCATGAAGAACGGAGAGACCGAAATATTTTCGGACGGTATCGAATTCAGGCAAAAGAGCAAAATTAAACAAATCAAATCCTCTCTGCGAAAACATGAAATGCGGCAAGGGTGATTTGGAGCTTGCAGAGATACTTGAATCCTCATCCTGGCTTTTGGCGTTTCGCCTCATCATCCACCAGAAGAATTCACTCGAGGCGGCAGTGTCTTCCAAGCAGGCCAGCCCCACAAGCGAAGGTTCGATGGCCGATTTGGCGGAAGTGAACCACTTTACTGAACTAACCGAAACGGCCCCGGTGCTGCTAAACGTCCGGATGGCGCGCTCAACGGTTGACTCAGCTCCGAAAATCAAATGAGTATCGGTGAAGGTAAAAGCCATGTTTGGCATTTGGGCAGTACCTGACTCAGCCGGTGTCTGCATTGGTGTGACCGGTGCCGCCCAAAACGGCATGGCCGAGAGACTCAGCAGATAAATTGTGTGGCCCAGAAGTTCGCGTTTGGCATCCGGATTATTCGCAGCTATAAACTTGCTGTGAAGCGTCGACAGAGAGTTCTCAAGGGCTTTACTGTCACTTGCCGCCACGGCAAAAAGGGTTTCTGTGGGCATCGAATTCTTGGGGAATGGCTTATTGATGCTTTGGGTTATTACAATTTGCGAGCCCAAATGGTCGATAATATCATCTTTTATTTTCAGGCCTGGCTCACCGGGCAAATCAGACGTTGGAAGCGGCATATACATCCACGCAGCGGCCTGAGGTGAAAAGCTGTTAAGGATATTGCTCAGTTCGCCGTAGGCGTTTCTAATATTCAGATTTAAAAATGTGGTCGAGCAGGCCGATTCGGGAACAAATCTCGGAGCTTTAAGTATGGCGGATTCGAACTGAAGCATCTTGAGGACACCTTTCTTTGTACCGTTTACTTTGAGATATGCTTTGCCGGCGCAAGAACTACCCGGGCGTCTGGCAAAACCAACCGAGCCGCCAAAGGCAGCGACATTATCAAAGCCGAGATTGGTTATCCATCTCTGTGTCTGACCTGTGGAGTCTTTGGCGAGTGTTGTTTTGATGATTTGCTTTGTGTTAGCGTAAAAATCGATATCGTGATACGGACCTGTAGCTGTAAAGGTTGCATTATAGTCGGCATCGGCGGCCAAGGTCGGGCTTGCAGCGCCCTTGATATGTGCGATGATGAATTTGATAAGGTCAAGGTCGGTCGAGGCTATAAAACAATCGTCAATAAAGCAATGGTTCAGTACTTGTGAAGCTTCGTCGATTGATATCTGGATATTTACGCCGCGGTAGTCTTCGCTTCTTTTTTGATGTCCCCCCATTTCGATATTCTTTTGGAGCATTTTATTTATTGCTTCGTTGACTTTGTCTATTTTATCACCCCACTGGGTTATTATCGCGACCGGCGGCTCGTTCGCATCCTTTGTTTGCTCACCAAGAACAAAGGCAAGGGCAACTCTGCCCTGAGGCAATACATCCGCATAGAAAATCGTTCTAAAAATGTCGTTCTCATCAAATTGTTCGATTTTTTTTCGCCATTTTTCCTTGGCGTCGTTGACAAATGCGGCCATCGCCGGGTCTTTATAGAGTTCATAAAGATTAGTCTTTTCGAATTGCGTTTTGAGCTGGCTGAAATTGTCAATATCCACCAGCAGAATGGTCTCCGGAGGCAACAGCATGGCTGTCTTTGGCAAAACCACAGCCTCAGCAACACCAGACACACAAATAACAGATATGATGACGGCAACTAGAGTACTTTTTGAGGTGCGTCCCATCTCAACACCTTTTGATAAGGTTCATATACTTAGTACAGATTATTCTTGCTTAGCATCTTCCTTGAGGGATTCAGGCTCGGCCTTATTGCGCCTTCGGTCGGGCTGGATGTATTTATAGCCAGTATTCGGATTGTCTTTGTCATATACGAAGGCATCGCGGTTTTCAATGAAATGCTTTACATAATCGATTGGTATTGCAAACCCGAGCCCGCCAAAGAATATATATCCCATGTTTGTCACGCCGATTACCTCACCGGCCAGATTAAACAACGGCCCGCCGGAGTTGCCCGGATTGATGTCGGCATTGGTCTGGATATAGACAAGTCCTTCAAAGGCCCTGTTTTTTGTGCTTATGACACCGTTAGTGACAGTACGCTCCAGGCCAAGCGGATTGCCGATGGCGAAGACCTCTTCACCTGTTTTTATCCGTTCGATGTCGCCCAGGTATGCGTATGTGACCATAGCGTCCTCAAGGTCTTCTATCTTCAATAATGCCAAGTCAATAAAAGGATTGATGGCCTCGATTTTTACTTTCTTGAATTTCTTTTTCTCAAAGCCATCCTTGGCTTTTTGGAAGACAGTAACTTCGATCTTTGTTTCTCTTTCGATGACGTGATAATTGGTTATCAGGTGGCCTTGCTCATTGATAAAGAAGCCCGAGCCCATGCCCGCCGGACTTGAGACTTTTACAACAGCCTCAGAAAATGTGTCGACACATTTTTCAATGGTTGTTTTCGGGAGACTGGCCGTTCTGTATAACTGACTGGGCGGTTGTACTGGTTCATCGGTCTCTGCGCCAAACATATTGACATTGGCATCCTTGATTTGGAGTGTTGATTCACCGAAAGTATATTCGTACTCGAGTATCTTCTCCTTGGGGATTTTCAGGACCTCTACACCAATATCCATGTAGACAAACGTCTCTTTCTCGGCAAGTATATCGCCCGTTAGACTCTGCCCCTCTTTGAGGACAATTGTATCAGCCCGGCAAAGCGCACAACTGCACAGTAGCAAAACGGCACAAAGATAGTTACTATTTTTGTTCTTGAGCATAAATCACTCTCATGTTAACGGTTTCGAGCTGAACTCTTAAGAGCGACCAGTATTATAACGGTTATTCGCCTTTAACGCAAATAGAAAGTAAGTTCGCCCTACCAATAATCGGTGTTTTTGGCTGGCGGATTTATCGGAAAAAACAAGAGGCTGAAAGTATTTTAAGCTCTTGGCCCTTCGATTTTATTTTTTGAAAGCTCAAAAAACTATACTAACGCTGGTGTTTCTTACTTTGACGGCTCAAGGGCCCACTTACAGGCCCAAAACAATTGTGGGACTAACGCTGCTGCTGAGAAGCACCTTCTGACTTAAACAGCAGTAGTCGCTTTCTGATATGCTCGGCCATCTCTTTCTGCCCAGTGGACGATGCCAGTTCCAAGGCCTTTTCGGCAGTGGATATGGCCTCGGGAAGCCGGCCGGTAGCAGCATAGGCAGATGCTAAAGCTTCCAGCATCTTAGCCTTATCTTCACTGGAAATCTGTTCGGCGAGCTGTAGCATATGCTCATATTCATCGATGGCCTTCTCGAACTGCCCGAGATTGAATAGCATAAATCCCAGGTTGAAGCGTGCATTTGCACTATCAGGGGCCAGTTGCACTGCGCGGTGGGCAGCAGCCAAAGATTCCTGAAGCTCGCCCTTATTCTGCAAAGCACTCGACCTGATCATCCAACCGATAGCTGACCGCGGATGGATTTTGAGCAAGTCGCGGGCCAGTGCCAAGGCATCGTCGGCTTTGCCAGCGAGTATTAATTTCACACTGTCTGAGAAAAGTCGTTCCTCAGAATTTGCTTTGACATTCAGAAGGGCCGGATTATCGGGCAGTATCTCCAAACCATCCAAGCTATACTTCAATTCATCCAGGCTGTTGGTAGTCTCGTATGACTTAAGAAGGTAACTCGAGACTTTGTAAAGCTTCTGATAATCGGCAAGCCATCTCTCTTTTGACTCTTTGCTAAATCCTCTCCAGTCGATATGCTTATAAACAGACTCGCCTCTAACATTAGTAACAAACTGTCTGAATATCTGGGTTTTCGGCATGATGCTGTCGGTAGTGAACTCGACAAAGGGCGCATAGTCACTGTTTATGGAAAAGCCCTTGATACACTCTCTTAAATCATTCTCATCTGCAATGTAACAGCTCAACACATCCATATTGTTATAGATATTCGTTTTTGACAGACTGTTACGTACAGCCGGTTTGCGCAGTTCGTCTTCTATATGCTTCGGTGAGAAATACTGCTGCTGCTCAGAGCCAGCTACCAGCACCAAAGGTGCAAGGTTGGGAGTCAGGCACCACAATGTAACATGGGGGAAAACATCCAGCAGGGTGCCGATTATGCTCTTGACCACAGAGGCTGGCATGCTATATGTGGGAATCCAAGAGATAATCATCCCGTTCTCATTCAGATGTTCCTTGGCGCTCTCGAAATATTCTTTTGTGTAAAGGGAGGCATTCTCAGCAAAAGATCTGGGATGAATGGAATCATTAATAATCACATCATAGCTGTTGCCAGTCAAATGGATATAGTTTTTCGCATCCATGAAGACCATGTTTACTTCGTCCTCGAGTTTATCTCCCAAGTTAATGTGCTTAAAGAACTTCGAAGCGACTTTAACTACTTCGGGAGCGATTTCCACACAGTCAACCCTTTCGGGCTTGTGCTGGGCAAGACAGGCCGTAGTTTCTCCTGAGCCGAATCCAACAGATAAGATCGCCTTGGCGTCACTATTGAGCAAAATGCCAAAATGGCCCAGCATTTTCTGGTCTCCCCGTTCGATGTAACTATCGCCTGCTATGCTCTCGCCCGACGAATACATGTGTAAAGAGCCATCACTAAAATCTCTGTGCAGGGAAACTGTCGTGGTAAGGCCCTCGTCTACCCACACAAGGCCGTAATCCTGCACGCGGGGATTTATTTTAACTACTGTATTGAACAGCTCCGTAGATGTCTTCATGGTGAATATTGTCAGCAAGGCGGCAACTGCTAAAAGAGCGCTGCGAGCAAGGACTTTTGAGCCGTGAGTGGACAGAAGCCACATAACAGCGGCAATCCATATTCCAATCAAGCCAAGGATTGAGATGGAAATTTGTACACCGAGCAGGGGGATGAGGATAAAGCCCGTCACGATGCCACCCATCACAGCGCCGATTGTATTTGCTCCATAAGCTGTTCCTGTGGAATGTCCCACCTTATGGAGATGATTTGCCCAGGCCTGCAAGGCTATTGGGAATCCAATGCCCATGATGATGGCCGGCACCAAGAACAGAAACACACTATGCAGAAGCGGCGCAAGGGTATATTCGAAAGACGGCTTCCACGAGTAAACTGTGTTAAGCGCCCCCTCAAGATAGGGCAGCACCTTTGAAGTCCACAGTATCAGCAGTGGAAGATAAAGCAGGCCACACATTCCCAGGACAGATAAAGTCACCGCGAAACCCGCCGCAGGAGTTTTTAGACGCATGGCCAGTCGGCTGCCGATGCCGGCTCCAATAACGTTCCCCAATAGGTAAACAGTCAGTACGGCAGAGAATACATAAGTAAAGCCGCCGAGCAGATGCACTATACTGCGCATCCAGAGCAGTTCATAGCCTATGCTTATCAGGCCGCTCATGAAGAAGGCAACTATCAACAGGTAGAATTTACCATCTGGTGTTTTTGGCGTAAGAACTGCAGGACCCTGGGCTTCGGTGGCTTCCGGTTGCTCCTCGGAAGCGGCGCTGGAGAAGCGGGACAAGAACCATCCGCCAAATGCCACCAGTAGATTTAAGGCTGCTGCGGTGTACAATGCACCCATAACTCCGGCGGCTCGGATCAAGACAAACCCGGCCAAGAAGCAGCCAGCTGCCGCACCCAGAGTATTTAATGCGTAGAGCTTGCCCACTAAGTGACCGGCTTGCCTCTCAAGAGCGGTAACAAATCTGCCAAGAAGCGGCAAGGTGCTGCCCATCAGCATCGACGGCACAAGGAGGATTGCTGCTGATATTATCACCTGGACAAGCAGTAACTGGGGATGGGTGGGGTGATATGTCCGGTAGAACCAAATGTAGATGGTATCCGCAAGCTTCAGGGCCCATGGCAAAGATAGTGCTGATATCGTAACAAGTGTTTCCAGTAAAGCGTATAACCGCAGGCGCTGCCTGACCCGGTCGGAATAACGGCCCATAATCAAAGCACCAAGTGCTAACCCTCCCATGAAGACCGATACGACGATGCTCGTTGCGTAAACAGTATTGCCCAGCGTCAGCTTCAGCAGACGTACCCACACGACCTCATCAATGAGAGAACATGCGCCGGAAGCAAAATAAATAAGCATTATCCAGTTGACACTTGCCCGTCTGGCAATAACCTTATCGCCGCTACTGGCACGCCACATATTACTCAATCGTGACACGCTGAACCTCTAATCTTGACGTCTGTTATGACATAATCGTTTGAGAGTAAATGTACCCTGCTCGCTCCCGAAATACCAGCACTATATTAAGCTCTCAGCCCTTTTTCTAAAACTCTCGTATGCTATTTATGCCCACTTGACCTTACCGAACCGCGCTGAAAAAAGCTCGGGTCAGCTTTTTGTGCCGGAGCAGACTGATGGCGCCCGGCCAGGAAATTTTGTTGCAAAATATATATCATTATTGAAAATGAACAGTTGGATGACTAAATACTAAAGACTAAACATGGTTTTTACACTGCAAAGATACGTTTTTCGCGAGACCTTCAAGGTCTTTGTCCTCGCCACCGTGGCCTTGACACTGGTACTGAGTCTAGGCAGTATCTTGCGGCCGGTGCAGGAATACGGTGCAGGGCCCCGACAGGTGGTTCATCTTATTGGCTATTCCCTGCCGATTACGCTCACCTTCGTGCTGCCTATGGCGGCTTTGTTCGCTACGTCGCTCGTTTACGGCCGGTTCGCCAGTGACAATGAGCTCGATGCCTGCAGGGCAAGCGGAATCTCCCTGCAGACGCTGGTTTACCCCGGCCTGGCACTTGCCATTATGGTTGCCATTGCCAATCTTATTTTGAGCTTCCACGTTGTGCCGGCTTTTGTTCACCTCGCCGAAAAATCCCTTAAGGCGGACGCAAAACAGATACTTTTTCGCAACATCCAGCGAAGAGGCTACTATAAGGTGCCGCCGGACGAACGCTACCTTATTTACGCCGACCACGCCGACCCTCAGAATAATATGCTTTCAGGCGTCGTTGTAAATGAAGTGAAAGACTTAGAGATAAAAAGGATTGTCACAGCCGAGAAGGCCAAAATACGATTCATTCCACACGAGAGATTCAACGACGTCCAAATAACTGCCTTCAACGCCTACCAAATGGACCCTGATGGGGACATGGCGTCTGCCGAATGGGTGCCGATAACGGCTGAATTCGGTTCCCTCCTGGGCGATAACATAAAGTTCAAGAAGATAGATGAGATGAAAAGAATCCGCCTTGACCCCATGCGGTTCTATCCTGTTGCAAAATTGGCTCGCGAAGCCTATGCGCAATTTACCGTTGAGCTGTTGGCGCAGGACATTGCCGCCAAAAGAGGTGCTGACCCCAACGATACCAAAAGCTTTTACAAACTGCACAGCGGCCAAAAGCTTATCGAATTCACTGCGGACGAGTGTAGCGTCGGGGACGAGAAGAAAGTCGAGTTATCAGGCGAAGTGGTAGTGCTTGAATACGATGCGGCAAGCAGGCGGCTGTTACGAACACTGCGCATGACAAGGGCCTTCTTGCATATCGAGGGCGACGAACTGGCACCGACTTTGACTATGGAAATGTTCAACCCGATGTGGCAACGGGTGGACGGCTCACAAGGCCTGGCGGGCCGACAGATTGTTCGGGGCTTGATCCTCCCTCGGGCGATAACAGAAAGATTTGAAACCGCCAATGTCTTAGAGACCATCCATCCCGATTTAACTAACAGCGCACTGCAAAACTCACCCAGCTTAAGACTCAAGGAGCTACAAAATAAGCTCCACTCAAGAATAATGAAGACCTTTGCAGAAATAAATGCCGAATTGCACACCCGGCTGGTATTCGGGATAGGCTGTGTTAGTCTGACGATGATTGGCATAGGTCTGGGTATTATTCTAAAAGGCGGACATCTGCTAAGCGCCTTCGGCGCAAGCTCGCTGCCCGCCGCGGCCCTGATAGTCTTTATAATGGCAGGCAAAAACATTACCAAAAACCCAGATGCCCGGGCCGGTTCGGGCATAGTATTAATGTGGACCGGCCTAGTACTTTTGTCTTTGTTGGCTGTGGCGATATATCACAGGTTACTGAAAAACTAAATGACTCACACTATACGAAGTTGACATGAAAATACTGGACAGATATGTTGCAAAGAACTTTCTGATTGGCTACTTAATAGCCTTTTGTGTTCTGATAGGCCTGCGAATAATTATTGATTTATTCGTCAAACTCGATGAATTTACCGAGCATGCCGACCTGGGCACCTTTGCGGTCGTCAAGAACATATTGACTTTTTATGGCCTACAGAGCACGCTTTACTTTCGCGACTTCGCTGGGATGATAACCGTAGTTGCCGCTGCGTTTTCGCTGGGCAAAATGGTCAGGTACAATGAGCTTGTGGCCGTGATGGCCTCGGGAGTCAGCTTAAAACGCGTGATTGCTCCGATTGTCTTTCTCGCATTGCTGCTGACGGGTCTTCTGGTAATCGACCAGGAGCTATTGATACCACCGCTTGGGGACAAGCTTGTGCGCCGCCAGGATGCTGTTCCGGGCCAGGAGTTCTATGATGTGCACTTTATTGTTGACGGAAACGGCTCATTAATCTGCTCTCAAAAATTTGACGTCAAAACTTCAACACTATATAAGCCGACCATCATCACGAGGAGAGAAATACCTAACTCGGTCATTTGGGAGGTAACCGGCAGGATAGAGGCCGAGAAAGCAATTTACGATTTTCGAACCCGAAGGTGGCTCTTGGCAAACGGCCTCTTCACCGAGAAAGGCTCTACTGAAGGTCGCCGGCCGATAGCCTTTTACTCCAGCGACGTCACACCAAAAGATATCCCTATCAGACGTAAATCCAGATATAAAACACTGCTGAGTTCGCGACAGTTAGCTGTTCTCGCCAGCCAAAGAACAAAAATCAAAGACCTGGCCCAACTTTACAGCCAGAAGCACTTCCGCATTACTGACCCAATTATCAATCTCGTGATACTTATGGTGTGTCTGCCGATTTTGGTTTGTCGTGACCCAAAATCCATGAAGTCGGCGATTATGATTAGCTTCAGCACGACCGCGGCATGCTTCATAACAACCTTTCTCTGCAAAATGTTTGCCACGGAGGTCATCTTTGACAGGGTAATGCCGGAGTTATGGGCCTGGCTGCCGGTCTTTATCTTCACACCGATAGCTTTTATCGAACTGGATTCGATGAAAACTTAACTTTGCCGTCGAATATCAAGCCAAGCTTAGAAGCGGAATTTCACCGTGGTTCCAAGCGCATGGATGTCATCACGTCCCGGACTGGCTCTGGCCGACTGCCAGAGGTAGTAAATATCAGCTTTGATATTTTTCTGTGAGGTTAAAAGCGACCCCCGAATATACTCTGTTGCCTACATATCCCTTTTCGGCGTCGATGGCCAGGCAAAGGCTGCAGAAAAATCCAACAAGTATCGCTGCCGCAAGAAAATAAACCTTGGTTTTAAATAATTTAATCATTGGTCTTTGACCAATTTAATCAATTTTTACAACAGGTGCAGTAGTTTAGGCGTCAACATTTTCAGTGGGAGCGGTCTTTATGGCGTCGCGGATTTCTTTGTTTATCCTGACACTGCACCACTTGCGCCCGCACATTGTACAGTAATCATCACCAGGTAATTTACCTGTCTCAATCTCTTTACAGGCCTCGCTGTGCATCGCCTCAGCAGTTTGCGGGTCGAGCGATTCAGCCAGATGCGTCCTCCAGTTCAGATTCGTCCGCGCAACGCTCAATTTCCTGTCCCTTTCCGCAGCACCTTTTAACCCGCGGGCAACATCAGCCGCGTGGGCCGCAATCTTCGTTGCTATTACACCGGCTCGGACATCATCGGCATTAGGCAGACCCAGATGCTCTCTGGGCGTAACATAGCATAAAAAAGATGCTCCGTAAAATGCGGCCGCAGTCCCGCCGATTGCTGATGTGATGTGGTCGTACCCCGGCGCAATATCGGTTACGATCGGACCGAGAACATAAAATGGGGCACCGTGACAGATTTCTTGTGCTAACTCGATATTGTGTTGTATCTGGTCAAACGGCACGTGGCCGGGGCCTTCAACCATAACCTGACAGCCCGCCTCCTGCGCACGCTGAGTTAGTTCACCGATAGTCTTTAGTTCTGCAATTTGTGCCTGGTCGGTGGCGTCGGCCAGACACCCCGGCCTAAGACCATCGCCGAGCGAAAAGCAGACGTCGTATTCTACCATTATGCCGCATAAATCATCGAATATCTCAAACAGGGGATTTTGCTTGTTGTGGTATAGCATCCATTTGGCCAACAGCGCCCCACCCCGGCTTACAATTCCCGCGACTCGGCTTCCAATCAGCGGCAGATGCTCTCTTAACACCCCAGCGTGAATGGTGAAAAAATCAACGCCCTGTTTGGCCTGTTTCTCGATAACCTCAAAGATAATCTTCCAATCTATCTCTTCAACGTCCCTGCCTTCTATTACCTGGTAGATTGGGACCGTTCCAAAGGGCACCGGGCACCGCGCCAGAAGTTGCTCGCGAATGTTGTCAAGGTCGCCACCGGTACTTAAATCCATAATCGTATCGGCACCGGCGTCAAGAGCGGCCTCCATCTTTTCGATTTCAGCTTCTACCGATGAGCTGACGCTGCTTGTGCCGATATTCGCATTTACCTTCGTAGCCAGCACTCGACCGATACCGGCTGGCTCTAAATTGTTTTTTAGATGCAGTTTATTTGCGGGTATCACCAATCGCCCCGCCGCAACCTCTTCCCGAACAAGTCCCGCATCGACGTCCTCTGTTTTAGACACAGATTTAGCTTCATCGCTAATCACACCGGTCTGGGCCGTTTGTAATTGAGTTGCCATTTTTGCATTTCCTGTCAAAAATAAAAAATCGCTTCGTAGGAAGCGATTTAATCGTTGGTGCCAATTTAATCACTTTCCTACGCAGGCATGCCGAAACATCGGCTGTCCTGATCAGGTTCAAAGGGTTCTTTCTCAGACCCGCTCATCGGCGGACCACCCCTAGTGAACTGTCTTAAGTATAGCTTATTGCTATCGCAAGTCAAGCAAATATTTAACCACACTGCAAAGGCCCGTGTGGGCAACTTCGGCTCAATATTTTGCAGCCGCTTTCGGTTACGAGAACATCATCTTCTATCCGCACGCCGAGTTTACCGGGGATATATACACCCGGCTCGATTGTGATAACTTGGCCGGCCTTCAGTTTGCCTTTATTTTCGGCGTTTAAGAATGGCTCCTCGTGTATCTCTATACCCAGGCCGTGTCCCGTCCCGTGGCCGTAAACGGGCAAATCATATTTGGCAATAGTCTCTCTCGCAGCTGAATCGACCTGCTTAATCGCCGCCCCGGCCTTTACCATTTTTATCGCCGCCGCCTGCGCCCTTTGCACGGCATCATAGACCTTTTTATATAAGGCAAGGCCTCCGGGCTTGCCAACCACAAAGCATCTCGTCAAATCACAGCAATAGCCTTTGTATCTGGCGCCGAAATCGATAAGTATGTAATCGTTTCTCTTGAGTTTTTTACCGGTCGGCTGATGATGGCAGCGCGAAGCATTTGCCCCGAAGGCGACGATTGTCTCGAAACTATTCTGCGCCCCCAATTTGCGAATCTGAAAATCCAGTCTGCCGGCCAATTCACTTTCGCTTATCCCCGCCTTTATATACCTGCGAGTTTGTTTAAGGGCTTGTGCTGCTATTCGCCCTGCGGCCATGATAGCTGAAATCTCACTGCTGTCTTTGCAGCTGCGGGCTTCTTCGACAACATTCGCAGCTTTCTTGAGCTGTGTCTTGGCCTGTTTTTTCAAAGCCTCAAAATCCGCAAGTGTAGCCGACTTTTCAAAACCGACGGCTTGCGCCGATTTTAGTTTCTTTAGTAAGCTGGCCGTTGTTTCAGGCAGGCTGGCGATCCGCTCAATTATTCTGCAGCCCCGGCATTCGCCTTGCGCCTGCTCGATGTACCTGCTGTCGGTCAAAAGATAAACTGCCCTGCCGGTGATTACCACCCAGCTGTCATCGCCCAAAAAACCGGTCGTGTAGGTCACGTTGGCCGGCTTTGTCACTACCAGACAGCTTATCTTTTGTTTCTTCATCAGCCGGCAAACCGCCCTGATGCGTCTTTTTATTATTTCGGCGTTCATTTTCTCCTGCTCACCACCTACTCTATGGTTTCATTAAATTAAAGATACAATTGATTAACATCGCCTCTGAAAAAAATAAAGTTTTTTTTTGCTAACGTGTTTGGCTTTACACTGTTTTATTTTTATATTTTTATTAGAAAGAACCTGCTGGGGAGGAAAGCCGGCTACCAAAGTAATAGTAGCGAATGCTGGTGTTTTCCGCAAGGGGAAAAAAATTCTGCACCGACCGACTATATCAGACGGGACGACGTTTGTCGTCCTTTTTTTTATGTCTTGTCGCGGCTGTCTCCTGCCATTAAAATGGGCCGTTTTGAACTTGCTCTTAAAACCGGTTGCTAAGTTATGATATTACCCATTCGCACAAGCATTCGCCCGCGGCGAACACCATACGCGAATTACGCGCTAATAGCCGCCAACGTTATTATTTTTCTCCTCGAATATCATGTAGACCCGCGCACCGGGGGTGTGGGATTTCGTCCATGGGTATTGCAGTTTATGCTCACTCCCGCCCGGCCGTACCTCTGGCAGTTCATAAGTTATTCATTTCTGCACGGCGGTCTTATGCACATCTTCTTTAATATGTTCTTTCTGTACCTGTTCGGCAACAATGTAAACGACAAGCTCGGCACTACAGGATATGTATGTTTCTATTTGGCCGGGGCGGTATTTAGCGGCATAGGGCACACACTAATGAGCAACAATCCCGTTCTCGGGGCCAGCGGGGCCGTGGCGGCGGTAACCGGGGCTTATCTGGTGCTGTTTCCCCAGACCCTGATAACTGTCATATATTGGTTTATCTTGATTGGCCATACAGAACTGCCGGCATTGTACTTTATCGCCTTTAAAATGATTCTACTTGATAACGTAATCGCGCGATACACGCCGCATGTTGCGTATGACGCTCATTTGGCAGGATACGCCTTCGGTATCTTGGCTATGCTATTTATGCTCGCCACCGGCCTGATGGCGGGCAGCAGTTTCGACTTGTGGGCGATGATAAAACGATGGAACCAGCGGCGACGCTATCGTGACGTCGTCACAAGCGGCTATGACCCCTTTACCGGCCGGACAACACGACCAATAAAGGCAAAAGAGACTAAAAAAACTCCCGCCCAGAAAAAGCACGAGGAAAGAATCAATGAGCTTCGCAATGAGATTGCGAGGCGTATTGACCAGCGAAATCTCCCCGCCGCCGCTGAGCTTTACCTGGAGCTTATAAGGCTCGACAGTACGCAAATCCCTCCGCGACAATATCTGCTGGATATCGCCAATCAGCTTGCCAGTGAGAACAGGCACGCTGAAGCGGCCCAGGCTTACGAAAAGTTCTTAACACACTATGGCAGTTATGAGTACGCCGAACAGGTCGAATTAATGCTGGGCATACAGTATTCACGTTACTTGAACAAGCCCGATTTGGCGATAAAGCACTTGCAGGCCGCGGCCGAGAAGCTCTCCGACCCAGGCCAGTTGAAGATGTGCCGCGACGAGCTGGACAAGTTACAAAGGTAAAAATGCCGGTCAATCGGGGACAAAGGGCCTTTAACGGCCGTTTCGGCCTGTTTTAATCAAAAAAATTCCAAATTTTCCCCCTTTTTCCATCAATTTCCCCCCTAAAACCCCCACACCACCCTGCCCGCCCGCAGGAAACAATACCGCAAATCGAGTTACCAGCGCCCCCAACAGTACATATCCCAATATC
>CAZENQ010000038.1:0-31145 GCA_964513655.1 uncultured Pirellulales bacterium | reverse complement strand
CGCCCTGATTTTTGATCCGATGCAAACTAAAGTTTGCCTCTGTGGCAAAAAAAAAGCTTTGTGGCTAACCAAAAAATGTCAAACGAACCCAATTTTATGGATGCCAAAACGAACGTAACCTCCGGGTTAACAACGCCTTATGAAACTGCTCATCTCCGCTCAACCGAAAAAACGAACCCAATCTCAAGCGCGCTTCCAAACGCACAACGCATAGCGAAGGACGCGCGACGCTAACCAAAAAATGTCAAACGAAACCAATTTTCGAAGGGCAAAAAATGAACATAAACTTAGGCTTAACCAGGAATTACGAAAATGAACAATCTGGCAGACACGCCAAAACGAAACCAATCTTGCCCGCCGTCGGTGTGGAGGGCTTGTCCGCCTCCGGCGGATTCATAACCTAAGCCATAGCAAGGGTGTATGAAGGCTAACCTCGCCTTCGAGCACCGCCGAAACAAACCCAATCAAACCCAATCTCTAACCCTGCCCCGGTCTTGCTCTGCGCCGCCCAAACGCTGCCTGACACGACCCCATTGACCGAATGCGCCCAAATTCTTAAATTTTTTATCCCGCGAAAATAGTTTGACAAAATAAACCAATTCGCTAAAATGCATGTTTTCTGTGTGGTGTACAGGAGCGTTTATGAAGACCTTTATGGCAAAAAAGGGCCAGCTTGAGAGCAAATGGCTGCTTGTTGATGCCGACGGCCTCGTTTTAGGCCGAATGGCCTCCAGGATCGCGCCTATTTTGATGGGCAAAAACAAGCCCACATATACACCCCACGTGGACACCGGCGACCATGTGATTGTGGTAAATGCCGAAAACATCAGGGTCACCGGCAAAAAGGCCCGGGTCAAAGAATATGATTATTACACGCATTATCCCGGCGGACATAAATTTGTCAGCTTTGCCGATATGATGGCAAGAAAACCGGAAAAAGTAATTGAATTGGCCGTAAGAAGAATGCTGCCGAAGAATAAGCTCGGCAAAAAAATGCTGAAAAAACTGAAGGTATATCGTGGCACGAAACACAGCCACCAGGCCCAAAAACCTGAAAAGATAGAACTATTTTAACAGAGAAAATAAATTATGGCAAAAGCCCAGACTGATAATAATGCTGATAGCGCAGGTGCCGGCGCCGAGCAGGCACAGCCAAAGCCGCAGCGCAAGGCCGCGGCAGAGCCGGATAAGGGAGGTTACATCTGGGGCACGGGCAGAAGAAAAAGCTCCGTCGCGCGTGTCCGGATTAAACCCGGCGAGGGCAAATTGCTCGTCAATAAAAAACAGCTTAGCGAATACTTCGCCAGGGAGCAGGACAGACAATCGGTTTTAGCTCCGCTTAAGGCTGTCGAATGCGAGAAATCATTTGATATCTTTGTGAATGTCCGCGGCGGCGGAACCACCGGCCAGTCCGGTGCTGCACGTTTGGGAATCGCCCGCGCACTGAAAAAATATGACGAGAATTATCTCCAGCCGCTGCGGGATGGCGGCTATCTTACACGTGACAGCAGAATGGTCGAGAGGAAGAAATACGGCCAAAGAGGCGCACGAAGGAGATTCCAGTTCTCGAAGCGATAATTTAAAAATCACTTTTTTGAATTGCTAAAAACCACTGGGATTTCCGGTGGTTTTTTTTTGAGAGGTCTAAATTACAATGCCAACAGCACAACACACAACAAGGGGAGCCGCTTTGATACTTCTGGCAAGCGTCTTTTTCTGTATTGCCGGTTCTCTTGTCAAATACGGCTCATACATCGGGGCCTACAGGCTGGCTTTCTTTCGATTCGTCATAGTAGGGTTGGGCCTCATTGCGACCGCAGTCATGTCAGGGCGGGTCAAGCTTGTCTTTAATAACAAAAGGCTGTTGTTCTTGCGTGGTCTTGCCGGCGGAATAGCTGTCTTTATCACGCTTTTATCTATTACCAGGCTGGGCCTGGGCAAAGGGATGGTCCTGATAAGCTCGTACCCGATCTTCGCAAGTGTTATCAGTGCGGTGTTCCTGAAAGAACGACTGCGGCTGTTGGATATTGGGGCCATTCTGACAGCTATTGTGGGTATCTACTTTATAGCCTACGAAGGGCAGCAGGGCTTTTCATTGCTGGTCTTTGGGAAATACGAGCTCTTGGCGGTCTTCGGAGCGATGCTTGCCGGGATAGCCGTCGTGCTGATACGCAAGCTCCACGATACGGATAACTCACTGGCGATTTACTTTTCCCAGTGTGCGGTAGGGATGTGGCTGGTCGTAGGCCCGGCCTTCAGCAGCGAGGGGACCATCGGCCTAAATGGTGTCTTTATCCTGCTTGGCATCGGTGCCACTGTAAGTGTCGGTCAGTTGTTGATGACTGAGGGCTTTAAATACCTGCAGGTCAAGACCGGCTCGTTGTTGCTTATGCTCGAGACCGTGCTGTGCTATGCAGCCGGCGTGGTAATATTTGGCGAACCTTTGACCTGGTCCTGCTTGTCGGGTTCGGTGTTGGTTATCGGCGCCTGTGTGGTGATACTGAGCCGCGGAAAACTTGACCGGTAGACTGCGCCTGTGTGTTTGGCGTGTGATTGTGGTGGCATTTATGCCTCTGCGACTGTAATATATTGGCAATGTCAAAAACGTTGCGAACCGGCAAAACGAAAAAGTTGGCTAACAGAAAAGAAAGGAACGTGCGATGATACGCGTTGCCATTATTGGAGCAAGCGGGTATACCGGCGCAGAGTCAGTAGAGATAATCCTGCGCCACAGCCAGGCCGAGCTGGTCTATTTGAGCGCGCTGCCGGAGGAATGCGGGCCGGTGGATGAGGTCTTTCCACGGCTTAAGGGCCGATGCAGTCTGCCGGTGGAGCCGTTGGACTTTGACAAGCTCAGGGGCACAGCCGACGTGGCCCTTTGCTGTCTGCCTCATAAGGTTTCTATGGAATTCGTGCCGAAACTGCTGGATGCCGGCTTAAAGGTCATTGATTTTAGCGCGGACTATCGGCTCAAGGATACCTCCGTTTACGAGAAATTCTATGAGGTAAAGCATACAGATACGGCTAATCTGAAAAAAGCGGTATATGGCCTGCCGGAGTTGTTCCGTGAACAGATAAAAGGCGCTGACCTTATCGCCAACCCCGGCTGTTACCCCACAGGGGCAATACTGGCTATGGCGCCGCTGCTAAAAGAAGGACTGGTGCAAACGGACTCGATTATTGTAAATGCCGTAACCGGCGTGTCCGGGGCGGGCAGAAACCCGACCAGTAAGTTTCATTTTCCCAATATGAATGAAAATATCTTCGCCTACGGCATCGGCTCACACCGGCATATGCCGGAAATGGAACAAGTGGCAAGTGAAATCGCAGGTACTGACGTGAAGATACTGTTTCAGCCGCACACAGGGTCATTCGACAGAGGGATTCTATCGACGGTTTATTGTCAGCCGAAGGCAAAGGTAAGCATCGAAAAGCTATTGAAGCTGTATAGAGACTTCTATGGTGCTGAGCCCTTTGTGCAGATATGCGAAGGTGCCCCTGCGGTAAAAGATGTCGCCGGGACAAACTATTGCCATATCTTCCCAACCTGTGTCAAAGGCAGGGTCGTGATTTTCTCGGCGATTGACAATCTCGTAAAGGGCGCATCAGGCCAGGCCATTCAGAATATGAACATCCTCTTCGATCTTGAAGAGACACTGGGGCTTGCTTAGGAGGGGTTATGAGCACCGGTACACTCAAAGTTGCGACCTGCCAGTTTGCGGTAGGGCGGTCCATAGGGCGAAACGCCCGGCAAATCCATAAGCTTTTGCACAGGGCAAAAAAGCACAAGGTCGATATCGTTCATTTTTCCGAATGCGCTCTCAGCGGCTATGTGGGAACCGACTTTCCCAATTTTGATGGCTATAACTGGGACTTGCTTCGGGAAGAGACTGAAAAGATTATGGCCCTTACAAAAAAACTTGGTGTGTGGGTGGTTCTGGGTTCTACGCACCGCTTGACCGAGCCCAACAAGCCGCACAACGGTCTGTACCTGATAAATCCTCGGGGCAAGATTGTTGACCGCTACGACAAGAGGTTCTGCACCAGGGGCGATTTGAAACGTCTAACACCGGGCAATAGATTTGTTTACTTTACTGTCAATAAGGTGAAGTGCTCACTTTTGATATGCTTTGATAACAGATTTCCGGAGATTTATCGCCAACTGTACAAACAGAAGGTCGATTGCATCTTCCAGTCGTTTTACAACGCCCGGCAGAAAGGCCCAAGCGTGCATACTTATATTATGCGACAGACGATGCAGTGCCGGGCGGCTACGAACCATTTCTGGGTTAGCATGGCGAATTCGAGTGGCTATTATTCGCCTTACCCATCATGCTTTATCCAGCCGGACGGCAAAATCATCCGTCAGCTAAGACAGAATCGAGCCGGCATTATGGTAAATACAGTCAACCTGAATAAGAGATTCTACGACCCAATGACCGACTTCAGAGATATGGCCGTAAAGGGCGCGCTTAGCAACGGGCCGAAAAACATTAATGACCCACGGTCGGGAAATATAAAGAGTCTTTAGAGAGAGCTCCGTTAATCATGAAGTGGCAACATTTATTGTATTTATTTTTTGGGATATTGATGATTGTATTTGGTTGGGTTCAAACAAAAGAAAAAAATACTCCTATATTAGTGTTTGTTTTATGGACCATATGTATGGTCATTGCGATAGTGTGGTTGTTTTATGACTTTAGTAAAAAACGAAAAGACAAGAAAGCGAAGGACGACAAAAGTGAAAAATAACACTATTACCGCACCTCGGGGATTTTTGGCGGCAGGGGTGCGGTGTGGGATTAAGAAATCCGGCAAGCCTGATTTGGCGATGCTCGTCTGTCCGACCGGTGCAGTGGCGTCAGCGGTCTTTACAACCAACAGAATCGTGTCGGCAGCGGTAACGGTATGCACCGAGCACGTAAAAAGCGCCGATGTCCGGGCTGTAGTTGTCAATTCCGGCAACGCCAACGCCTGCACGGGTCAGAAAGGTATCAAGAACGCAATATCTATGTGCGTCGAAACGGCCGAAAAGCTTGATATTGCTGACCCGCATAGCGTCCTGGTTGCCTCGACCGGCATTATCGGTGAGCAGCTGCCCGTTGCCAAAATCACAAGAGGTATTTCCAAGGCGGCGGCAAAACTCTCGAATTCGCCAAAAGCGGGCCTGGATTTTGCAAAGGCGATAATGACAACCGATACCAGGCCCAAACAGGCTTTGCGCAAAATTGTAATATCCGGCAAGAAAGTAACAATAGCCGGCGCCATCAAGGGGGCTGGTATGATTGCTCCGAATATGGCAACGACACTTTGCTTTATTACTACTGATATAGCTATAACCAAGCCATTGCTGAGCAGGGCGTTAAAGGCTGCTATTGACAACTCGCTGAATAAACTGACCGTTGACGGCCATCAAAGCACCAACGATACCGCCATAATCCTTGCCTCTGGTCTGGCGGCGAATCGTCCCATAGTCAGTCCGTGCCCTCGATATAAAAAGTTCGCCGAGGCCCTGACCGACTTGTGTGACGATTTAGCCAGACAGATGGCGCTGGATGCCGAGGGTGCGACGCGAATGTTCAAGGTCGTCGTCAGAGGTGCCTCGACAAAGACCGATGCCGCAAAGGCTGCAAGAGCAATAGCCGATTATCCTTTGGTAAAATGCGCGGTCCATGGCGCGGACCCCAACTGGGGCAGAATTATCTGTGCTGTAGGCTCAGCCGGCGTGAAGCTGAATCCAAGCAAGCTTTCCTGCAAGCTCGATAAGATCACCGTATTTAAAGATGGTGCGCCTAAGAAATTTGACGCCAAAAAGGCAGGCAAGGTTCTCTCGAAGACCGAGCACACAATAACGGTGGACTTGGGTGTGGGCTTTTCGAGCGATTTTTGCTACGGCTGCGACCTCAGCAAACAGTACGTATCGATTAACGCCGATTACCACACGTAGCCGTTACATGAATTATGCAGAAGGTGTGGGTCGATTATCTCTTTCCTGTACAAAACACTTGGAAAAGCCTTCTTTTTTGTTAAGCTGTAGGCGATTTTATATATGTTGAGTGAACAAGGAAGATGTAGTTAAGTTGCAAAGGAGTGTGAAAAGTGAAGGCATTCAGAAATCCTCTCGCATTGTTGGCTTTCATCTTTGTACCGGGCTTGACGGACTTGGCATCGCAGGCCTGCGAAACGGCTTCTGCCACTCGCATTCCCCTGACCTGGGGAATCGCCCCTCTGGCGTCGATTGTTGCTCTGATTATCGCCTTTATCTTCTACAGGAAGATGATGGCCGCACCCGAGGGCAACGAGAAAATGGTCACCATCGCCTCGCACGTCCGCGAAGGCGCCTATGCGTATCTGTTTAGTCAGTACAGGGTCGTGGCCTTTGTCTTTTTAATTCTCTTTGTCCTGTTTGTGGTTCTGGCCTATTTTGGTGTACAGAACCCGTTCGTGCCGGTGGCCTTTTTGACGGCCGGCTTCTTTAGCGGCCTTTGCGGCTTCTTAGGCATGAAGACCGCCACCAACGCCTCTTCCCGCACCGCCCAGGGTGCAAGCAGCAGCTTGAATAGCGCTCTGCAGGTTGCCTTTCGCTCCGGTGCGGTAATGGGCCTGATTGTCGTCGGTTTCGCCCTTCTGAACATCACCATCTGGTATCTCATTTTAGATAAGCTCGTCTATACGGCCGAGCACATGAAAGACGGCCTCGAATTGCTCGGACTTGTCCTGGTGCCCAAGGGAATGCACCCTGACTATAAACTTGTCGAGATTACCACCACAATGGTTACCTTTGGTATGGGTGCCTCTACGCAGGCGTTATTTGCCCGTGTCGGCGGCGGCATTTACACCAAGGCCGCCGATGTCGGTGCCGACCTTGTAGGCAAGGTCGAGGCCGGGATACCCGAGGACGACCCACGCAACCCCGCGACAATCGCCGACAATGTCGGTGATAACGTCGGCGATGTGGCCGGTATGGGTGCGGACCTGTTCGAGAGCTACTGCGGCTCGATACTCGCAACCGCGACACTTGGGGCGGCCTTGTCAATCAATGTCCTTGCCGATAAGGGGATGGACCCGCTAAAGGCGGTCCTCGCCCCCACACTCGTTGCCGGCATTGGCATTGTACTTTCCATCGTCGGCATATTCCTCGTCCGCTGTAAGGATGACGCGACGCAAAAAAATCTCTTACACGCTCTACTCACTGGAACGTTGAGCAGCTCCGTATTGATTGTTATCGCTTTGGCCGTAATGGCCGCAACCGACTGGATTAGCTGGGGCATCTGCGGCTCGGTCGTCGCGGGCCTCGTCGCCGGCGTACTAATCGGTCAGTTCACCGAATACTATACTTCCCCGGAGTATTCGCCAACGCGCGGCATCGCTGAGCAGGCTGAGATGGGGGCTGCGACGACGATTATAAATGGCTTCGCGACCGGCATGTATTCCGCCGCCTTACCTGTCATCGCAATCGTTGCCTGCATCATCTGCGCCTTTGGCTTTGCCGGCGGTTTTTCCAACATCTCTATAGGCCTCTACGGTATTGGCTTTGCCGCCGTTGGTATGCTGGCAACGCTCGGCATAACGCTTGCTACCGATGCTTACGGTCCAATCGCCGATAACGCAGGCGGCAACGCCGAAATGTCGGGCCTCGGCGAAGAGGTCCGCAACAGGACCGATGCCCTCGATTCGCTCGGCAACACCACTGCAGCCACGGGAAAGGGCTTTGCAATCGGCTCGGCCGCCTTGACAGCTATGGCGCTTTTGGCATCGTTAATCGAGGGTATCCGTATATGGATTGGCCGACTTGCTTCCGAAAGTGCTGACCGGTTATATACCGTCGGCGAGGTTTCATTCTTCAAAGGACGGGCGGCAGAGCAAATTGAAGGTGCTGTCAACGTAACGACCGCTTCTATCGCTGATTTTGTAGCAGCATACGACTTGAGCATTATGAACCCCAAACTTATATGCGGTCTTTTCCTCGGCGCTATGATGGCATTTCTCTTCTGTGCCATGACAATGAAGGCGGTGGGTAGGACCGCAGGCGATATGGTCAACGAAGTACGCAGGCAGTTCAGGGAAATACCCGGCATTATGGAAGGAACCGGAAAACCGGATTATGCCCGCTGCGTTTCTATCTCGACCAAGGGTGCCCAGCGAGAAATGGTCCTGCCTTCTCTGCTGGCTATATTGGTCCCGGTTATCGTCGGTCTGATTCTCAGTGTGGCGGGGCTGATGGGCCTGCTGGCAGGGGGGCTTACCTGCGGTTTCGTCTTGGCCGTTACCCTTAACAACGCGGGCGGCGCCTGGGATAACGCCAAAAAGTACATCGAAAAGGGCGCCCACGGCGGCAAAGGCTCAGATGCCCACAAGGCAAGCGTGGTCGGTGATACGGTCGGCGACCCCTTCAAGGACACCTCAGGTCCAAGCCTGAACATCCTGATTAAGCTGATGAGTATGGTCAGCGTCGTATTTTCCGGGGTCATCGTTAAGTTTGCCCCTGTTATTGGAAGCTGGCTCGGATTCGCTGACTGACCTGTTTTGGACTGCCGGGCCTGACCGGTTGACTTAAATTGCGATAAAATGTAATCTATTCGGGGTGGTCGCATCGACCGCCCCGCACTTTTTGAAAAAAATGAGGACATAATTTGACAAAGAAGCAAAACGCACAGGCCCGGGACTTTGCTCTGGCGGCAGCCGAACTGGCGGCAGGGCGGCGCTGCAGTGATATTGTGGTCTTGGACCTGAGAGGCAAATCGCCCGCTACCGATTATTTTGTGATTGCTACCGGCACAAGCGACAGACAAATGCGCACCGTTGCCGATGAAATCTGTGA
The DNA here is from genome assembly GCA_964513655.1 of uncultured Pirellulales bacterium. Classification (GTDB taxonomy): domain Bacteria; phylum Planctomycetota; class Phycisphaerae; order Sedimentisphaerales; family Anaerobacaceae. The sequence goes on along the minus strand of CAZENQ010000038.1, from coordinate 22,324 downwards.
GTCCGCAAAGAAAAGTGACCTGCAGCGTTTCGGCCGGGCCGGATACGAACAGGCAAGGTGGATTTTGTTAGACTTTATCGATGTCGTGATACATATCTTCGACCGTGAATACCGTGACTACTACGATTTGGAACTGCTCTGGGGCGATGCCGAGCGATTGAAATGGGAAAGGACCGCCTAAACAATGACCCCTGCCATTGATATCCTTGAGGATAGAATAAGTGACGCGATGGTTGCCGCTGCGGGCAAAAAAGGCTGTATAGCCCACGTTCGTCCTGCCACAGACCCCAAATTCGGCGACTATCAGGCCAACGGTGTAATGGCGCTGGCCAGGGAAATGAAAACCGACCCCCGCAAACTCGCCGAAGAAGTTGTAGAGAATCTCGATGTCGATGACATCTGCGAACCGCCGGAAATCGCCGGGCCGGGTTTTATCAATCTACGGCTAAAAGCCGATTTCTTGGCGGACACACTTCTTGAAGTCAACAAAGACTCCGGAAATCGGCTCGGCATAGAAAAAACCGACCAGCCCAAGACCATCGTCGTTGATTTTTCCTGCCCCAATATCGCCAAGCAGATGCACGTAGGTCACCTGAGAAGCACAATAATCGGCGACTGCATCTGCCGAATGCTTGAATTCCTCGGCCACAAAGTCATCCGGCAAAACCACATCGGAGACTGGGGAACTCAATTCGGTATGCTGATATGTTATTTTTACCAGAAATTTCCGACTGCATCAATTCAGAAACTTGGAGCTTCTATTGGTGTTACATCTGGAATTTCTGTTCAAGATATGAACATTCCTGACATGGAGGCTTTTTACCGGAAAGCTAATAAGCTTTTTGATAGCGACGCTGATTTTGCTTCTGAATCGCGGGAATATGTTGTAAAGCTTCAATCTGGTGATCAGGAAGTGTTTAGCATTTGGCAGTTCATATGCCAACAGTCCCTTTATGGCTTCCAAGATCTGTACTGGAGTTTGGGGATTATACTCAATTTGAGTGACGTTCGGGGTGAGAGTTTCTATAACGACAAATTAGCTGATATAGTAGGGGAGTTAAAAAGGAACGAACTTGCTGTTGAGTCTGATGGTGCGGTATGTGTTTTTCCGGAGGGTTTCAAGAATAAGGAGGGTGAGCCACTGCCATTTATTATTCAAAAGTCTGATGGGGCATACCTTTATGCAACAACCGATTTGGCTGCTCTGCGTTACAGGGTAAATGAGTTAAACGCGGATAGAATAATTTATGTTACCGATGCCCGCCAGAAGCTTCATTTCGAAATGCTCTTTGCAGTAGCGCATATGGCGGGCTGGGCCAAAGATAAGACAGAGTTGATGCACGTTATGTTCGGCAGCGTTTTGGGTGAAGATGGCACACCGCTAAAAACACGAGAGGGGGAAAATGTAAAACTAAAGGAACTGCTGGACGAGGCTGTAGAACGCGCAAAAGAAGTTGTTAATGAGAAAAACCCTGACCTCCCTTCGGAGAAGAAGGATGAAATCGCTAAGGCCGTTGGTATCGGCGCGGTCAAGTACGCCGATTTCTCCAACAACCGGACAAGCGATTACATCTTTAGCTTCGACAAGATGTTAGCAATGGACGGTAACACTTCCCCTTATATGCAGTACGCCTATGCCCGAATCAAATCAATTGACAGAACGGGAGAGGATCGTGGGGTGAATGTCAAGGCTGAACGGTCAGAACTTGAAAAGGCAAACTTGACTGACCCTTACGAGCTGGATCTGGCGAAACATCTGATTTGCTATGGCGAGGCGATACAGGCCACCGCTGCCGATTACCGGCCGAACTACCTGACCGGCTATCTGTACGAATTGGCACAGAATTTCAGCGTCTTTTATACAAACTGCCCGGTCCTGGACGCCGGGCCGGACAAAAGACCTACAAGATTATTGCTTTGCGATTTGACCGCAGAGACTATCAAGCACGGCTTAAGTGACCTTTTGGGTATCGACGTTGTCGAACAAATGTAAGGACGATAACCATGAAAATCATCCAAAAAGACCTTCAAGTGAGCAGTAAACAACGCAACCAGATGATTGACATCACAAGCCAGGTAGGTTCAATTGTCAGCAAATCCGGCATCACCAACGGCGATGCAATAGTCTATTGTCCTCACACAACAGCGGCTATCACCATAAACGAAAACGCCGACCCCTCCGTTCCGCATGATATACTATTGACCCTGTCCGAACTTGTGCCTCCTCATCGTCCCGGCTATCGACATTCCGAGGGCAATTCCGATGCACATGTCAAGAGCTCTATGGTTGGCTGCAGCAGTCAAATCCTGATAGAGGACGGGGCACTGAACCTTGGCACATGGCAGGGCATCTTTTTCTGTGAATTTGACGGGCCCCGCAGCAGGAAAGTAATAGTCCAAATCCGCGGCGAATAGAAAACCGGATTAAAACAGCCTCTCTTTGCTATGAGCTAATGGGCTCTAAATCCGACCTTAAAGCAGGTTTTGGAGATTATGCGCATAAAAAAGGCGAGGTGGTGGAACCGGCTGGGGGGGAAACCGGTGGGCCACGCTGCCTCGCCGAGGTTCGTAAGCTGCTAATAGCAGCATTATTTCGTCGATTTAGCTTTCAGGCTGAAAATGTAACTTTTTCCAAAGAGCCTGTCAAACAAAAATTAAAAATTTTTTAGGGGTACTTATCCTGCCCATCTAATTCTCTCAACAAATCCAATATACAACCTAAGGCGTCAAAATGCAAGTCAAAAATCAAGTTTTTTGTTATTTTTTTTGTACCCGCTACGATATCTAAGCCAAAATGGGCTAAAATGGCTTGAGTATCTACCATCTTTAGCGTAGATTATAGCCGATAAACCTAATAATTGTCAGCTCCCGGAGATTTTTTATGTCTAAACGCACTGTTGCCCCAGTAGCAAAAAAGATAATCCATGCTGCCAAAGACGTTCACTCGAAAATACTAAAGACCAAAAGCCCCACCATGGTTACGCCCATTCGCTCGCTCAGCAATGTCAAATATCAGCCCAAAACCGGCTATTTCGAGATGCTCGGCAAGAGCAAACACCGCACTTTAACTGTAAGCACGGTAAAGACCTTCGCACAGACCCTCAAAATGATGTCGCTTGCCAAGGAGCTTATCGATACCGATGATATGGCCACGAAACGAGAGGCCTATTATATCTCCAAAAACTGGGGCAAGGCCGGTTTCGCCGAGCAATCGGAGTCGGATACCATTATGGATGATGTCGAAGCAATGTTCGAGGTCAACCGCGAGCAGCTAAAATTCACGCCCGAGGAAAAAGGCGGCGACATAGCGGGCCGCCTTATAGTCATCGACACCGACGCCAAAGGCAAAAGAATCAAAATCGATTGCACAAAATTCGGCTCCGGGGCATATTCCATTCCTACCGATGTGGAAAACCTCAAATTCCAGAGCCAGGCAAAATTTGTTCTGGCAATCGAAACGGCAGGCATGTTTCAAAGGCTGGTCAAATACGATTACTGGAAGAAAGCGAAATGCATTCTCGTCAGCATGGGCGGTGTTCCGACGCGAGCCTGCCGCAGGTTCATACGGAGATTAACCGACCAGTTGAAAATTCCTGTTTACGCCTTTGTTGACGGAGACCCTTACGGCTATTTCAATATCTACAGAACTCTCAAGGTAGGTTCCGGCAATGCGGCTCACATGAATAAATTCTTCTGCGTGCCTTCGGTCCGATTTCTCGGTGTCACGCCGGAGGATATCGTAACGTATAAGCTGCCAACGCATCCGTTAAAAGAGGTGGACATAAGAAGGGCCAAAGATGCGATTCGAAACGATCCATTCGTCAAACCCCACCACCCCTGGCAGAAGGCAATCAATCAAATGCTGGAGATGGGCGTTCGTGTTGAGCAGCAGGCCTTTGCCAAGCACGGCCTGGGCTTTGTGGTCAATAAATATCTGCCCGCTAAATTAAAAAATACATCTAAATTCTTACCTTAAACTTTTTTGCGCTGGCAAACAAAAACGTTAGCTGCTATCTTGGAACAGCCCTTGTTTTGGTGGCTTGACTTTGTTGAGTTTACGTTCTTGGCCGTATTTATGGCAAAGGTTTCTGAACGAATAAAGCAAGTAAAAGATACCATCAGCGCTGCCTGTGCGCGCGTCGACAGAGATCCCCAAGAGGTAAAGCTTGTAATTGTAACCAAGTCTGCCGCCATCGAAAGTATAAAGCAAATTATTCGTCTTGGCTTTGTAGAACTTGGCGAGAACCGTGTTCAGCAGTTAAAGAAAGTTTCCACTCAGATAGCAGAATTTTTGAATGCGACCGACAGCAATTCGACTCTGCCCGAAAAAGTCAACTGGCACATGATAGGCCATCTGCAGCGCAATAAGGTCCGGCAAGTCTTACCCATAGTCTCCCTGATACATTCGGTTGACACGCTTCGATTGGCCGAGGAAATAAACGCTTCGGCACCAAAGTTCAACCTGTGTCCAGGAGTGCTTTTGCAGGTCAACACCTCTAACGAACCACAAAAATACGGCGTCCCGGTGGGAGCGCTAACGCATCTGGCCGAGCAGATTGAGACCCTGCCGAATCTGAAACTGGTTGGCTTGATGACGATGGCGCCTTTGACGCGCAATAAAGACCTTATTCGGGCCTGTTTCGTTCGCGCACGAGAGTTGTTTATCGAGATGCGCGGTGAGAAAATAGTCGGCCCGGAGTTTAATGAGCTCAGTATGGGCATGAGTTCGGACTACGAAGTCGCCATTGAAGAGGGCGCGACCATCCTTCGCATTGGCTCGGCAATCTTCGCAGGCTAAGAGCGGCCAGCCAAGTAAAGCTCACAAACGCTTCTACTACACTTCTGTTAAAACACCGAAAATCTTACAAAGAGCGGAAAAAAACGCAAAGTACAACCCCTGACGAGCCGAAATTAGTTTGTGGATTTTCATCTTGCGACGCGCTGCAAGATGGTCCCAAGCGGATAGCTGAAATTGAATATTCGATCAAAGTCCTATAACGCAACAGGGTTTTCCTTTACTGTTGATTGTGGTATCCAATACCTGAGAGGTGATTCAAATGGAAAAAGAAAAGCTGCTAAGTGCTATTGAACTGACAAAAAAGTTCACGGACGTTCTGTACCTGACAGACAAAGGAGAGGTGCCGTTTGAAATAAAGCGGCTTTTGAAGCAGAGGAAGCTCTCTTACTCGGTTCGACCGATGGATGAGTTCTCGCAGATACGTGACCGACTCGATCTGATAGGGACCGTCATTATCGATACGGACGGTATGGATGTCTCGCAGCAGGGACGCCTCTCGCGAGTAATCGAAACGCTTGAGATGAATAATATCGGCGTGATATTGCTCCGCGACCGGGTGGAAGTGCCCGTAAAAAGTTTTTCTTTGTCGCCGTCAAAGACCAGTTTCTCTATATCTGACACAACAGAGGGAGTTTCCGAAGATGAGCTGTGGGTCAGAATCAGTGTAAATCTCGCGTACCGTAAAAAAAGCACAGGAATGGCCGTAAAACCCGCCCTTCCGCCAAAGCAGATCCAACGAATCTACAGGAATAAACTGGCCGAGCAGCTTAGTGTAACCGGAGCCTTGGTTGACAACCTCTCAGAGCAGATGCGCCTGGCAGGTCTTGTCCAGCAGGATTTCTTGCCTACTCAACTGCCAAACAGTGATGAAGTCCGATGGATCGCAACTTTTATGCCTGCCGAGTGGGTCTCGGGCGACATTTATGATATTGTCCGCATCGACGAGCACCACGTGGGTTTCTACGTTGCTGATGTGGTAGGCCACGGGGTTCCTGCTGCACTTTTAACAATCTTTCTAAAGCAGGCTTTGGTTATGCGAGAGACCGTTGAAAACAATTATCGTATATTCTCACCGGCCGAGGTGATGAAAAATCTCAATGTGCGAATGGCTGCGCAGAAACTATCGGGATACCAGTTTGCAACTTGTTGCTATTGCCTGCTCAATATAAAAACACTGCAGATGACCTATGCCCGCGCCGGACACCCATATCCAATTTTCATAAGGCCGAACCAGCGGCCGCAGCAGTTGGAAGTAAGAGGCGCGCTGCTCGGAATTTTTGGACAAGCTGAGTATATCCAGGAAACGATTCAGCTCCAGCCCGGTGACAAGGTCTTGCTGTACTCCGACGGAGCCGAGCCTTTTATCGGAAATTTCGATGACACAATCGGTTTTAATTTCAGCGATAGCTTTTACAAAATCAAGGATTTGCCGATTGTCGAGATGATGGACAGGTTCAATACCCTTGCCCAAAGTCAGGAAATCGACCCAGCCGAAGTTGATGATATTACTGCTCTGGCTTTCGAAGTACAGTAAGCTCACCCGAAGAGCCGCAAGGTAATTCTAAATACAGCAAATAATAGCAAAGTTGTATAGGCACAATTACGGTTCCACTTCCACATGGCTAACCCCTTTGCACAGTACGCTCGGCACAATTCCTAATAGAGTTTTCTTGAGGGCGCTTATAATTTTAGCTTGCAAAATTGTTTCGTTAGCACGGTAGTTGTGATAGAAAGAGGCCGGAAATTTTCGCCGTTTACAGAAACTTAAGGACTTTATTGCAGGAGTTTTTCATATGCAATTGCTGTATTCCAGACGAAATCAGGTTGCCGCGCAAAACAAAAAAATTGTCCTAATGCTAACTATCACGACGGTGTTCGCCTTTGCTGGGCCAGTTGCCGCCGAGGACACACCAAAAGCCGGGCCGAAATACTTCAATCTTCGATATGATGAAGATTTTAGCTATTTGGACGATCCGCCCGAAGGCTATACAAAGGATCTGTGGGACCCGGTTAAGTGGATGCCGCTCGCTGATGATTGGCACCTGACTCTTGGTGGCCAGGTGAGATTTTGGTTTGAGTCTGAGACGAACAAGAGATTCGGTGATGTAAGACCCTCACAGGACACCTTCTTTTTGCAGCGGTATTTTATCCATGCTGACCTGAAACATAGTGGCGGGCTGCGGTTTTTCCTGCAAGGCAAATTTGCCTACGTCGACAATCGGGACCATGGCGGTTTTCCGGGCCTAGAGGATCATGCTGATTTCCATCAGGCCTTTGTGGACATTCCCTCATTAATAGGCGGTCAGGCTGTGACGTTCCGGCTGGGTCGCCAGGAACTGCAGTATGGTGTGGAGCGTCTCATATCTCCGCTTGACTGGGGCAACACCCGCCGGACATTCGACGGCATAAAGGTTTTCGTGGATCTTCCGGATTGGCGTGTGGATACCTTTGCCGTTCGACCCGTCCTAGTCGATAGAAGAAATTTGGATGATGAGGATGAAAACGTTGATTTCTATGGCATTTACACGACCTTCAAAGGCACCAAAGCCCTCAGCGCGGACTTTTATTTTCTGCTGCTGAAAAACAACAACCTCCTGCTGAACTCCAACGACAACCTGGGCCGGCGGACGTTATACACCATCGGAACCCGATTATGGGGCAAAAAGAACAATTGGGATTACGAGACAGAATTAGCCGCCCAATTCGGCACCTTTGCCGGTGACCGTGTGCGGGCCTGGATGGCAACTGCAGGAGGGGGCTATACCTTTACCGACCTTATCTGGAAGCCGCGCCTCTCACTACTGTACGATTATGCCAGCGGCGACAGAGACCCGACCGATGGTACCCACAGCACATTCAACCAGCATTTTCCACTTGGCCATGCCTGGCTCGGATACCTCGACCTTGTAGGACGCAGTAATATCCATGCCATAAAGGCACAACTCAAGGTCAAGCCGAGCAAAAAGGTCACGGCCTGGGCTGATTTCCATACTTTCTTTGCAGACCAGGACCGAGATGCCCTATATTCTGCTGCGGGCGTACCAACAAGGCGGGATACAAGCGGTGCAGGCTCTCACGCCTTCGGCCATGAACTGGACTTGACAATGAAAATCCAACTTGACGTTCACACGACCGCTCTTGTCGGCTGGGCACACATGTGGCCCGGTGGGTTCATCAGCGCAACTGGCGACGATGACGAACCTGACCTGATATACGCGCAAATTGAGTATAAATTCTAAGCTCCTGCCTGCAGAACGGTGCCGAATAAAAAACCTTTTGAAGTGTGATTGATAAAGTACTTGGCAGCGACGCCCCCTAAATGATAAATTAGTCTGTGTTTTAGAGACACAAGACTGCGAACAGCATTGTTGGGTTTCCTTGTTATAGACATGCATTCGTAGATAGGTTGAACATATGACTGTAAAAGCAGCCAAGCCGATGGGCTGGATAGTGTGCATGGTCAAACGGTATTGGTTTGCCTTTGTGGTGGGCTTTGTCTTTGCAATAGTTTGCTTTCTCGTAATAAACGCGACAGCCAAACCTTTCTCAACGCCACGATTTTGCAGCAGCTGCCACGAAATGGCTCTCGCCTACCGAACATGGGAACTTTCCGCCCACTATGCCAATGAAAAAGGCGTGGTGGCAGAATGCGCCGATTGCCATCTTCCCCCCAAAGACAAATTCTTTACCCATTTGGCGACCAAAGCCTATGTCGGGTGTATTGATGTCTTCAAGCATTTTTTCATCGGCGGGTACGATTTTGCGACAGCTCGTCAGAAGGTGCTTGACACGATGCCTAACGAACGCTGCCTGAAATGCCATAGTAATTTGTTGACGAAACCCGGTTCATCCGCGGCAAGAACCGCCCACCTGGCAATGTCGGACTCCACAGAAGAGCTCGAACCCAGATGTGTAGAATGTCACGAGCAATTGCATGAACGTGAAGAAAAAATATTTTTACCTGATTGAAACGAGGCCAATTATGAAAATTACACGACAGACAATCATAACACTGATGGTGTTTAGTAGTGTGATGGCGCTGCCCGCTGTTGTCAGCCGGGCTGCCTCAACGGAGGACCTGGTGCTGCCAAGCCTGAAAGAATATAAAATCGAACGCAAGATTTCTAAACAGGCTAAAGAATGCATCGAATGTCACACCATAGAAAGCAGCGGCATTGTAGCAGACTGGTCGAAGAGCAGACACGCCCACGCCAATGTTACGTGTCTGGACTGTCATGCCGCTGGTCCTGCAGATGTCGATGTGAGCAGGGACCACATTGAATATGACAAGACCAGAATCAGTGCCATTGTTTCGCCAAAGGATTGTTCCCGGTGTCATCCAAGCGAGGCTGCAGAGTATGACCGAAGCAAACATGCCAACACGCTCGAGATAATATGGAAAATCGACCCCTGGCTTAACTACGGCTTAAACAATGATATTGAGCGGGCCACCGGCTGCTACCATTGCCATGGCAGTGTGGTGAAGATCAAGGATGGAAAATTTGATAAGCATACCTGGCCTAACGTGGGCGTTGGCAGGCTCAATCCCGATGGCAGCAAGGGGAGCTGTTCAAGCTGTCATACCAGACACAAATTTTCACTCGCAGAAGCAAGAAAACCCGAAGCCTGCGGGCAGTGCCATTTGGGCCCGGACCATCCGCAGATTGAAATCTATGAAGAGTCCAAACACGGTGCGATTTATCATGCCGAGGGCGATAGCTGGAACTGGGACGCTGCTCCAGGCACATGGACACCTGGTGTCGATTACCGTACGCCGACCTGCTCGGTTTGCCATATGTCCGGCGTAAAAGATGTACCCACAACGCACGACGTTACCGAGCGGCTGGCGTGGGAGACACAGGCGCCGCTTACAGTCCGACCAAGCGAGTATAAACCTTTCCCATCAAAGACCGACTGGAAAAAGGAACGTCAGAAAATGAAAAAGGTGTGTCTGTCATGTCACTCTGAAGACTGGGCCGATGGACACTTTGCAAAATTTGACGCAGCGGTGGCAAATTACAACGAAGTGTACTACAAGCCGATGAAAAAGCTCGTCGATGAACTTTACGCCAAAAAACTCCTCAGCAAAGACAGGCCTCTGGACGAGAAGCTTGAAATCGACATGTACGAGCTTTGGCATCATGAAGGTCGCCGCGCCAGGTTCGGCGCCGCTATGATGGCGCCTGATTATGCATGGTGGCACGGTTTCTATGAAATGAAGAAAAGATGCATGGCCATCGAAGAGCAAGCTGAACAATTGCTCAAAAGCGGAAAACCTGCAAAAGTATTTGAGGTTAAGGGCACAGGCGGCAGTACCGCCAGACCCCCAGAACTTACAAAATAAATATGTCACCGTGTTTGGTGCCCCGAAAGCCCATTTTCGCCGACTGATTGGCTTAAAATTCCGCATTTTGCTGTATCGCTGGATAAATCCTTGGTCCCTCACTGTCATAGAAATTGTTTGCAAAAAGCCCCCTTAAAGTTATACTTGTCGAACTTAAGCGACAACTTCGGTCCCTCTTTTTGCGGGGCCATCGTTTATTTGAACAAGGAGCCGGCAATGGCGCAAAGAGATAACGATTTGCAAAGAATAAAGGAACTCATCGAAATAATGAAAGATAACGACTTGGTCGAGGTCGAGATAAAACATGATGATGATAAAATCTTTCTAAAGCGTGCACAGCCTCAGCCTCCGGCGGTAACTGCCATCCCGATAATCGGCTCAAACGTCCCCACGGCAGCTATCGGTTCCGACCAGGTCCCAAATTCATCTGCAGATGCCGCAGCTTCTCCTCCGCAGACGCAGGACGACCTCGTCGAGATAAAAGCTGCTATCGTAGGGACTTTATATTCGGCGCCAAGCCCTGATTCCGAGCCCTATGTTGAAGTCGGCTCACAAGTGGACCCCCAAATGGTCGTTTGCATTATCGAGGCAATGAAGGTAATGAACGAAATAAAGGCCGAGACCAGTGGAACAATAACCGAAATTCTCGTGACCAACGGCCAGGCCGTCGAATACGGACAGGTACTTTTCAAACTTAAACCAGACTGATAATTGTTCGTTGATTATTCAAAGCTTCAAAGGTACTAAGGACGAGCGACGCGATAGTCATTGGTAAATACGGGACAGTAAATTCAAAAATGTTTTCAAGAATACTGATAGCAAATCGTGGCGAGATAGCCCTGCGTATTATCCGGGCCTGTCACGAGATGGGCATCGAGGCCGTGGCGGTCTACTCCGAGGCTGACAGGGACTGCCCATACCTGCAGCTTGCCGACGAGGCTATTTGCATAGGTCCCCCAGACCCTGCTCAGAGTTACTTGAATATCCCGCGCATCATAAGTGCCGCTGAAATCGCGGATGTCGAGGCAATCCATCCGGGTTATGGCTTCCTGGCGGAGAATATAAACTTCGCCAAAATATGTCGGGACTGTGGAATAGGATTTATCGGTCCGCCTGTCAAGGCAATGGAGCTGCTCGGCGACAAAGTCCAGGCTCGAAATCTGGCTCGCAAGGTCAAAGTACGAGTGGTGCCCGGCTCTGATGGCGCCGTCGAAAATGAATCCCAGGCACTAAAGCTTGCCGCGAAGTTCGGCTACCCCGTGATGATAAAAGCCACGGCTGGCGGCGGCGGACGAGGAATGAGAGTAGTCCATAACGATATCACATTGCGCTCGGCATTTGAAACAGCACGGGCAGAAGCTGAAGCTGCTTTCGGCGATGGTAGTGTCTATCTGGAGAAATTTATTGCTGAACCACGCCATGTGGAAGTGCAGGTACTGGCCGACAACGCGGGAAACGCGCTGCATTTTTATGAAAGAGACTGCACTATACAAAGAAGACATCAGAAGATGATAGAAGAGTCGCCGTGCCCTGTCCTGGATGAGCGCGACAGAGAACAGCTTGCTGAAGCAGCCTTGAGGATTATAAAAGAGGCCAAGTATGTCAACGCCGCTACCGTCGAATTTCTCCTGGACAGAGATAAAAAGTTTTACTTTATCGAAGTCAATACGCGAATCCAGGTCGAGCACCCCGTTACTGAAATGGTCACTGGCCACGACCTGATTAAGTGGCAGCTGAAAGTCGCCAGCGGCCAGAAAATCAGAATAAGCCAAAGGAATATCAAACATACCGGCGTGGCAATTGAGTGCCGTATCAATGCCGAGGACCCTGAAAATAATTTCACTCCCTCACCAGGCGCCATTACCAGATATATTCCCCCGGGCGGCCCAGGCGTCAGAGTCGACACGCACGCCTATCAGGGTTTGAACGTCGCAATAAATTATGACTCCATGATTAGCAAACTCATCGTCCATCAGAAAACCCGCGCTGAAGCCATCGCCACTATGAAAAGGGCTCTGGCCGAATTTGTAATCGAGCCAATCAAGACCACGATACCCGCCTGCCTTAACATCCTCTCGCACAATCTTTTTGTCAAAGGTAAAGTCGACACCAGCTTCGTCGAAAGACACTTATAAATTGGTTCTTAGTGAATAGTGCGTTGAGACGAAGGTTGTAAGCGACGAGCAAAGAATTATTTTTCCAGTCCGACTAAATCTTCGTAGGTTTCGCGTTTTCTTATTACCGCGAATTTGCTGCCGTCGACGAGCACTTCAGCGGCCCGGCCGCGAGCATTGTAATTGCTGCTCATACTAAAGCCGTATGCCCCCGCGGTAAAGACGCTCAGCAAATCACCTCGCTTTACCGGCGGAAGGGCCCTGTCCTTTGCAAAAAAATCCGCACTCTCACAAATCGGCCCGACTACATCAACAACGTTAGTACCGGCTAACTGTAAATCTCTGTCCCGCCGTTGCGGAACAAATGCTTTGTCCACTTGTACAGGCCAGATAAAATGAAACGCGTCGTACAGCGGCGGACGAATCAAATCGTTCATACCAGCATCAACTATTACGAACTGTTTCTCCCCACCTCGCTTCAAATATAAAACCTGGGTTATCAATATCGCCGCATTAGCCGCGATGCTTGCGCCCGGTTCCAGAATAAGTTTTAGGTTCTTACCCTTTAATAGTGGCACGATGGCACTGGCGTAATCAGCGGCTGTCGGTGATACACCGCTTACATAGTCCGCACCGTATCCGCCGCCAATGTCTACCGCTTCAATTGCAAAATTCTCCTGGTGCAGCTGTTCGATTAAACCTGATACTTTTTCTACCGCCTCAACATATGGCTCGACTGTGTGTCCCGCCGAGCCTAAATGTATGTGAATTGCACAAAGTTGTACCGTTCCGTTATTGCCGTAATCTGCAAAAACCTTTCTTGCTCGCTCGATGTCGACACCAAATTTGCTTTCTTTTTTACCCGTTGTTGTATATGTGTGTGTTTTCGGGTCAACGTCCGGGTTGACGCGCAAAGCGGCTTTAGGCCGTTTGTTTTTCTCGTTGGCCAGCCGAATCAAATTTTCCAGCTCGGCTTCCGATTCGATATTGAAATAACCGATACCCGCATCTAATCCTTCGATAATTTCCCTGTCGGTTTTGCCGACGCCGGCATAGACGATTTTTGATGGTTCACCTCCTGCTTGTAAAACGCGATACAGCTCTCCGCCGCTGACGATGTCAAAGCCGCTGCCCGCCTCAGCCATGAATCGCAAAATGTTTATGTTACCACAGGCTTTCACCGAATAGCAAATCGTAGTGTCGATTTCACCGTAGGCCTTGCCAATTTTCTCTAGGTGTTGTTTGAACGTCGCTTTGCTGTAAATATAGACCGGCGTGCCGACTTCCGCGGCGATTCTTCCAACGTCCACTCCTTCCGCAAACAGTTTGCCGTTCTTGTAATTAAAATAATCCATATAGCTATTCTTTTATCTGCACCAATTACATAAGCTGCTTAGTTCAACGATGCTCTCGATAGACAGTATAAGAGTTCCTAACGCGATTGCAAGAGGATAGTCCACCCAGTTTCCCTGCGTAAGTCACGTTGCTTGCTTGGCTTATAGAACAGGTTCGGGGGCCTCCAGCACCCCCACCGAAGTGTCCGCATTTTGGGACCAAGTCCGGTTTCAATAAGGAACGTTTAGGTGTCTTGACATGCAGTTGATGAACCCCCGGCCATGTAGGTTGAGAAATACACCACCGCTCCTCGATATATATAAAATGGAAGGTTCTACCTCACGACAGAACCTTCCATTTTTGCGTAGCTTGCCAAATTTCATCAGGTGTCATACAAACAGGCTTTTGGCTAAGTTGTTATGCTACCTTTTCTTTTTCTTTTTGGCCTTTTTCCTTTTTGTGGCCTTTTTCTTTTTTGTTGCTTTTTTCTTCTTAGCTTTTTTCTTCTTAGCTTTTTTCTTCTTCTTTGCCATTATTTTATCACCTCCTTTTGGCTGGCTAAAAATCCTTTGTTTAGGTTAACTCCAAAACAGTAATTTACTTTTCAAAAATATGTCAAACAGATTATGCAAAAGGTTTTTCACTTTTTCTATATTTTTATCGTCCAAATGTTAAAAAATTCTTCATAAATTTTTCTAACATCAATGTTTTACATAACTCGTCGTATTGTTTATCATACTCTTTTGTTAAACGATACCACTTGTTTTGTTGTGGTGAAACTTTCTGTTTGTTCTTTGATTGCAGCTAAAGTGTTTACTCAGCCCGTACTATTGTTTATTGTGATTATATGTGTTGATGCCGTTTATTCGCACTTATAGACCGGTTTTACATCTTTCCGTTGCCAAAGCAATAATCTCATCTTTATAATTGTATGAGTTCTTTACTTGTTGCGAAGCGTAGAACAATTAAATAAAAGTTTAACTTGATAGTGCAAACCGTTGGCTGTTTATAAAATTTGTGTGTTCATAAAAATTTTTGTTTTTTTGTAATTTCTTTTGTAATATTTTTACAAGTATCAAACAGTTTACTTGTTAATTGTTTATGACGGAAAGAACAATAGCTTTGTTTGGTGGTACGTTTGACCCGATTCATCTTGGTCATACTACTGTCGCCGCTGTCGCCGCAGAACATATCCGCGCAGAGAAAATGGTTTTCATCCCCGCAAGACGCTCACCGCTAAAGGATACCTTTCCTGAAGCAGGTGATGATGACCGCGTTAAAATGATAACTCTTGCAATCACCGAAAATGAGAAGTTTCAGCTAAACGACTGCGAGCTGAAAAAGGCCGAACCCGGTTACACCATCGAGACCGTCAGAAAATTTCAGACCGATTTCGGCAGTGAAACTTCGCTCTACTGGCTTGTGGGTGCGGATACCATCAATGAGCTGCCGCGCTGGTATCGAATCGTCGAATTGATAGACCAATGTAATGTCTGTGCGATGTACAGGGCCGGCTGTAAAGCCCCGGATTTCACCAAATTCACTCACATCTGGGGCCTGCAGCGGGTCCAAAAACTACAACAAAATGTTATTCAGACGCCACTGATTGATATCAGCAGCACCGAAATCCGACACAGATTAGCCGCCGGCCAAGATGTAACCGATATGCTCCACCCTTCGGTCGCTGACTATATCCGAGAGCATGGCCTCTACCGTTCGAAGCCTAAAAATTAACTAATCCACTTGTAGGTCTTTTACCGATTCTACAAGCCAGTCGTACCAGCGATTCATACCCTCACCGGTTTGGGCCGATATAGGAAAAATTTCAATCCCCTTATTTAATTTGCGTGCATCAGTTCTTACCCGTTCAACATCAAAGTCAACCTGGGCCCCCACCTCCAGCAGGTCAATTTTGTTTATAAGCAGCACCTTTGACTTTGCAAAAATAGCGGGGTATTTGACCGGCTTATCATCTCCCTCCGCAACCGACAGCACAACTATCTTGCCGCTCTCGCCCAGTTCGAAGGCCGATGGGCAAACCAAATTGCCCACGTTCTCTATAAAAATCAAGTCCAGCTCATTTACTGGCAGCTTCTCTAATGCGCCGCTTACCTGTGCTGCCGATAAATGGCAAGAGCCGCCCGTCTCTATCTGGACCACCGGCGCCTCCGTTGCTCTGATTCTTTCAGCGTCTAAATCCGTTTGGATGTCGCCTTCGATAACACCGATCCTAATCTTGTCCTTCACGTCCCTTATGGTCCTGGCCAAAATCGTTGTCTTACCCGACCCGGGAGACGATATTATATTCACGCACAACTTTTTCTGCTCGCCCAGTAGTTGGCTGTTTTTAAGAGCGTATTGCTCATTCGCACTGAGAATCCTTTTGCCAACATCAATTTTTTTACTCATCTAATCACTCCATCTCGAATTCTATCTGCTCTAACAGCAAAGGCGCATCCGGTAATAGATCGAACTCTTCGCTATCGCACTTCGGGCATTTCGGACAATTTAGCTTAAAGTCAAAGCGTTCGTTGCACTTCTTGCACTGCCCCTGCATCAGCTTATGCTCTATCTCCAGCCTTATACCTTCGCAGCTCGTGCCTTTCGCAATAGCGTCGAAAGCAAAACAAAGAACTTCGTCATTGACAGCGTTAAGCATCCCGCAGCTAATCTTGGCGCTGAGAGGCTTCGCGTTTTGTTTCCTTGCTTGATCTGAAATTGTCGCCAGCAGGCTTTCTGCCACCATCGTCTCGTGCATCAGCATATCCTCGGCAGTTCACGTCCATAGGGCATCTGAACAATCCTCTTGCCGCCAATCTTGGTTACCAGCTCTACTACCGGCGCGTCCACGGTTTCTACGATCTCACCGATTGTACTTGCCTCTTTGCCCAAAGGATGCTTTCTGCATATGTTCAGGCAGTCGTCTACCGATTCACGCGAGACAATTGCAACAAATTTGCCTTCGTTTGCAATGTTGAGTATATCAAAACCGAGCATATCAGCCGCCGCTTGCACTGTTGGGTTGATTGGAATATCGGCCTCGCGAATTTCGACACTTAAACCGCTGCCCCTTGAGATTTCGTTAAGTGTTGCTGCTAAGCCCCCGCGGGTCGGGTCACGCATAAATTTCACGCCCTCTGTATTTCGGAGTAGTTCGCACGTTAGTCCTGCCAGGCCCGCGCAGTCACTTTTCAACTGTGATTGGAATTTAATACCTTCCCGCTGCGAGATAATGGTCATCCCGTGGTCGCCAATCGTGCCGTTGATAATGATTTTGTCGCCGACTGCGATTCTATTGAGGCCCAAATCTGCGTCGTCTAATCGCGTCCCAATCCCCGCCGTGTTTATGAAGATTTTGTCCGCTGCACCGGCCTCAACTGTCTTGATGTCGCCTGTGACAATATCAACCCCGTTTGCCCGGGCTGCTTCACTGATACCGGCTAAAATCTTCTCTAACAGTTCAAATTCAAAACCCTCTTCAATTATCAAAGACAGTGACAGCGCAGCAGGCTCCGACCCGGCGACAGCCAAGTCATTTATCGTCCCGCAGACGGCGAGTTTACCAATATCTCCCCCGTTAAAAAACAATGGCTTGACAACGTAGCTGTCCGTTGTAAAACACACCAGCTTTGAATCAAGATTTAGCTTTGCCGAATCGGCTAATTCAGCAAGAGTGTCGTTGTTAAGCCTTGGCAGAATATGGTGCCGGATTAACTCATCAGTCAATCGGCCTCCGCCGCCGTGCGCCAGTAAGATTCTATCGCGTCTTTCTTTTGTCACCTGCACCTCTCCCGGCCATACTTGAACCACGCGGCACAGGTCCCTTCCGAACTTACCATGCACGGCCCGACTGCAGTATCAGGTGTACAGGTCTTTTCGAACAACTTGCATTCAGGCGGTTCTATCAGCCCGCAAAGAACTTCCCCGCATCGACAGCCGCTTTTGTCTTCGGCCGGTATTTCGCTGATGTCAAATCGCCGCACCGCATCGAATCGGCTGTACTTATCTTTTAGCTTCAGCGTGCTTTTTTCTATCAGCCCTAAACCTCGCCAATACCCGTCCGCCGCCTCAAAGCACTCGCCAATAATTTTTTGTGCAGTCGTATTACCCTGCTTGGTCACCACCGCCGTGTATATTGATTGTACTTTGGCTTTGCCCTCGGCAAGCTGTTGACAAATCGCACCCAGCCCTTCGATTATTTGCAGTGGCTCAAAACCCGCCACCACGCAGGGCCGGCCGAAACCCTCAACTATCTCGGCAAAGGCGCCAAAACCGATTATCACACTGACATGCCCGGGACATAGAAACGCATCTATATTATGGTTCTTTTCGGACAGCAGCGTTCGCATCGCCGGAACAACGAGTTTATGTCCGCTCAAAATGCAGAAATTATCAACCCCCTCCGCCGCCGCTTCTTTCACCGCCACCGCCGTGGCCGGCGCCGTCGTTTCGAAACCGACCGCAACAAATACAACCGTTTTGTCGGGAATGTCTTTCGCCAGCTGCAGGGCGTCTTCGCTGCTGAGAACAATCTTGACATTAGTGCTTGATTGCTTTGTCTCAAGCGAACCGCTTTTACCGGGAACACGAATCATATCACCGTAGGTAGCAATCAGACAGTCATCGTGGTCCGCCAGTTGTAGCACACTATCAATATAGCTCTGGTCGGTAACACAGACCGGGCAGCCCGGGCCGGACAGAAGTTTTAATCTCTTTGGTAGAGTCGGCCTTATGCCGTTGCGGAAGATAGAAACCGTATGAGTCCCGCAGACCTCCATTATATTGATTGGACGACCCATCTTCTTGCAGGCCGCATCCATAAGACGCTGGGCTTTATAAATTTGCTCAAGCATAATTCCCTGTATCTATCCCGAAACTTTGTTCGGCGTATCTCTGAAATCGTTAATCTCTGCGATAAGCTGCCAAGTCTTCTTCGCTTCTTCTTCGTCAACAATCGAAATGGCAAAACCTGCATGTATCAGCACCAAATCACCTAGTTTCGCTTTCGGTAGCAGAGTGGTCTTGGCCTTCCAGCGGTTGCCCATCGCGTCAACTACCGCCCTGTCTCCCTCTAACTCAATTATCCTCGCTGGTATCGCCAGACACATAATACGTCTCTTGCTTACATCACGACTTCCGATTCATAATATTGGCGCCAATCGCCGCCTGGCCAACGGATATTCCACCGTCATTCGACGGGACATCTCGATTAAATAATACGTCAAAACCATTTTTCCGCAAGAGCGAAACCAGACGATTTGCCAAATACCGATTGCAGAAAACACCCCCGCTTAACACAACCATATCTAATTTTTTACTTTCCCTCGCTCTTTTAGCCATCTCCAGAAGGGCCTCAGCAAGACAATTGTGAAACTTCGCCGAAATAACACCACTGCTAATATTATTCTGAATGTCGTCAACTATCTGTTTTAGCATTTTACTCAAATCGATATGCACCGGTTCGTCGTTGCTGGCGCGGAGTTCAAAATTATAGTGCTCTTTGACCCCGCTTTCTGCGATTGCTTCGAGGGCCATCGGCAGTTGTGCTTCAAAGTGGTTGTAGCTGCCTAACCCGACCATAGCCGAAACCGCATCAAAAACTCGACCCAGACTCGAAGTTTCTATCGTGTTGACCTGTTTCTCAAGTTGCTCGAATACAATCTCTTGTTTACGTGGGTCCGGCTCAATTCGCTCAAGCAGCCATCGGAATTTCTCCAACTCAAAATCCTCCCCATATGTTTTCCGCAACAGCCCCAGCACCGGTCTTATAGCCTCCTTGCTCGCTTTGTCCGCACCGGCCAAGAGGTAATAACCCAAATGCCCGAACCGTTCAAAACCATCTAATGAGGCAATCATACACTCACATCCCCAAATCGCCCCATCCGTCCCGTAGCCCGTCCCGTCACACGCAAGACCAATCACAGGCCCTCTGAGCTCGTGTTCAGCCAAGACGGATGCCACATGTGCCCAGTGATGCTGGACCTGAATCAGTTTTACCTCAGGCATTGAAAGTGCATACTGTCTCGACAGATACCCTGGATGAAGGTCGCAAACAACAACCTTCGGCTCCACCTCAAAGAGTTTAGCCAAATGTTTGACTGAACCGATGTAGTGATAATATACATCCGCGTCTTCCAACTCGCCTATATGTTCGCTGCAGATAAGCTGATTTTGTTTTACGAAGCAGAAGGTGTTTTTCATATCTGCCCCAGCGGCGAATATGTCCTGTTTGCATTTCTCTTCGACAAAAATCGGCGATGGCATATATCCCCTCGCACGCCGCAATAATACCGGCTCATCATCAATAAAATGCACAATTGAGTCATCAACCTGCCGGTAAATCTCCCTGTCGTACGTCAAAAAGGCATCTGCGATGCCGCCCAGCTTCTCCAGTGCCCGCTCGTTTTTGCAGATAAGAGGCTCATCCGAAATGTTCCCACTGGTCATCACTAGAACCTTTATCTCTTGTTCGAACAAGAGATAGTGTAACGGTGCATAACACAGCATAAAACCAAATGTATCCACCCCCTCTGCGACTGATGGTGCTATCGGTGAGTTTCTCTTCTTTGGCAGCAAAACAATGGGACTTTGAGGACTGCTCAATACACCCTCAGCCAATCTGCTCACGACCGCATATTTTTTTATCTTCGCGATTGAATCAGCCATCATAGCAAACGGCTTGTGGTCTCTTCTCTTGCGTTCCCGCAGCCTCTTTACCGCCTCGTCATTCAACGCATCGACAGAGAGGTGAAAGCCCCCGATGCCCTTTATCGCTACAATCTTACCAGCCAGAAGCAGACGGGCAGTATCAGCGATTACTTTCTCGGTATCTGTCTCGAGTGTTTTGCCATTACTGTCTGTCAGTTCTATTCCTGGCCCGCAGTCACCACATGCAACAGGCTGGGCATGAAATCGCCTGTCAGCAACATCGGTATACTGAGCGTTACACTTATCGCACATGGCGAAAACTGACATCGTCGTATTGCACCTGTCATACGGAATCGTCTTAACTATCGAATATCGTGGCCCGCAATTCGTGCAGTTTATAAAGGGGTACCTATACCGAAAATCTTGTTCTTCTGCCATTTCCGCAAGACAGTCCCCGCACGTTGCAATATCAGGAGTTACCTCTGATAAGGCCGTCCCCGCAGATTCACTCGCTTTTATGGTGAATTCATCTTCCCCCTCAACCGTAGCTATGTCAGTGGCTTCGCAGCTCTTTATCTCTGCCATTGGCGGTTTGTCTTGCCCCTTGAGACGCGGCAAAAACTCCGCTATCCGTTCTTGCTCGCCCTGCAGCTCAATCGTTACTCCCTTTGTGTCGTTATTCACGAAACCGGAAAGCCCCAGCTGCCGTGCTATTGAATAGATCCTCGGCCGAAAACCTACCCCCTGAACGCGACCTGTCAGTGATATTCGTTGCCTTATGATCAAAGCACAGTCCCAAAAATGTGAATTAGAATAGCTGTAAGTTCAGAAATTCATTATACCTAATCGCAGGGAATAAGACAATTTTGAGCAATCCCAGGCTACACTATCTGTAGTTCTCTATCGAAAATACTATGACATAACGGCAGAACTACCGCAGAAACCAAACTTGACCTAATTCATTCGGTCAGCTATGTTAAATAAAATCTTGTGGAGATTTTGTAGGGATGCCGAAGAAGACAAAGAAAGTTCTCGTAATAACATTGTTAGCCCTGTCTGTTCTGTATCTTGTTACTTGGGGTATACATGTCGACTTGGACCACGATTGGTGTATCAAGCACCCTCAAGGTGATAGCATGGACAACAATTATTATGTTACGAATCCACCATATATGTACGCATGGATGGATGGAGATGGTGCAGAATATGGTATTCCATATATTTTGTTCGTCTCAACGGACAAGCTTCCATATAACCTGCATGTAGGTTTTTTTGTTAACGAAGAGGAAAGGCCCGATGGAATTGTTGTCGATCATCTGAACATTGGGCATGACAACGGTAGGACATATACTCTCGTTAAGCACACTAATCCTAAGACAAGCTTCTTCAATAGCACCCAGATGGTTGATGGCATCGATACCCATGCTTACATTACGTTGCCAAACTCTATCAAGCATCGTTCTTCATTCACGATAGAAGCTAAGGGGCATTTCTATAACGGAGATAATAAAATTCCTTTTGAGCGGACAATAGAACTAAGATATATTCGTAAGAGATATGTGTGTCCCGGTTGGTATGTATATATACTAAGAGGTCTGTAATCCGTCCAGCAGTGGCATTTTGAAAATAACCCAAACCCTTATTATTCTGCCCCAAAGTTTTCTTCTTATGGAAAAAAGCCTATCGATATAAGTCTCAGGCTTTGAAATATGGGACCATATTACTGGATAACATATGATATTCAGAGGTTTTTTATCAAATAAAAAATTGTTTGCCGGATGTTCGTTTCTTTGGTAGTATTGGTTTTTACTTCGGGGCCATAGCTCAGTTGGGAGAGCGCTTGCATGGCATGCAAGAGGTCGTGGGTTCGAATCCCATTGGCTCCAGTTTTTTTAATTCCTTGTAATGTAAAGACTTATAAGGAATCATTTCCGTGTCATGCTTGGCGGCAGATGTTGTGCCGCACTTTGAACTATTTTAGGGTTTTGGGGGTAGTGTACGGCGTGAAATTGGTGGAAGGTCCCCCTTGTTTTTGGGCTAAAAATGGGGGTTGGGGGTGTTGGAAAGTGTTTCAAAGTGTGAAAA
>CAZENQ010000037.1:0-31519 GCA_964513655.1 uncultured Pirellulales bacterium | reverse complement strand
GCATGTCTTAGCCACGCCGCCAGCGTTCGTTCTGAGCCAGGATCAAACCCTTCAAGTTTATTCGTCGAACCGTCCGAAGACGGAATTCGTCGATGAAGGCTCAACACTCTGGCAGGGCCCCAAAATGCCGTATAAGCACCTTGGGACACTGTTACGCACCGAAAGTGCTGAAAAAAAGTGATTTTTGGACTCTCTGCGGTAATGCATATTTATCGCAGGAGCTGCACTTTCGTTGCTTATTTGGCTTAACTGTTAACTTGTCAAAGAGCGCCAAAGACTAAATAAGCGGCCAAGTCACGCCCTAACGGTCTTAACTTGTCCGCCTCCAAATATAATACTATAATACGGTCAAATCAGCCATTTAGTCAATAGTATAATCGAAAAAAATGAAAATTTTTTTGTTTTTTTTCGCTGCCTGTTATCTGCTCTATAATGCCCTTTCATTGCCCAAATTCAGGCAGAGGAGAATTGAAAAGGCGGTGAAAGCATAAACATGGGTTGCTTATCTCACGGTGTGGGTTGATAAAGATCACACTGCCGAAGGAAAGCTTTGGATACGTTCATTTTTTGATGGCCAGATGCCGGTGTTTGCTTAGGGCCCAGTTGAATCCCAATCAAATGGCTGAGATTCAAACCCGAGAATTCAACTGGCCTCAATAGCCTTGTCGGACAGGCTTAGTTTACTTTTCGGCAGGTGCGTCTTCGTTATCGTCTGCACGGATTCTTTCCAGAATTTCCATTAGGGTGGCGGCAGCATCTCTATTGACATAGTCGTTTTGGGCCTCCTGCAGGGCCTCTCGTGCCTGATCAAGCCTATCGGCACCCAAAAGCTGGTATCCGAGAAGAAACTGCAGGTCTGTGTTGTCAGGCTCGGCCTGGACGGCACTGGTGAGAGTTTCTATCTGCTCGGTTAAAAGATTCTCATCCGGGTAGAGGCCGAGGGGGTAGTAGATTTCCTGGGTGTCGGGGTCAATACTGCTCAACGCCTCCCGCAGGACGGCTGCGGCCCTTGTGTACCTGCCGTGGGCAAAAAGGCTCTGTGTGTAAACAAAGGGCAAGACGGCATCATCAGGCTCGGCACTTACAGCATCAGAAGCCCGCAAAGCCGCTTCGGCATAGTCACCGGTGGCGAATGCCTCGACGACATTATCCAAATACCTATTTACCATCTCCTTCTGTGCAGTCTGTTCGGCCTGCTGAGCTTTGACTTTTTCTCTTACGTCACTGAAGCGGTCATAATAGGGTTCTTCTTCGGTGAGCTGCTGCGAAGAACTATATTCGTCGCCGCGATACTCATGCTCGCGATAAACCTGACTGTCGTAATAGTAGGGGTAAGGGTAGTAATAGGGATAGTAATACCTTCGATAGGGCAAGCTGAAATAGTAGAAAAGGTGGTGACCGTGGAAGCCGTGGTGCGAGCCCTTACGGTGACCGACGCGCGAGCGATGATGTAAGCCCTTGTGACGCCCAATGCTGGAGCCGCGACGGAAGCCACTGCGATGGCCGATGTTAGACCTGTGACGGAAGCCACTGCGATGGCCAACGCTTGACCCGCGATGAGCGCCGGCGTGAAGGCGGATGCTGGACCTTTGACGGAGGCCTTTGCGCTGGTCGCTGCGCGATCTATGATTTGAGCCTCTCTGGTGGGTAATGCTGCTGCGATGATTGGAGCCCCAGCGACGTCCAATCGCAGGGCCGCGATGGGATCCTCGGCGATGGCCCGTGCGTGAGCCGATATTAGAGCGACCCCTGGAAGACCCCCATCCACCTGATCTACGAAAACCTCCGCCTGAACGCCCTTTCTGTGCCAGCGCAGGGGTGATGAGCAGGGCCACAAGAGATGCCAGCACCAAGGTCAAGACAGTATTTCTTTTAATAACCATTTCACACCTCCAGTTCTGAATTTTTGAAGGCAATGTCATCGTTAGCAACCACTACTAATTGCTACGTCAAAGCAGGGCAATTGTGCTACGTTAAAAGAGTGGCGTCCGCAGCCGGAATATGGTTCGCCATAGGCCTTGCAAGAGAGAGGTAGATTTAATATGCTGTCGGCTATGGTAAAAACGGAAAAAATCAAAGTAAAGACAAAGGGTAATAGCGATATTATTGATATTACCAAGGAGACAATGAAGGCTGTTGGCAAATCAGGTGTAGTCTGCGGGACGGTTACACTATTTCATGTAGGCTCAACGGCAGGGATTACGACGACGGAATATGAGCCGGGATTGATAGACTACGATATAGCGGCGGCATTTGAGAGACTCGCACCAGTAAACGGGCCGTATGAGCATGAAAAAACGTGGCACGATGACAACGGCCACTCTCATGTACGGGCTGCACTGTTAGGACCGTCACTGAGTATCCCTATCGTTGACGGACGATTGACCCTCGGCACATGGCAGCAGATTATCTTAGTCGACTTCGACACCAGGCCAAGAACGAGAACAGTCATCTGCCAGATAGCTGGCGAGTAAGGTACAGAACCAAGAGGGCAAAACGCCGCGGCCTGAAGGCCCGTAATATAAATAGGGTTGACGGCAAATAACTTCGGCCGTACTATCTATGCGAGGCGTCATTGGTAAATTTGTTCTTTTTTAGTTAGTCGGCGATATGGAAATTTACGAGAAGAAACCGGGTACAATAACAATCACACTGCTTATCTGTTTTTTCATTGCAGGCTGTGCAGGGACGGTGGAGCGCGAAAGGAGGGAACTTGCGCCGGAGATAGAGTTAGGGACTACCATCGGGTCTTTGGCGGAGGTATTCTCGCCAGATTTAATCGCAGTCGAAGGGTATGGGCTGGTAGGCGGATTAAGGGCAACCGGCTCCGGAGAATGTCCACCTCAGATTAGAGCATACCTAACACAATATATTCTCACTCAACTACCCAAACGCCAAGACGTTGAACGACTCATTAACAGCAGGGACACGGCTGTAGTACTGCTAAACAGTTTAATGCCAACAGCAGTTTCAAAAAACCAATACTTTGATGTACGAGTGGCCGCCCTGCCCGGTACCCAGACGACTTCTCTGGAAGGCGGGTGGTTGTATGGAGCTGAGCTTAAGACCGCAAGAAGGTTCGGCATGACCATGAAAGCACTGGCTACGGCGGAAGGACCGGTTTTCATCGACAGGATCGATGCCGGCAAAAGAGATAAAACAACCGGATACATTCTTGCTGGTGGGATGGTCCTCGATGAATACAAGATAAGTCTGGCACTGAGGCAGCCGGATTATAGAATAGCGAGCCTTATTCGCAACAAGTTAAACGAGCGTTTTGGGGAGGGCATAGCCAAGGCGCTATCACCCAGCAAGGTTGACTTGAAAGTTCCCGCTAAATACAGAAGACAAAAACAAAGATTCATCTCAATAACCAAGGCAATGTACCTTTCCGAAACACCAGAGATTACCAAGGAAAGAATAAGCACATTTGTTAGAAAGCTTGCTGTTTCGCAGGACAAGCAGGCGAGCGAAACAGCACTTGAGGCCATAGGGAAGGAAAGTCTTGGCAAACTGTCAGCGCTTTTGAATTTATCCAACGAGCAGGTTCGTCTTCGAGCAGCAAGATGTATGCTCAATCTTGGCAGCGATGCTGGTCTGGGTACCCTTAGGCAGATAGCCGAGGATAAAAACTCGTCTTATCGAGTTGAGGCTTTGGAGGCAATTGCCGCAGCGGCAAGTCGCAGTGACGCGGCGGCGATATCGCGAAGACTGCTGCGTGACAATGATTTTGATATCCGATTAGCCGCATACGAGCAGTTGCGGAAATTAGATGATATCACGGTGGCTCAAAGGTTAGTCGGGCGTAATTTCTACCTGGAGCAAATCACACAAACAGAACACAAATCGATTTTTGTTTCCCGGAGCGGCCAGCCACGAGTTGTGTTATTCGGCGCGCCGCTGCGTTGCCGCAAGAATATCTTTCTTCAGTCGGACGACGGCAGCATCACAATAAATGCGCCTGCCGGTCAGGAATATGTCTCACTTATCCGAAAACATCCCACGCGACCCTACATCCCGCCCATTCAACTGAAAAGCTCTTTCGAGCTCGGTGATATTATCCGAACGCTGTGTGAAGAGCCCCTCAGGAAGCGCGATGAGGGACAAATTGGCCTGGGCATCTCTTATGCCGAAGTAATTGCACTTCTGAAACAGATGAGTGACAAGGGTGCAGTGCGAGCGGAGTTTCGAGCCGGGCCCCTGCCGGAAATCGACCTAATTATCAAGAAACAACAAACCATTGGCCGATAGTAATAGTGCGTATCAGCCCGAGGGAAGGGTATGGGCTGCGCAAATATCGGTGCACAGAAACTAACGACCAGAGGAAAAAATGAGACTTGAAAAAATCGTTCTCAACGGGTTTAAAAGCTTCGCCGACAAAATGGAATTCAGTTTCGATTCGCCCATAACCGCTATTGTCGGACCGAACGGCTGCGGCAAGAGCAATGTTGTCGATGCGGTAAAGTGGGTACTTGGCGAGCAAAGCGTCAAGAGCCTTCGGAGCGGCCAAATGGCTGACGTGATATTCAGCGGCAGCAGCAGCAGAAAAGCAACGGGGACAGCAGAAGTGAGCTTGTTAATCTCGAATTCGAATGGAGACGGGGCGAGAGTCCTGCCAATTGAAGCGGACGAGGTTCAAGTTACACGGAAGATATACAAAAGCGGGGAAAGCGAATACCGGATAAACAACAAAATCTGCCGGCTAAAAGACATTCGCGAATTATTTATGGACACCGGCATAGGCGTCAGGGCTTACTCGATTATTGAACAGGGACAGGTTGAGCAGCTGCTGAATGCGTCAAGAACAGATAGAAGGGTCATATTTGAAGAAGCAGCCGGCATAAACAAGTATAAAGCCCACAAAAAAGAAACTCTTGGCAAACTAGACCGCACGGAACAGAATCTGTTGCGGCTGGCAGATATTTTAGGTGAGATCCAGAAACAGCTGCGAAGTGTGAAGCTGGCGGCGGGCAAGGCGAGAAACTATCTGCAATATCGTCAAAGACTCAAGGAGCTGCAGTCTAATTATTTGCTGGCTGAGTACGCAAAGTATGCAACAAAGGGTGCAGAGAAAAAAAACGGTCTTGGGCAGCTTGAGGAGCAGTTTGCCGGCATTGCCACTGAGGTGGCAAAACAGGACGCTCTAATGAGCGAACTGGGCCAGCGAATAATAGAAACGGAAGATAAGCTGAACCACACGGGAAATTGCCTTGTTACTGTCCAGGGCAAAATCGAACAGCAGCTTCAGCGGATTGAATTTTTGAGAACTCGAATTAAAGAACTCCAACAAAGCAAGGAAAGTGCCGAGCAAAGGGGCAAGAAACTGCAAGGGCAGGTGGAAGTCTTTAAGGGGGATTTGAGGCGACACAGAGCAGAACTGGCGGACCGGGAAGAGACATTCGAGGATAAAAAGCGAAGTGCCGAGCAGCTTCAAAAAGCCATCCAGGAGGCAAGCACCGAATGCGCCTCACTCGATGCGGACCTGGAAGACGAGAAATCGGGCATCATCGATATGGTCAGGCGGACCGCACAACTTCATAACGAAATCCAGAGCATCTCGGTCTACCGCGACAACTTATCCGGCCAAAAGGACCGTCTTACCGGCCGGGCAAAACAGGCCCATGAAGAGCTTGAGAGACTGTTAACTGAAAAAGCACAGCAGAAGGCCCGGCATGATGACATCGAAGAGCTGCTTGCAGAATTGGAGGAGCGTTTAGAGTCCAAACACAAAGAAGCAGAGCAAATTGATGGAAAGATGCAGAGAGACAGCAAACAACTGGCGCAGAGCAAAGAGAGGCTAAGTGCGCTAAGCAGTGAACTGGCGGTACTGACGGATATGGAGAAAAGTTGCGAGGGAGTTGGTGCAGGAGTAAAAAGCATTCTGCAAAGTCGGTCAGTCGAAAACAACCAATTCGACTACATCGAAGGGATTCTGGCAGATGTTATTTTAGCCGACGTCGGATATGCAAATGCCGTTGAGGCTGCGCTCGAAGGCAAAACTAATGCCCTGGTGGCCAACAACACAAGCAAATTATTAGCCGATAAAGGCGCGATTAGAAAAGTGGGCGGCAGAGTAAATTTCATATGCATGGATAAAATAGAGCCGTTCGTAGACAAAAGGGATTTTTCAGGATTGTCACATGTAAAGGGCAGGCTTGTCGAATTCGTAAAAAACGAAAGCAAATATGCGCCATTAGTCTGGAAATTATTAGGCAAGACGGTGGTTGTTGACTCAATTGACGCTGCAATTGAATTAGCAGGCAGAATCGGAAAGGGATATAAATTTGTTACTGCGAAAGGTGAATTTTTGGGCTCCGAGGGAGTAATAAAGCTTGGCCCCATGGCCGAAGCGACGGGCCTGATATCGCGAAAGAGCCGGCAGCGAGAACTTCAGGAAACAATCGCCAATGTGACAGATGATGTTGCATCGCTCACAGCGCAATTTGAGAAAAACACTCAGGGAAAGGTGCATTTGGACAAACTATGCAAAGACCTGCAGAAGGCTGCTTATGAGGCGAATACGGATAAGATGAATGTAAGCTCAAAGTTAAGCATCATAGAGCAGAGCATAAGGCACTTACGGGAAGAACAGCCATTGATAAGCGGCGAGATCGACCTGCTTGAAGAACAGATAGGCCAATCGGTGCGAAAAGAATACGACTCGAAACAAAGATTGAGGGAACTTGAGGCGGTAAACGCGGAACGAACTGCGCGTATAGAAGAACTCGAGAAAAAACACGCCGAACAAAAAGCACACCAGCAATCAATGGTAGACAGACTGACCGATTTGAGGGTCGCTCTAGGGCAGATTACCGAGCGTAGAGAGGCAATTAAACAAACAATTTCCAGTTTGCAGAACAGGATACAGGAAAACCTAACGGCTGCGGAGTCGGCGCGAAAAGAAACAGAACTCTGCAGTGAGCAATCTCAAAAAGCTCAAATGGATATTCTCAAGTGCGAGGCATCGGTGTCGGAGCTGTTTGTCGAAAAAGAAGAGAAACAACAAAGTACAGATAAGCTGCATGAGAAGGTACAAGAGCTGCTCGAAAGACAAAGGCAAACGGAACAACTGGTTCGTCAGAGGCGAGCGGAGCAATCTGAAATTGAGCAGAAAATAAATGAGCTCAAAATAGAACTGAGCCAACTGGAGGTAAAGAGTCAGGACTTGGTCGAAAGAGTACAGGATGAACTGCAGATTGACTTGGTCGAGGCCTTTGAAAATTATAAAGCCGAAGACATCGACTGGGAGATGGCAAGAGAAGAAATAGCAGAGCTTCGGGCTAAAATTGAACGGCTTGGTAACGTCAACGTGGACGCGATAGCGGAGCAGGAAAGCCTCGAGGGGCGGTATGAGTTTTTAAGCGGTCAGATTGAGGACCTGAATAAAAGCAGGGCCCAACTGCAGCAATTAATAAACCGTCTTAACAAAATGAGCAGGGAAAGATTTGTAAAGACCTTTGAAGAAATCAGGGTACACTTCCAGCAGATATTCCGCAAGCTGTTCGGCGGGGGCAAAGCTGACATATTGCTCGAAGATGATGAAGATATCCTCGAGGCGGGGATAGAGATGATAGCCCGGCCGCCCGGCAAGGAGACAATGAGTATTTCACTGCTGAGCGGCGGCGAAAAGGCGCTGACGGCAATTGCGCTTCTATTTGCAGTTTTCAAGACAAAGCCGTCACCATTCTGCTTTTTGGACGAAATTGATGCGGCACTGGACGAGGCGAATAATGAGCGTTTCAACCTGCTGCTGCGGGAATTCCAAAAGGAGTCTCAGTTTATAGTAATCACGCACGCCAAGCGGACGATGAGTATTGCGGATGTGCTTTACGGCATCACGATGCAAACACGGGGCGTCAGCAAGAAGATAGGCGTTAAATTCGGCGAATACGACGCAGAAGAAGAAAAGGCTGCGGTAGCGTGACCGTATCATCTTGCGCATCCGGCGTATTGCATGTGCCAGCGAGAGAGGGCAATTCTGTTTGATTTTATCTAACGAGCGTGTCGAACACCCGTACATGCTCCCAGTTGCCCTTGTTTTCCTCGATAAATTGGAGATGCGTGTCGGCCGTTTGGTATTGGTCGTGGAACTGTCTGGTTCTAAAGACGATATGCAGGCCCACATGGAAGTCGCGAACGTTAACCGGGCGGTCCAGTTCCTCAGCTAAAGTGCCAGCGGCAAAAAACACAACACCTGGATGGTCCTTAAGGTATTGGTGACAGGAATCAACCAGCCTGTTCTTCGCAGCCTGGGAATCGTCTTTTAGCCTGAAGTAGACGTTGTGAGCCAGCATTGGTTCTTTAGTCTGGTTGCAGCCAGCATATTGCCCCCCAGCACATCCGCATACCGAAAGAAAAAACATAATCGTCAAAGTTAGGAGTCTTTTGCTCATAATTGCCTTGGCCTTTCAGGAAAAATGGTTTTCAACACTAATATATGCCAACGCTACACCGAAGTCAATCTATCTGTCTGCGCATTCATGCTTTGCAGACAATGGTGTTGGAGTGTTTGGCTTCAAGAGAATTAGACTATGCAAAAGGCCGGAAAGGTGATAGATTGATTTGGCAGGTAATGCGTTTCTGTTTTTGTATATATCCTCAGATTGTATAGAGAGAGAACAGGCTATGTGGGGAAAAACGCGACAAAATAACCGCAGACCAGCCAACGGTGAAAACCTGGGGTCAAATGAGAAGCCATTTACAGAATCAGTTTTATTGGCTGGGCTGGTAGTAATTGTCTGCGGTGTGGTTGCCGTAGCACATTGGCCTGTTTTATCGGCGCAGGCTCAGTCGTTTGACGACCATCAATACGTTCACGGAAACAGTTTGGTCCAAAATCCCGGTTGGATTTCGGCCCGGCGATTCTTAATTGAGGTATTTGAGCCCTCGACTGTGCGGGGCTATTACCAGCCGTTGACGATGACTTCGCTAATGTTGGATTGTGCTATGGGGGGCGGGCCGGACAATCTGGGGGCTTTTCACAGGACGAGTCTGGTTCTGCACATCGTTAACACTGCACTGGTAATTGTGCTTCTATATATGTTATTCGGCAAGGTTTGGCCGGCGGCCATGGTGGGACTACTGTTCGGCGTACATCCACTGACCGTTGAGACGGTTGCGTGTGTGGCGGAGCGTAAGACGGTACTGGCGTCGTTCTTTGCCTTATGGTGTATGATTATATATGTTCGGTATAGCCGCAAGAATGATTGGAAGTCTTACGCAGGCTCTGTTTTGATGTATGTTTTAGCCTTGATGTCTAAACCGACTACCGTGCCTCTACCGGTCTTGCTGCTTCTGTTTGACTTTTGGCCTCTGCAGCGTCGGGGTAGGCAGCTGTTTTTAGAAAAGGTGCCGTTGTTTGTTATTGCAGGCATTTTTGCGGTTATCACGGTCATTTCGCAGGGCCGCACGGCAGAAGTAACAATGCCCGGCGAATACAGCCCTGTGCGAATCCCATTAATTCTCTGCCACAATATTATCTTCTACCTGTATAAAATCGTCTGGCCTGCCAAGCTGTCAGCCTACTATCCTTATCCGAGTCCGTTGTCGGTTTCAAACTCGACGGTACTGGCCGGGCTTATAGGAACCTGTATTTTAATACCGACGCTGCTGATTTCTCTGCGCTGGATGCGCGCGCTGCTGACGGGATGGCTGTTTTTCTTTGTAGCAATCCTTCCAACAATGGGAATCATAAGTTTCACCTATTCTATCGTAGCAGACAAGTACGCTTATTTGCCCTCAGTGGGTTTGCTGTTGACGCTGGGATGGCTGACGGGAGCATTGTGGGGATGTGTTTCGGGTGCGTCCCTTCGTCGGATTGGAGTAGTGGTTATTATGCTGGCGGCAGCTTTTTCAGAATCAGTGGTGACACGGCGCTATCTGGTCCACTGGGAGAACACGGAAAGTCACATTAGACATATGTTTACGTTGGCCCCTAATTCAACGGTTCTTTGTAACTTTTCAGGGATTGTTTTGTACAGGCAGGGGAAAACTGAGCAAGCCATTATTCAGTTTTACAAAACGCTTCAACTTGACGCTGATAACAAAAGGGCGCACAACAACTTAGGTATTCTACTAGCACAACGAGGGGATTTGGACGGTGCAATTAAGCACTTTGTCAAGGTAACTCAGTTGGACCCAAGCAACGACAGAGCACACCATAATCTGGGGCAGGCGTTTTATTCCAAAGGCCAAATCAGCAGCGCCATCAAACACTACAGAGAGTCTCTGCGTCTTATGCCCACCAGTCCTGCTACATTGGCCGGTCTGAGCTGGGTATTGGCCACGAGCGGACAAGAGGAGTTTCGCAATGGCACCGAGGCTGTCGGATTAGCAAAACGGGCGTGTGAGCTTACGGATTACAGGAATCCTGAAACGCTCCGTACGCTGGCGGCGGCCTATGCTGAGACGGGTCAATTCTTGGAAGCCGTGGAAGCCGCTCAAAAGGCCGTTGATTTGTACCTGGCCTCCGGAGACCAACAGCGAGCGGCGCATACCGCCCGCATGCAACAGCTATACAAGGGGGGAAAGCCATACCGGGCGAATCAATGATTTAAATCCCGGACAGGGCATTTTGAATTTCGCAGTTGAAAACACTCCTGCTGGCTGGTAGAATTCGTCCTCTTTTCAATATAATTTTTGAAAGCTAATAATGACGGAAAGGCTCGATAAACATATCTTAAAAAATGGGATGGTTCTTCTTGGCGAGCCGATGGAGGAAGTCAGGTCTGCAGCGTTCGATTTTATGCTGCCCGCTGGAGCATCGCAACTGCCAGAGGGCTGCTGCGGAGCAGGAAGTGTCATTGCCGATTGGATTTTCAGAGGAGCGGGGGACAGAAACAGCAGGGAGCTTGGTGATGCACTTGACGGCCTGGGGCTGCATCGTGCCAGCTCTATCAACAGCTCTCATATAACCATCGGCGCGGCTCTGGAGGCAGGGAACCTAGCAGAAGCTTTAGAATTATACGCTGATATTATGCTACGAAGCAGTCTGAAAGAAGACCAGTTTGAACTCGCCAGGCAACTGGCAATTGACGGTTTACATGCTTTAGATGATGACCCCAGGCAGAAAGTTATGTTAAAGCTGCGGGAGCAATTTTATCCAGAACCATTGGGGCGCAGCGCATTGGGAAAAATCTCAGAATTAGAGGTTTTGACAGCCGAGAAGACGAAACAAATCATAAAGAACAATTTCAATCTGTCGCAGACGATTTTCGCAGTGGGGGGCAAATACGACTTTGACGCTATTGTAGAACAAATGGAAAGCCTGTTCGAGACAGAGGCACAAAAGCCTGCTGAACCGAGTGCGGTGGGCTCCAAGGCTGGCAAATACACACATCTACAAGATGATAGCACACAAGTACATATCGGCCTGATGACCGAGACGGTCAAGCCAAGCGATGAAGACTACTACAACGCAAGAGTGGCGGTATCCGTTCTTTCGGGTGGGATGAGCGCAAGATTATTTAAAGAGGTTCGAGAAAAACGCGGCTTGTGCTACGCAATAGGAGCCGCATATCACGCTCTCAAAGAGGCCGCAGGTATAATGTGCTATGCAGGAACAACACCTGAGAAAGCACAGGAAACGCTGGACGTGATAATGGCAGAGTTCGCCCGGCTTAGTGAGGCAATCAGCAAAGAAGAAATCGAGCGAGCCAAGGTCGGGTTGAAAAGTATGCTGGTTATGCACAGCGAATCCTCCAGCAGCCGGGCCAGCGGGATTGGCAGCGACTACTATGTACTGGACAGGGTTCGAAGCCTCGATGAAATCAAAAGTAAAATCGAAGCAACCAGTGTTGATTCGGTATTAGGGTTCTTGCGGAATAACAGGTTCAAGGATTTTACGGCAGTGACGGTCGGCCCCAAAAAGGTAAAGGTTAAGTAGAGCAGCGTATGGAATTCAAGGAGAAGAAACTGGCGAACGGTCTGGATTTGGTTGGCGAGGTCAATAAATCCGCCAAGTCGGTAGCGGTCGGTTTTTTCGTCAAGACCGGCTCTAGGGATGAGACCAAACAGATAAACGGAGTTTCCCATTTTCTGGAACATATGCTGTTTAAGGGCACAGAAAGATTAAGCGCAATTGAAGTCAGCGAGGCATTTGACAGGACCGGGGCACAGTTCAACGCCTTTACGAGTGAGGAAAATACGGTCTTTTATGCCGCTGTTTTGCCGGAGTACCTGGTCGAGGTAACGAAGATATGGATAGAGTTGATGAGGCCGGCATTGAGAGACGAGGATTTCGGCATTGAAAAAGACGTCATCAAAGAAGAAATTGCGATGTATAAGGACCTGCCGAGCCATGATGTTATAGACAGATGCAGGGCTTTACACTTTGACGCGCATCCCTGCGGCAATAGCATTCTGGGCACCAACGAAAGTATCAGCAATCTAACTGCCGAAGAGATGCGCGGCTATTTTATAAACCGATACGCGCCTAACAACATGGTTTTAGCATGTGCGGGCAATTTCGAGTGGGAACAAATCTGTTCGACCGCAGAAGGCCCCTGCAGCAAGTGGCAAGAGCAGGCTATCGAAAGAAAATTGGAGGACTACGGGGGCAGCAGGAAAAAGGAGCGAGCCGAGAAGTCCAATCTGGCTCGTGAGCATATATGTTTGATAAGCCCGGCAGTACCGGCCCAGGACGAGCGAAGATTTGCGGCTTCCCTTCTGGCGTCCGTTGTAGGTGACGATGTCGGGTCGAGATTTTTCTGGGAGCTGGTCGACAAGGCGTTGGCAGAGACAGCAGCGATGCAATACAGTCCTATGGACGGTACGGGGGCATTTTACAGTTATATTCGTTGCAGTAGCGAAAATGTCAGCAAGGTACTTGATACCATCAAGGACATTTTTGAGGGTCTGTCTAAGAGCGGCGTAGCCGAAGACGAACTAAAGAAGGCAAAAAATAAGATACTAAGTGCGTTGGTAATTAAGAATGAGCTGCCGATGGGTCGGCTGATTGACTTAGGATTCAACTGGATATATTTAGAGCAGTACCGCCGGATTGAAGAAGACGTTCGTGCTATAAAGGCCGTCACTGCAGACGATATCCACGCCATAGTGAAACAGTTCAAGCCGGGCGACTTCACACAATTCTCGATAGGACCCGTGTCGTAAGGTCAAAAATATGTGATTGTATAGGCGCTTTTTACGATATGCTAAGGAGGCATGGGCCGTGAAAAAGCTGATATTCATCCTTATTTGCCTGCTGGCGGTGGTTCCCAGCGCGGCAAAAACAGAGAACAACTCGACCGCAACAAAGCCGACTTCCAACATGGGCACTGTTATGACCGTTCTGGGGCCGATTCGGCCCTCAGAGTTTGGCAAGGTCCTGGCGCATGAACATGTGATGGTTGACTTCATCGGTGCTGCCAAGACCGGCAGGCACCGATACAACCAAGACGACGTGGTGGAAACGATGCTACCCTATCTGCATGCTGTCCGGCAGCGCGGCTTTACCGGGTTTGTGGACTGCACACCTGCCTGGCTCGGACGTGATGTCGAGGTGTTGAGACGGCTTGCTGAGCAGGCCGACCTGCACATTCTGACCAACACGGGTTACTATGGCACGGGTAATGACAAGTTTCTTCCAGCTCACGCATTTAGTGAAACCGACGGGCAATTAGCCGCTCGATGGGTCCGTGAGTGGGAGCATGGGATCGATGGGGCGAAAATCAAGCCGGGGTTTATCAAAACCAGCGTGGACAAAGGCCCACTTAGCAAAACAGACCGAAAGCTGGTGCGAGCGGCAGCGAAGGCCCATCTGCAAACGGGCCTAACCATTGCCTGCCACACAGGGGAGGCAAGGGCCGCCCTGGGCGTGCTGGAGACCGTGCGCGCCGAAGGGGTGGATGCATCAGCTTTGATAATCGTTCATGCTGACGGTATTAAGAAAGAAAAGGTGCACTTGAAACTCGCTGAGGCAGGTGCCTGGATAGAGTATGACGGAGTCAGTGATGAGTCGATTAAAAGGCATGTGCGGCTGATTAAGAAAATGCTTGAGGCCGGGTTTGGTGACCAGTTGCTTATTTCACACGATGCCGGCTGGTATTGGGTCGGCGAGGGTGAAGCCGCCAAAAAGAAGATTCGCCCTTACAACGCCATTTCTGACCAACTTATCCCTGCTCTGAAAGCCGCTGGTGTCAGTGACGCTGAGCTGCATAAACTGTTTGTGGAAAACCCTGCGAAGGCCTTTACTATTCGCGTGCGCAAGAAGTAACACACTTGTAACTGCGCGGTCGGCATTAGCCTTGATAAATACTGTTAGACGTGTTAGAATCGAGTTGTTTTAGAGGTTGTGGCAGTGAGCAAGGCCGAGAACAACGAACAAATAGATGCCGATATCCAGCAAGCCAAGAAGGACGTCCTTCGCGCGCGGGACATAATACCGGCCGGCGCTAAGCGCGACAGACCGGATTCGGCCCCCCTGCCGGCGGCAGAGCAAAAGCAAACCGAGATACCGAGCTTTGACTTAGCTGAAGAGATAATGGCCAATCAACGAAAGATTACTGCGATAAAAAGAAAGGCCCCCGGCAAAAAAACAAAAGTTGAGAAGGTAAGGCCGCAAGCTGAACGGCTCGGCTATACTATCGAGCCGCCAATGCCAGCTTCACCACAAGAGGACAGGATAATTGCGGAGATTGTAGCAAGGGACATCGATAGAATGTGCCGGGGGGGAACTTTAGGTAGTGTCAAATAGGATTATTTCTCACCGAGCCAAGTTGGGCCGCAGCTTATATCGACCTTTAGGGGGACATCGAGCTTGATGGCGGTCGTCATTTCCTCGCTTATCCACTCTGCATGTTTATCGGCTTCGGTGGCGGGCAGCTCGAAAACGAGCTCATCGTGGATTTGAAGGATTAATTTCACTGGCAGGCTCTCAGATTCGATTCTCCGCTGGATGTTGAGCATAGCGACCTTTATCAAATCTGCAGCCGAGCCTTGAATGACGGTATTTACTGCCAGACGCTCAGCTTGCCTGCGTTTATTGGCATTTTTGCTGCTTATATTCGGGATTTTGCGGCGCCGGTCCAAAATAGTCTCGGCAAAGCCCGTGCGTTTGGCTGCAGCAATGCAAGAATCCATAAATTTTCGGATTGAACTGTAGCGGGCAAAATAATCGTCGATAAACTTCTTTGCCTCGGACATGCCTATTCCAATCGAACGCGATAGTCCGAAGGCACCCTGGCCGTAGATTATACCAAAGTTGACAGCTTTACAGCGCGAACGCATCTCACCTGTTACCTCTTCAATGGGGACATCAAAAATCTGCGAGGCGACGAAACTGTGTATATCCTGGTCGGCAGCAAAGGCAGCCTTTAACGCCCGGTCTTTTGAAAAATGCGCCAGGAGACGCAGCTCGATTTGGGAATAGTCAGCACTAAGAACGCAATCGGTTTTGTTTTTTGGGATAAAGGCGGAGCGGATTTTGCTGCCGAGCTCAGTACGGATGGGAATGTTTTGCAGGTTAGGGTTACTGGAGCTAAGGCGTCCTGTGGCGGTGACAGCCTGGTTGAATGAGGCGTGCACCCGGTCGGTTCGCGGATTGATTAACGAGCCAAGTTTATCCACATAGGTATTTTTCAACTTGCTTACAGTGCGATATTGTAAAATCATCTCAATGATGGGATGTTGGTCAGCCAGTTGTTCAAGGACCGCTGCATCCGTACTTCGGCCAGCCTTGCCAACTCGAATAGATTCGAGATTGAGTCTATCGAAGAGGATTTCAGCAAGCTGTTTTGGAGAATCGATGTTAAAGGCTGAACCGGCATGCTCGTAAATTCGGTCGGTCAGTGTTTTCAGCGTCTCGGTAAGTTCGCCGGACATGCTTTTTAGCAGCTTGGTGTCGAGCGAAACCCCGTTGTATTCCATAGCAGCCAGGACCGAGACCAAAGGCATTTCCATGTTTTCAAATAACTTTCTTAGCGACGGCTCTTTTTCGAGGCGTTCTTTGAAATAAGCATAGAGTTGAAAAGTTATATCAGCGTCCTCAGCGGCATATTCACAAGCTGTGGTGGTGTCGACCAGATTAAAAGTGAGCTGGTTTTTGCCTTTGCCGATAAGTGCTGAGATTGGGATGCATTCGTAATTCAGAAAGTCCAGCGCCATTTTATCCATCGAGTTGCTACTGCGCAGCGGGTCGAGACAATAAGAAGCAACCATCGTATCAAAATAAATCCCTCTTACAGGCATTCGGGCGTTTTGCAGTACAAGCATGTCATATTTTATGTTCTGGCCGATTTTCTTTATATGCTCGTCTGCGAGTATCGGTGCAAGCTTAGGCCGAATAGTGCTTATGTCAAGATGCTTTGCGCCCAGCGGGGCCCCTATCACCAAGTAAAAGGCCTTGTGCGGCCGCCAGGAAAAACTCATACCAACAAGGTCGGCTCGCATAGCGTCAAGAGATGTGGTTTCGGTATCAACAGCAAATAATTTTTGCTTTTTGAGCCCGGTTAAAAACTTCTCAAATTCTTTCTGTGTGGCTATGAGCTGATAATCATGGCTGATTGTATTAACCGAAGCAGGTTTGCTTATGTCTTGTGCAACTGCCGGAGTTGTGTCTGGTTGAGTACCTGCGGAAGCTGTCAGGCCTAATTGCGTCAGCAGGCGGCTGAAGTCAAGCTCGGTGAATATCGCGGCAAGTTTCGGCTTGT
The DNA here is from genome assembly GCA_964513655.1 of uncultured Pirellulales bacterium. Taxonomy (GTDB): domain Bacteria; phylum Planctomycetota; class Phycisphaerae; order Sedimentisphaerales; family Anaerobacaceae. Next base: position 14,870 of record CAZENQ010000037.1, on the reverse strand, counting down.
CCGGCTCTTTGAGTCTAAAGGCATCATAGTCGATTTCAATCGGTACGTTGCAATCTATCGTAACCAGTTCCCTACTTAGCAATGCAAGGTCTTTCGAGTTTCTGAGATTATCGCCTCGTTTTCCTTTTATTTCATCGGCGTGTTTGTAGAGATTCTCAAGCGAGCGATATTTTTGGATCCAGTCAAGAGCGGTTTTGGGCCCCACGTCGGGGACGCCCGGCACATTATCGGTGGGGTCACCCTGCAACGCGAGGACGTCGATAAACTGCCGAGGCGAGACTTCCATTTCAGCCAGCATTGAATCCTTGTCAGTCCGACGGTCTGTTTTCATGTCAAGCATGCAGATATGCTTGTCCAGGAGCTGCAGCATGTCCTTGTCCTTAGAACAGATGAAAGCATCGATGCCTTTCGCTGACGCCTTTTTTGCGAGGGTACCGATTATGTCGTCAGCTTCGAAGCCGTCGAGGCGAAGAAGCGGTATGTTCATCGCCTCAAGAATCTGCTCAATGCGGTCGATTTGGGCCGGCATATCGGGGGGCATTGGCGGGCGGTGGGCCTTGTAATCGGAATATATTTTTACCCGAAAAGTCGGGGCTTTGCTGTCCATTGCCACGACGAGCATGTCGGGCTTGTGGCGTTGGATAAGGCCCAACAGGGCCGTTGTGAAGATGTAGGTGGCATTAGTTAGCTCACCAGTTGGGCTGGTCAATGGACGCATTCGAGCATAGTAAGCAGCATAAATGTGTGCGTGGCCATCAATTATGTAAAGTTTCTTTGCCATTGCACCAACTTTATTTGCTATGGCCCATACTGTCAAGGGAAGCTTCGGGCTTTATTCTATGATGAGCCTGACTGCTGCTAGCTCAAACGTTCCCTTGGAGCACGAAAAAAATTAGATAAAGAGTCAGCTGAATCTATGGACGGAAAGTGCTTACTTATGGATAGCAAAATCTTGCACTAAGGCTCAGGCGCGTCCGTGGGTTCGCTCTGCTGGGTAAGGGTAAGCACAGCGTTTAGGTTCCTGCGTATATCGGCGGAATCAGGTTCGATTCTCAGTGCCGTCTTAAAGTGGTTGATGGCCTCATCAATCTTGCCCTGTTGGACAAGTACAACAGCTAAATCATTGTGCAGACCCGCAGATTCGGGCTCCATTCGCAGCGCCTCGGCATAGTGCCGGATGGCTCCATTGAGCCTGCCTTGCTGGGCGAGTACATATCCGAGGTTACTGTGGGCATCGACGAAATAGGGCTTGATTCGCAGTGCCTCGGCATAGTGTTTGACGGCCTCATCAAACTTCCCTTGGCGGACCAAAGCATATCCAAGGCTGTTGTGGCCATCGGCGAAATCAGGATTGATTCGCAGCACCTCGGTGTAGTGCTTGATGGCCTTTTCAGTTTCGCCCTGTTGAGTAAAAACAGTTGCAAGGTTAATGTGCGCTCCGAAACTATCTGGTTTAAGCTGCAAAGCCCGGTAAAAATGCATAGTGGCCTCGCCCATATTGCCCCGCTTGAAAAACGCCGCACCAAGATTGACATGTGCTGCAGGAAAGTCCGGTTTAAGCTGCAGCGCCTTTGTCAGGTGTTCGATGGCTTCATCAAGCTCGCCTGAATCAATCAAAACGGCCCCCAAGCTGTTATGTGTGCTTGGATAGTTAGGGTTAATCTTCAGCGCCATGTAACCATGTTCAATGGCCTCAGCGGTCCTGCCCTGTTTGCGCAACGGTTTTATCATAGAAAAATGCGCCTGATAGTTATCGTCAGTGACTCCAATAGCATGTTGAAAAAGAGTTATACTGCTGCGCCAATAACGCAGTTGTAAGCCAGTGCATACTGACAAAACCAAGAGGACTATCAGTGCTGCCGTCCCAAGTATGACTTTTTGATACCTCCGCTTCAGCAGGAGGTCAGGGACACCCCAAGCAATGATGATAATACAACCGACCATCGGCACATACATCCATCGGTCAGCGATAGCCGGCCAAAGACCTGCTTGAACCAAACCTATAACAGGCACCAAAGTCCCAACGTACCACAGCCAGCCTACTGCTAAATACCGGTTCCTCCTTAACACCCAGACCAACACATAAGTTGCACACAATAACAATAGCGCAGCCCCTAAGCTCTGCCACAGCGGTATTGCATCAGGGTATGGGTAAAACACTGCTAATTTGCGAGGCAAGACCATTTTGTCAAGGTATCTTACATATGAGACAATGGCGTTTTCGATACGCAGCCCCACCGGAACCAGTCTCATCGGTATCCCCATTCCAAGACGCTGAGCCGATAGAGAAGACACACAGACAGAAACCACCGAAAGAGCAAAAAAGGGAACTTTCTCCAAAATCAGACGCCGAACAATTGACCGTTGATAGCGGGATACCGCAAACTCATTACTCTGTTCGCTATCTCCGCCGCTCTCATCATACATCTGCTCAGGCTGAAACCGTCCGAAAGGCCAATAGTCCAAAAGCAAGAGTGCAAACGGTAGAGTCACAAGCATAGGTTTCGCCAACAGGCCCAGAGCAAACAGTAGAAGCGTAACCGAATACCGCAAAAAACCGCCTCGTTGCACATAACCTGTATATGCCCACATAGTAAAAAGCCAAAACAAGGTGCTAAGAACGTTCTTTCTTTCGGTCACCCACGCCACAGATTCCACATTGACTGGATGCAGCGCAAATACCGCTGCGACGAAGGCACTTCTCCACACCGCCCCGGTCATCCGCTTAAATACCAAAAACAGCAACAGACTATTGGCTATATGAATCAGTAAATTGCTAAGATGATGAAAGCCGGGCCTCAGCCCGTAAAGCTGGCAGTCCAGCATATGAGACAGCCACGTCAACGGATGCCAATAGCCGAATTTTGCCGGAGTGAAGGCCCAAATAATATTATTGCGGGTGAATCCGGTTCTGACATATTGGTTCTCGCTGACATAATGCGGGTCGTCAAAAGTAACAAACTCACTAACCAAGACCTGCCAGTAAACCGCAACTATTGCAAGCACCAAGGCCAAACAAATGCAAGGAACGCAGTATTTATTTGATGTTTTATCCATCTAACTAAAACAATCCTAATTTACTGAGGTCTATCTTGTCAAGGCAGCAAGCGAACTGTTCCGCTCTAACGAGAGTGTGCGCAGTACTCGTACGAAAATTTGTACGACGTATACGGGGAAATTGAAGATAGGTTTAATCAAGTGTAAGCTTCTGCCGGAGACTGTCAGCGCGGCGAGGCACAATTAGGGTCGAGTTTCCACCGGGCTTCTCACATTTGCACCAGGCTCATGGACTTTGCCCCGCCGCTGCAGAGCACGTTGAAGGTTGCGGCGTGCATCAGCATAGTCAGGGTTGATTCGCAGTGCTTGGGTGAAATAGACGACAGCTTCATCAAATCTGTCCTGCATGGCAAGTGCAACGCCGAGGTCGTTGTGCGTCTTGGCGACATTTGGCTCTATTCGCACTGCCTCAGTTAAGTGTGTGACGGCTCCGTTCAGCTTGCCCTGTTGCAGCAGGGCATATCCAAGATTGCGATGTGCATCGGCGAAGTCGGGATTTATACGCAGGGCTTCGTTATAGTGTTCGATTGCCTCATCGAGTTTACCCTGGCCGATAAGTGCAAAAGCCAAGTTGCTGTGCGCCGTGGCGAAGTTGGGTTTGATTCGCAGCGCCTCGGTGCAGTGCCTTATAGCCTGGTCGAACCTGCCCTGCAGGGCCAACGCGTAGCCAAGGTTATTATGCGCATCAGCGAAGTTGGGATCTATTCGCAGAGCTTCAACAAAATGAGGAATGGCTTCGTCGAACCTGCCTTGTTTGGCAAGTATGCCGCCGATGTTGCTGTGTATCTCAGCATCATCAGGTTTGGTACGCAGGGCCTTGGCAAATTGCTTGACGGCTTCGTCGCCCCTGTTTTGCAGGGCAAGAGCATTCCCCAGACTACGGCGTCCTTCGGCGAAGTTTGGCGTAATTCGCAGAGCTTCGACAAAGTGCGAAACAGCTTCGTTGAGCCTGTTCTGCTTGGCTAGCACGCCGGCGAGATTGTAGTGGGCCTTGGCAAAGTCGGGTCCGACCTGCAGCGATTTGTAATAGTTAGTTACAGCCTCATCCAGCATATCCTCTTTATAGTAGAGGTCTCCCAGATAAAAGTACGAAAGGTCTTTGTAAGGCATAAGGTCAATTTTATTTTGTATAGCTTCTATTTGAACTGAGCGACACCTTTGCTCCAGTTGGTCATCTTTTAAAACAGAATAATCTATCGGATTGTTTGCACAATACGTATCAAGAAGTTCAAAGAAGCGTTTCTTCTGTGAAGGCGTGGCTTCAGTCAGGTCAACCATTTTAGGAAATGGTGCGTAAACCGAAAGAGCATAAGCGGCATAATCGATCTGTGCGTTGATACTGTTTATAGTCTGCTGGACGATATTAATTGTTGTGGGTCTAAGCACCTTGTTGGATAGGAGATTTCTATTGATCGTCGGATCTGTGTGATGCATCCTCTTCGGTGCGGCGAACTCAAGCATAGGCCAATTGTCCGTATTAACCGGCCCCTGCCCAAACACTCTTCGCAGGTCTTCAGAAACAACGGGTCTGTACAGAAGCCTGGGATCGGAGAGCGTTAAATTTCTCGACTGTTGGGCGTATTTTAACTTTCGCCCTGCATTTTCCAGAACCAGCTTATTTTTGCCCTTAAATCCGACCAGCAGGTAGTCATCACCGAGCCCGAAAGGCTCGGTCGAGAATATAAGGCTATTTGGAAAGACCTTCGCGAATGTCCGCCCGACAAGTGCAAATGTGGGCCAATCCATCTGATAAGAATGAATGAACTGAACAAATATACCATCGTGCTTAAGCCGGCGTTCAGCCAGGGCAGAGTATTCGTGTGTGAACAAAGCAGCCAGGCCGGCCATCCAGGGATTGGACGGCTCGGAAATAATCACATCGTATTTCTGTTTAGTTAGTTGAAGATGTGCCCGCGCATCCTGAATAATAAGGTTGGTCTTAGGATCAGAAAGTACGTTATTATTCCAAGGTCTAAAGAACTCGCTTGCCTTGACGACCTCCCGGCTGATCTCAAGGACATCAAGCTGTTCAATAGGGTAATAGAGCACTTCGCCAGCAGTCACCCCGCTGGCCAGGCCCACTACCATAACCGTTCTGGGATTCGGGTGAAAGAGCATCGGGAAATGTGCCGAGAGCGTTTGCGTCTTCATATCTCCGCGTGACGAAGCATCCGGTTTTCCGCCGATAGCCATTGTGTACTCGGCGCCGCCAAGCGGGACTGGATATTTCAACACCGTAGTAAAGCCACCAATGCCATCGCCATAGTATAAGATTTCAGCACGTTCCGACCTCGTGAGGATCTCCGGCCCGCGGAAAAGAGCCTCCAACCACCCAGACCCTATTATATCTTCCTTTATCCTTTCAAAACGCTGGTATTTGCCCTGCGAAAGCAGATGACGGTTCCATATGGGAAAATAAAAACACAAGATTAACCCAGCCAAGGCAGGTACCGCCAGCGAGACCAATTTCAACAGGTTCCGCTTCCTGCGGCTGAGGATAATTCCTCCAACAACCAGTGAGGTAAGAAGCTGGGCGCCAATAACAAGGCTCAAACTACTTTCCTTGCCAAAAAGTGGTATCAAAACGAATCCGGCACAAAATGAGCCCAACACAGCACCTATCGTATTGATTGCGTAAGCAACTCCGATGGACCTGCCCACCTTAGATACAGACTGGGTATAAATCTTACCCACCAAAGGAAATGTCGCACCAAGACAAAGGGTCGGCAAAATCATAAAACTAAATAAAATCGCCGCCTTTGTGATGCTCAACAGCGCAAACCGCTCTCTGAAGGTAAAAATCAACTTCGCAAAAAAGAGCTGGCTGTTGCCCATCAGCTGACTTACCCCCAATACAATCAAGGCAGCGGCAATCTGCGTCAATACCAACAGCCACATGGGTTTGCCTGTTTTATCACCAAGCCAGCCGAAGAGCATACTGCCCAACGCCAGGCCCGAAATGAATGTAACCAGCACAATGGTAAATGAATATGTGGTAGGGCCGACTATCAACCCTAGCAATTTGGCCCATATTACCTCATACGACATAGCGCAAAAGCCGGATACGGCAAAGATTACCAGTGCACCAGCAAGGGCCCCCGGATATTGTGTAACCTTAGGTGTCTCAACAATATCTTCTCGCTGGGATCGTTCTGAGTCGGAAGCTGCCTGCCTTAGCTGTGTTCTGGAACCGGCCCGCAAACACAATATGCCAATAACGCCGTTGATAAGCACAGCCAAAATCAAAGTGCCCGGCATACCCAAATAGTGTATCAGCCAAAAACCGCACAAAAACGCACCCAAAGCCGCGCCAATGGTGTTTAGGCCATACAACCGCCCTGCGTGTGTGCCCAAATGTGAAAGCCGGGTAACATAAAACCGGCATAAAATAGGCAGCGTCGCTCCCATACAGATAACAGGGATACATAAGATCAGCGAGCAGCCTATGAACGTAAGAAGATTATACAGCATAAAGTGGCTGAATAGCCGATTGTAAACAACCGCGTAAAGCGGTGTAAATGCCCTCAGCAGAAACGGTATCGCAAGCCCGTAAGCGCCTATCGCCAGTTCCAGTATGCCGTAAATCCTTACTAACCTCAGCGGCTGTTTGATGCGGTCTATGGTTCGACTGGCAAGGTAGCTGCCCACGCCCAAGCCACCCATAAAGACGGTCAGAACGATGCTCACGGCAAACGGGGCCGCCCCGATGACCTTGACTATCATCCTCGTCCACAGTATCTCGTAAATCAGGCCCGTAACGCCGGAGAAAAAGAAACAAGTCAAAACCAAAACCACTATCCTCCCGGCTGAGCTATCCGAGACGGGTACTTTGTCGGTTGAACTGCGCGAGACTCTCTTCTTCTTAGTCACTTCCTGTCCTCACTGTTCTGCAGCATAAGACCTACAACAGCTAAAGTCTGACGACGACCTCTCTGTTTACAAATATGCCAACATAATTGGCAAATAGTATAGGCTTTTTTCGGTCAAGTGCAAAAGCTTTTGCTGCTCGTTTAATCGGCGGTTAGTCATCAGGGATTGAGAAAAAGTGAGACAGAATTACATCTTCATCAGTGTGGAAGCACCCGCGGTAATGCACCAGACAAGGAAACTCTAGCAATGATAGGTCAAAAATTGACCTATTTATACATTTTTTTAAATTGAGGCTTGACATTGGCCGACTATTATAGTAAATACTGTCGGTGATTATTTAACTATATTTCCTCGGTTTGAATATTATGAATATTATCATAAATAATGTGATTATCATGATTATTGCGGACAAGCTCAAGCTGCCCTGAGAAAGCTATATTTAGCGTATTAAAAGCCTTCCAGAGCAGCTAACTTTGGAAGGCTTTTTTGTTGGCAAAAAAGGAAAAATTATGGACAAGGCAAAGGAAAAATTATGGTATGAACAGGATGGTTTCTGGGAGACGGTTGGGCCCTCGCTGTTCACAAGCGAACGTATGCTGTCGTCAAAAGAAGAAGTTGAGCAGATAGTATCGCTACTGGAATTACAGCCGGGCGTAAGCATATGTGACTTGTGCTGTGGTGTGGGCAGGCACAGCCTGGAATTGGCACGCCGGGGGTTGAATGTAACGGGCGTGGACAGGACCGCCCTGTACCTTGAACAAGCCAAGAAGAAGGCAGAAGCTGAAGGACTAAACGTTCGGTTTGTACAGGAGGATATGAGAAGCTTCTGCGAGCCGAAAGCCTTCGATGTTGTGATAAACGTATCGACATCATTCGGATACTTCGAAGATGCGGCGGATGACAAGCGGGTATTGGAAAATATATATAAATCGCTCAAAGACGGCGGCAAATTACTAATAGACATTGTGGGAAAAGAAGTATTAGCGCGAATCTTCCAGGAAAGAAGGTGGCGGGAAGAAGACGGCATTATCGTTTTGGAAGAAGAAAAGATTCGTGACAACTGGGGCTCGGTGGATAGCCGCTGGATTATACTCAAGGACGGCAGGCGTGATGAGTGTAGATTTTCTCTAAGGCTTTATTCGGCGGCCCAGCTTAGTGAGATGCTGAAAAGGTGCGGATTCGGGCAGGTGGATGTCTATGGTGATTTTAGCGGCTCGCCGTACGACCAGAATGCAAAAAGATTAGTTGTGGTTGCACATAAGTAAATCAAAAAAGGGCGGTATGCTTGACAAGGGCCGCTGTTGTATTTTAGGATAACAAGTTCAATATTATTTAAGGATTTGTTTGATGTCGGATAAGGACAAGAAAAGTAAGGGTTACCAGGATACGTTGAATCTGCCGAAGACAAGTTTTTCGATGAAGGCCAACCTGGTGCAGCGTGAGCCGCAGCTGCGCAAGGAATGGAGGAAGATGGATATCTACGGCAAGATAAGAAAGGGGCGCAAGGGTGCTCCCTTATATATACTTCACGATGGGCCACCTTATGCCAACGGTGATATTCATATGGGAACCGTTATAAACAAGGTCCTCAAGGATTTTGTCGTTAAGTACAAGACTATGACGGGCTTTGATGCGCCGTACGTGCCGGGCTGGGACTGTCACGGCCTGCCGATTGAGTCGAAGGTCGTTGGAGAACTCGGTGATAAGATGCGGGACAGAGCCAAGCTCGATATCCGCAAGGAGTGCAAGAAATACGCGAGCAAATATGTCAAGGTGCAAAGCAGGCAGTTTCAAGAACTGGGGATATTCGGCGATTTTGAGAAGCCCTATCTTACGTTCAAGCCACAATATGAGGCGGGGATTTTAGAGGTATTTGCAGAATTGGTCAGGAAGGGACTGGTTTACAAGCAGTTAAAGCCAATTCACTGGTCGGTTGGATGTGAGACGGCCCTGGCCGAGGCGGAACTGGAATATAAGGATATTTCATCACCGAGCATCTTCGTCAATTTTCCCGTTGCCAAAGAAAGCGTTGGGCGATTGGTGGAACTCGGTTTGGTTGAGCAAAGCGATGCTGAGGACACAAAGGTATGCCTTATGATATGGACGACCACACCCTGGACGCTTGCGGCTAATCTGGCAGTGGCGGTGCATCCCCATCTCGATTATACGGCGATAAGGTATGAAAAGAACGGCAACAAGTTTGTCTCAGTATTGGTAACTGAGCGAGTCGAGGCGGCGGTTGCCGCGGGCGGCTTACAGCAAGGACAATATACCGTCGGTGAATGTAAAGTCCGAGGCAGAGAGCTTGAAGGCCTGCGATATCTGCATCCGTTTGTGGAGAACAATCCGACGGAAAAGGACGCCTATATGGTAATCTGTGCCGAGTACGTTACCACTGAAGACGGCACAGGACTTGTCCATATTGCGCCGGGACATGGTCTTGAGGACTTTGTATCCGGGATGCAGTATGATTTGGAAGTCTATTCGCCTGTGCTGGACAATGGTTGTTATGATGATACTGTGCCGGATTGGCTTCGGGGAAAAAACGTCCTTGAGGTTGATGCTGTCGTAAATAAGGACTTGGCAGAAAAGGGACTGCTTTTTGCGCAGGATGAGATTGTGCACAGCTATCCTCACTGCTGGCGCAGCAAAATTCCGGTTATATTCAGGGCTACGGAGCAATGGTTTATCGGTGTTGACAAGGAGTTGCCGGGCGTGGGAAAAAGCCTCCGTGACTTGTCTCTGGAGCGGGTCGGAAATGTAAAATGGATTCCTGCGTGGGGCCAAAAGAGGATTGAGGGGATGCTGGCACTCAGGCCCGACTGGTGCATAAGCAGACAGAGGAGCTGGGGGCTGCCACTGCCGGTTTTTGTAAATTCAGAAGGCGAAGCCCTGCTTACAAAAGAGTCTGTATTAGCCGTATCCAAGTATATCGCCAGGAAAGGCTCGGACAGTTGGTTTACCGATTCACCCCGGCAGATTTTGGGTGAGGATTTCCAGCTGCCGGAAGGATTTGATTTTGACGACCTGGAAAAAGAAGAGAATATCTTTGATGTGTGGTTTGAGGCAGGCTGCAGCTGGTACTGTGTGTGTGTGAAAGAAGCAGGCTGGCCCGTGCCTGTCGATTTGTACCTGGAAGGCTCAGACCAGCACCGTGGATGGTTTCAACTGTCACTTCTGCCGGCACTGGGAGTAACCGGAAAAGAACCCTTCAAGGCCGTTCTAACCCATGGCTTTACTGTTGACGAGAAGGGGATGAAGCAGTCGAAATCGCTGGGCAACTACGTCAGCGCTCAGGAAGAAGTGGCAAAATACGGTTCGGATATTTTACGGCTGTGGGTGGCGAGTGTAAATTATCAGGAAGATATACGGTGCAATGACGAATTAATAGGACGGACGCAGGACGCCTACAGGAAAATCAGAAACACGCTCAGATATCTACTGGGCAACATCGATGATTTTGACCCGAATCAGCAGGCTGTTCCATACGAAGATATGTTCGAGATTGACAAGTGGGCAATGGAGCAGTTGCAGAAGCTGATTGCGAACGTGACGCAAGCTTACGAGAACTTTGTCTTTCATAGAGTTTTTTCGCTTATTTACAACTTCTGCACGGTCGAGATGAGCAGTATCTATATGGATGTGCTCAAAGACAGGATGTACTGTGACGAAACAGATAGTTTGTCTCGGCGAAGCGGCCAGACGGCGATGTGCAGGATATTGGACTGCCTGGTTCGAATGTTGGCCCCTGTATTGGTGCACACCGCAGAAGAGGCTTGGGCAGCAATGAAGTTTGGGCCGCAGGCAGTTGAAAGTGTACATCTTGCCGAGATACCAAAAGTCGACGAGTCAATAGACTGGCAAAGGCAGGAGCCGAAATGGGAGAAGATAATGGCCCTACGCGATGAAGTTCTGAGAGTTTTAGAGGGTCTGAGGCAGGAGAAAAAGATTGCGAGTAACCAAGAAGCAAGTGTGACTATCCGCTGTGGAGATAAAGAACCTGCAGCAATCCTAAACGAGTTTGGACCTGAGCAATTCGCGGCACTTTGTATTGTCAGCGAAGTAAAGATGCAGAAAGCTGCGGGGCAGACGGCAGTTGCAGCCGACAAAAGCAGTTATCAAAAATGTCAGCGATGCTGGAACTACTGGCCAAGTGTTGGCGCCAACAGCGAGCTCCCCGATTTATGTGAGCGATGCATTGAAGTAATCAATAGCAGATAGTAAAAAGCTGTATAAGGTACTAACCTATCTGCTCACACACTTTTCTGTAAACCTCATCGACGGTAATGGCATCTATTGCATGGGCCGGGTCGCTGCTCTGTAATTTAAGCCCCCTGCCGAAGGGGTCGACCGCTACCAGCGTTTTAGCTCTGCCATACGGAAAAAGCCTGATAGGATTCGACGGCCCAAAAATCATGACCAAAGGTGTCCCTAAGGCGGCCGCTATGTGACCCGGGCCGGTATCATTGCTCACCACAACCCTCGCTCCCTTAAACAAAGCCACCAGTTCGGGCAGAGTCGTCAAGCCCGTAAAATCCGTCACCTTGACATTTGAGGCCGATACAATCTCTTCGGTGATAAGCCTCTCAGGCCCTGTACCAACTAAAATGATTGAAAGCCTAAACTTTGCTGCCATCTTTTCTGCCAAAGACGCAAAGTTGCACGCCGGCCAGCACTTTGACTTGTGCGCGGACCCCGGCACAAAAACCACATAGTTGTCAGGCTTAATGCCGTGACTCTCCAGCAACTTGTTGACCGAATCAGCAGCGTTGGAGTTAACCGGCAACAAAAACTGGACTTCTGTCTCGGAAGCACCCGCAGACCACACTATCTTTAAGTAGTAATCAACCACATGAACACAATCCTCATCCTGTTCGATTTTGTGTGTGTAAAAGATAGGTGCGAATTCCCTAGCGTCTGCCATTCCGAAGCGTTTTTTGCAGCCTGACAGCCAACCCAAGCAAGCGGTTCTGCAAAGGCCCTGCAAGTCGATTACGAGATCGAATTGACTACGGCGAAGTCGCCGGATAAGTGACAGCAGGCAAAACAACGCACGCGGATGAAACCAGGCCTTGCCGAGAAATCTGCGGTCAAAAAGGACTGTTTCGGTTAAATGAGGATGATTTTCAACAAGTGCTGCAAACTCCGGTCGAATAAGCCAGCTAATCTTGGCGGCAGGAAAACGCCTGTGCAAGGCAGAAAGTGCCGGCAAAGCCTGCACGACATCACCCAGTGAGCTGGGCTTGATCAAAAGGATGTTTTTGAAATCTTCCGACATAACGGGACAATTGTAAGCAAAACGGAGATTTTGAGCAATTGATTATTGATTATCGATTACTGACTCACTAAATTACCAGTTATCCGTCGATAATTGACAAAAGGTGGTTTCACATACTATGGCCAAAAGAGGCAAATATATTTATGAGTGGCCAAGGCCGATGGTCACCGTCGATGCCGTTGTCTTTGGCTTTTTCCGAAATAAAGCCAAACTGCTATTGGTCAAACGGAGGAATGACCCATTCAAAGGCAAATGGGCTGTGCCAGGGGGATTTGTGGGCATGGCCGAAGAGCTTGAAGACGCCGCAGCCAGAGAACTGGCGGAGGAGACTGGTTTGGTAAATGTGTCTCTGGAACAGATGCACACATTTGGCACTGTTGGTCGTGACCCGAGGGGCAGACAAATCACAATTGCATTCATGGGCATTGCGAAAAAGGGGCTGAACCAGATAAGAGCTGGTGATGACGCAGCAGATGCACGATGGTTCGATATAGAAAGATTGCCTAAGGATATGGCATTTGACCACGAGAAGATAGCCAAGTTTGCTATTGAAAAGCTAAAAACGATAATTTAAGACTTCTGCCTTTTCGTTTTCTACCGCGTATTTTTATCGCAGAACGCCGAGAACGCATAGCAAAAATCTACGAACTACAGGCAAGCTCGGCCAAAATATTTTATATATTTGTTTACTTTTGCTTTCTCTTCTGCTCTAATGACACGTCCTACGAGGAGTATTCCTTAACTCCTCGAGGGCGCACCCTCAATAATAAAATGAGAATCTTGTATGATAGGCCGGTACGAAGGCCTAAGGAGAAGAACACGTGAATACAGGCACAGTAAAATGGTTCAACGAAAGGAAAGGGTACGGTTTTATCGTTCCCGACGATGGCAGCGACGATTTATTTGTCCATCACTCTGAAATCCGGGAGGGTAGAACATCCCTTGATGAAGGCCAGAAGGTCGAATACGAGATTGGAAAAGGCGAAAAGGACCGTCCTTGTGCGATCAAAGTACGGCCCTGCTGAAGCTGAATATCATATCGTGAAAACCACAAATCCCCTTTTACCCTACAAGAAAGTGGTACGGAAACCGTGTCTCAAATTTCAAGTCAGCTAAGGCGGTCGTGTTGTTGCCAGCCGAGACCACCTACACCTCGCGGCAGTCGAAAGCCGTCAAGTATTGAACCAACTATTTATTGACTGACAGGTAGAATAGGTGTATAACTATCCCACCTTAGAGGTCTTGATTGTAAGATAGAAGTTATGACAGATGGTTCTATGGCAATCGTTGTAGGGGCTGCTCCTGAAGAATATGACCACGTCAAGCAGTGCCTTTCAGATTGACAGTGCGTGGCCGCACCTTTGAACGATGAGGAAACAGAGGTCTCTTCAATACCCACGACAGCACAACTGATTATCGTATATGCCCGAAAGAACCAGAATAATACGCGGGCCATATGTGAGCAACTTCGGAATTCCCCTGAGAGTTCGGCAGCACCAATATTACTCGCTATCAATCGATATGAGATAACCCAAGGTTCTGCCGTTGAGCGTATGGGAAATGCAACGTTTATCATAACCCCATTTAATGAGAAGGAATTGCGTGATAAAATTGCGGAAGTGAAAAAAGAGCCAGGAAATAATGGACCAAACGGAAATTGATGAGATCGTCGCATATCTTCAAGAGACAGAAGGTGCCCTTGACAAACGAGAGCTGGATGAAAAAGAGATTAAATTGTAATTGACCGAACTGGAAAATGTAATTGAGCGTCTCGATGCTGCCCTTGAAAAGGCCGTGGAAATAGGCAGGAAATATTTAATAGTTGACCTTCCGGCAGAGGCCAGAGAATGTCGTAATCGTATTCGGAGTTAGCTTGTAAGGCTTAACTAAAAAAGGGTACAGCCTCTTCCTTCATTTGCTTGAGCACTTTTTCATGACTTCGATTATTTTTTCGCATATTTTTAACTTCCCAAAAGGGCTGTATTGTCTTATAGTCAAGGCAAATTCAAATGCTCGGCACTTTGCAAGCTATGGAGTGTTAGTTGAAACAATACATGAGTTCAAAAAAAATGCCAACACTGCGAATAGGTGATTTGGAAGCTCATATACCAATTGTTCAAGGAGGAATGGGCGTAGGTATTTCTTTGTCGGTTTTAGCCTCGACTGTTGCAAATGCCGGCGGTATTGGCGTTATTGCTACTGCCGGAATTGGTCAGTTTGAGCCTGATTGGCATATAAATTCCATGAAAGCAAACAAAAGGGCCTTGCAAAAAGAAATAAAAAAGGCAAAGGCCGAGACGGACGGCATTATCGGTGTAAATATAATGGTAGCCCTTTCAGATTTTGATGACCTTATACAATGTGCGGTGGATGAAGGCGCAGATATGCTCTTTCTTGGTGGGGGACTTCCAATAAGGCTGCCTAAAACATTGCCGCTGGATAGACTGGAAAAACTCGCTACTAAGTTTGTTCCTATAGTATCTTCCGGCAGAGCAGCTAAAATTATATTTAAATCCTGGGAGAAACGGTACACTCATGTCCCCGACGCTGTGGTTGTAGAGGGCCCATTAGCTGGTGGGCACCTCGGTTTCAAAAACGAGCAAATCAATAATCCTGACTATGTATTGGAAAAGATACTGCCGAAGGTCATCTCTGTGATAAAACC
>CAZENQ010000036.1:0-31546 GCA_964513655.1 uncultured Pirellulales bacterium | reverse complement strand
TCATCTCCGCTCAACCGAAAAAACGAACCCAATCTCAAGCGCGCTTCCAAACGCAGGATGCATAGCGAAGGACGCGCGAAAAGCCTGCCAGCAGGTCTTGGCCATCGCAAACCGCTTTTTTGAGACGGTAGCCCGCATAAACGAAGGTCCTCTCGGGGAAAATCGGGGGGATTTCGGGGGAAAAACGGGGGGAATCGGGGGATTTTCGAGGAAAATCGGGGTATTTACGGATTAAATCAGGACACCTCCGGCGCCAATAACGGCGACCCTGACCACGAACCAAAAAATGAAAAACGAAACCAATTTTCGAAAGGCAAAAATGAACATAAACTCAGCCTTAACAAAGAGTTACGAAAACGCTCTCCTCCGCTCAACCGAAAAAACGAACCCAATCTCAAACGCGCTTCCAAACGCAGGATGTATAGCGAAGGACGCTGGACGAAGGACGAAAAAATGTCAAACGAAACCAATTTCCGAAGGTCATAAATGAACATAAACTTAGGCTTATCAAAGAATTACGAAATGAACAGCCTGGCAGACCCAGACAAAACGAAACCAATCTTGCCCCGCTTGTCCCAGCGAAGGCTGGGATCCAGTCTATATCTGAAAGCCGTTTTGAGCGAGGAATCTTGCCGCAGATGCAAGGCTTGGGCACGGAGCCGGCCGGAGGTGTACTGTAGTACTTCGAGGACCGGATGCGTGCTCGTAACGCAGCAGATGCCCAAGAGGTCCGCTCAAAACAAAATGTTGCGCAAATTGACACCTGATTCGCCAAAACGCGCAGTTTTCCTCCAAGATATACACTAGTTCAAATAGTGTATATTGACCGCCGCCTCCCGCCCGGCCAATTTTTGCCCCCCCAAACCCGCCCATTTTCCGTCAAAACTTTCGCAAACTTTCACACTTTCAAACACTTATTCGATCGCCATTTCACCCCTTTTTGTAAGTTTCAATTCACTTTTTGTAATTTTTCACACTTTGAAACACGTTTCCAGGCACTCCACCCCCATTTTTAGCCCAAAATCAAGGGTGACCCCACACCTGTCAAATTCCCTACCCCGGTTTTTCAACCAAAATCAATGGTCCAATTCCTTTTGCCTTTTCACTTTTCACCTTTTCTCCACCCCCATTTTTACCCCAAAAACCAACCTCACCCCCTCCCGCACCTCAAATTTCAACGTTCAAAATTCAAAGTTCCCTCCTCCCCCCTCCATATTCTTATCTCAACCCGCGCAATCGTTACGAATTTTCTTCTGTCTGCCGCTATGCCAATGTCCCTAACTCCTTAACGCCAAACGAATAAAAAAAATCTCCGCGACAGCCATTTTCCCTTTCCACTACCCGCACTTTTGATTGATACAACTACCCCACCCAAAACCCGATGCGCCCGGCCGACTAAGAGAAAACTTACTTTAACTTGATTGGAAGGCCCTTGTCCCGGGATTTTGCCGTGAACTCCCGCAGCTCTTCCAGCAGAACTTGCATTTGCTGACTGTTTTCAAGCAGATCTTCGTACAACCTCCCATCGTTTACAAGCTTCGCAACGGTGCCCTCCCCTGCGTTCACCTTTTCCAAAATCACCCGTAACTCGGCGGCCGTCTTGCTCAACTCCTCACTCGTATCAATCGCAGCCGCAAAAAATCCCTCAAATTCCTCCAGTGCCTGCGCAGCCTGATTTGATGCCTCAGACAAATTCGCCAGCATCTTCTTAATATTTTCCTTGTTCTCCTCGTCCCCAATGACGTCGTTGACGTTCTTCAAAAGAGTGTCGAGCTTATTAGCCAGCTCGTCCAGTTTTTCCTGACTCTCTTCGGGGAAAAACTCACTCGTCATCCCCGTTGAGCCCTGCAATAAACTGCCATCTTTCAGAAATTTCGCTACTGCCTTATTAGGTTCCGGAAGAGGAGGTGTGATTTCTATATAGCTGCTGCCAAGACCACGTGCCATCAATTTGACCTCAGAATTATAGGGAATATTCACATATCTGTTGTCGATACTAAGAACAACCAATGTTTGATGATATTCCAGCCCTGTCTTTTCGCCGTCACGTATCTCCTCGCGTATCTGCGGAGCCATAACTTTTGCTACACCTCCGATTTGATAGCCGCAAAAACGCACAGGTGTATCCCGGTACACACCGGGAGCGGTCGGAAATTGAACTCGTACCTCAAAGGACTTCCACGCGGTCACAAAACCCGGCAGGTCCTTAAACACAAATATAAGCCCTGCAAGCGCGCCTAAAGCTGCCACCACGAAAATCCCCACTATAATATTGCGCGTTCTCTGCCTCGTCTCATAGTCGCTCACTTTTTGTTTCCTTTCAAGTCGGTCCGCCCTTCCAGAAACAATTCCCTTATGGCACGTAGCGGGTAACCACTGTCATTAAGCTTCTTTATCAGCCTGATTCGCTCGATGCTCTTGTCGTTAAACAGCCGCCGGCCGCTCGCCGTAACTTCCGTTGGCTCAACCAGACCGACCATTACGTAATATTGCAGAGATTGCCGCGAAATACCAGCTTTTTTTGCGGCGGTCCCTATCGGCATCAATTTACCTTTAGCACTCAAAACTCACCTCACATACACTTCTAACATCTATGCCACCTCAAGAACCGCACATCTTTGACTTCTTTATCTAACCAAACAACTGTTACTGCTCAGCAGCCCTTTCAGTCGCCGCATTTACCAATGCCAAAAAAGAGGCCCTCGCTCGTTCGAATCCAAGTCTCTCCACAGCTTCTCTGCCCTTCCTTGCTTTATCTGATTTGTTCGACTGCCTGCGGCTGAGCATAAGCAAATAGTCAAAGCCGGCCGGTATCTCGTCCTGGCTCTGACGAAAAACCTCTCGCAAAACCCGCTTCAACCGATTACGAACAACAGCACTGCCCCACTCCCTCCCAACAGAAACACCTAATCGCGGATAGCCGCAATCATTCTCCGCCATATACAGCCTAAGAAGCCCGTTGCTGACACAAAGATTGCGGGCCATGACCGCCTTGAACTCCGCACCCCTCACAAGCCTCTTCTTTTTCGGAAAATAAAAACGCTTCAACTTCTCACCATGAATTCTCACTTCTCAATAACATTTGCCGTTAACCTGTCGCCAACGCCATCTCATCCGCCTGCTTGCGCCTGTGCAGAACTTCCGCGCTTATCTTCCGCAGCGTCTTGCGATAGTCCAATACCCCAACGAGCTTATCACCATCATCACCGGCCACCACCGGCATACTATCTAAATCATACTGGCGCATCTGCTCTATTGCCTCTTCAAGGGGTTTCTTCGGCGTTGTCTTGTCCAGCACAGGCTCGGCGACATCACAGGCCAAAAGCCAGCCCGCAACATCCTGGTTGGCAAACATCTCTTTGATATCCGCGATAGTGATTATACCTACAATCCGCGATTGACCGTCAATGACCGGATAATACATACTCTCTGTTGTGCTGAAGACCTCAAGAATCCGATGCAGCGGCAAATCCTGCGCGATACTGGTCGGCTCGGTATCCATCACATCTCTAACCGTATAGCTCTTTATCAGGTCCTCCTCTGTAACGTTCATCCCGACCTCACCAGCCTTTTTAACACCTACCTTTACCAACATCGGACCAAATATCTCCATCAAAAACGTTGCCATCATTACAACCATAATAACTATTTTGCCAAGCTCCACGTTAAACTGCTGGCCAGCCAGAATAGCAAGCCCAATGGCCACACCGGCCTGAGGAAGCAAACAAATCCCAAGGTATTTGCGGACCACGCTCGGAGCGCCCGAATACCTCGCTCCAAGCCACGAGCCAAGGACCTTGCCCGATGCCCTGCACAGCGTATATACCACTATCATCCCGACAACCCAAGGGGCCATCCTGCCAAATTCCATATGGGCGCCTGCCAGCACAAAAAATGAAATATAAATCGGCGGAGAAAACTTCTCCACAAGCTTGAACATTCCTTTGCTCTGCCGAGGCATCAAATTGGCAATCGTTATCCCAAGAGTCATAGCAGGTAAAATCGGGTCAATCCTGGGTATCATCGAGATGCCCACAACAAGCAAAAGACAGCTAATCGCAAACTCCAGAATCTTGTCCTCCGCTCGGACAAGTCTCAAAAGCCAATACAGCAGCACGCCCGCCAAAAAACCCAGTATCACCGCGCCAATGATTTCTCCCAAAAGCAAAAGCATGGTATTCAGCACAGAATCATCGCCTGTGCCCATAAGGGCCTTCGCACCCGTTGCCGCACCACGATAAAGTAGCAGAGCCAGAGCGTCATCCAGCGCTACTATAGCAAGTACCGCCGCCGTCAATGGCCCCCTTGTCTTGTACTCCCATAAAACATTTACCGTTGCTGCCGGCGCCGTAGCTGACGCAATAGCACCAAGCACAACCCCTATCGCAATCGAACTGCGCACATCTCCCATCACCAACCACACTACCAACGAAGCGCCGACACCAACCAGCAAAAAAGCGCCTATACCCTGCGAGAAAAGAATAATGAAAAACTGCTTTCCATACTTCCTAAAGACATCGCCCCGCAGCTCCGCACCTATCATAAAACCTATCAGCCCCAGCGCAAACATCGTAAAAGGCTCAAGCGACTCAATCATCGCAGGGCTAATCACCCCAAGGACTTCACCCAGAACTATCCCCACAACGATGCAGCCGACAACCTGAGGAATACGCAGCTTCTGAAAAACTCGCGAACCAAACGCCCCCCCCAAAATAATAAACCCAAATAGCAAAACCAGATTCAAACGGCCGAATGCCTCGGTACTCGAACTGATAACTGTATCAACCATAGTATCACATGCAATCTAAACATACCCGACAGCACACAATCTCATCTTGCCGCTTACGCGCATCACTAACCTCCTTCATCATCTTTGCCGTCCCGCAAAACTGAGTCCCTGTGTATACTATCAGCTTTTTGCTGCCGGCTCAACACCTCTGCACTAAGCGACCGCCGAACAGCCCGACAATTCAAAACGCCAACAAACTTGTCATCCTCGCTCGAAGCCACGATCGGCAAATGCTCAATCTCGAGCCGCTTCGTCATCTCAAACGCCTCCTCCAACGGCATCCCCGGTGTCCCCTTCGAAATTACAGGCTCCATAATGTCAAGCGCCACCAGCCAGTCGTTCAGCTCCTGTGTCGCAAAGGTGTTCCTGATACTGTCCAGCGTAATCGCTCCTGTCAGCCTCTTTTCGCCGTCAACAACCGAATAATAAAAACTGTCGGTACTGCTTACCACTGTTATAACTTCCCGCAAGGACATACCCGTCGAAATAACCGGCACCTTCACATCCATCACGTCCGCAACGCTGTAAGTCTCAATAAGGTCTTCCTCAGTGATATTAAGACCTACCTCCCCTGCCTTCTTGACACCCACCTTCACAAACATAGGACCGAATATCTCCACCACAAACGTCGTCGTCATCACAATCACAATAATCGCATGACCCATCTGCCCCGTGAACAATCGGCTCGATATAATTGCCAAACCTATAGCAACACCCGCTTGGCTTAAAAGACAAAGTCCGAGATACCTTCGAACCACATCGGTCGCTTTCGACCACGTCGCACCACACCATGAACCCAACATCTTTCCTGCTGCTCTGCCAATAAGATAAACCAGCACCATAACAATCATCCAGCCGGCTATTTCCTCAAGGACAAGATGGGCACCGGCCAAAACAAAAAATAAAACGTAAATCGGCGGCGAAAATTTCTCCACGAGCTCAAATGCGCTCTGCCTTCTGCGACCGGCAAGGTTGGAAATTGTCACCCCAAGGGCCATCGCAGCCAAAATCGAACCTAGGCGTAATGCTATCGACAGCCCAATCACAACCAATACGGATGAGACTATAAAAGCAAGAGCTTTGTCCGAATCCTTGATACGCTTGAGAATAAAGCTAAGCAAAACGCCCGACAGCACCCCCAAAACCACAGCTCCGACAATCTCCAGCCCGGCCGTAAGGACAGACAACACCACCGAGCCGCCTGCCCCGCTAATCAATGCCGTCGCGATACTCGATGCCACCCCGTAAAGTAAAAGCGCGAGTCCATCGTCCAGTGCAACAATCGCAAGTACAGTCGACGTTAACGGCCCACGGGTCTTATATTCCCACAGAACATTTGTCGTCGCGGCAGGAGCAGTCGCTGAAGCAATCGCCCCGAGCACCAACCCCAACGCAACTGAAGTATGAAACTCGCCGGTGAAATACCACGCCACAAAACCGCAAAGTATCCCCACCAGGAAAAACGCCGCCAATCCCTCAGAACACAGAATAACAAAAAACTGCCTGCCGTGTTTCTTGAAAACATCGCCCCTCAATTCGCCCCCTATCATAAATCCAATAATACCCAGCGCGAACATATTAAACAGCCAAAGACTTTCCACGGTCTCACGACCGATGAGATTTAGCCCTGATTCCCCTATGGCCAGACCTATAACAACATAACCCACAACCTGGGGAATACGAAATCTCTGAAATGCACGTGCGCCTGCCGTCCCCAAAAATATCGCCAGACCCATCACCAGAATAACATTCAGATGCCCCGTGCTTTCTGTCAAAACCATCTTAAACACTTCACTCATAGCCGCACTTCAAAATAAAACCAACGCTCATTCCTTCAAAGTCTGTCTAAATATCGCCCAATACAAATTAGACACCTCTACCTTTTCTCCGCCGTAATGCCGCACCAGTCATCCGTACGGAAAGGCGACACCGGCAGACCCTCCTTGTTCATCAGGCTCGGTTCCGCCTCCTCGTGCCAGCCAAACCTGACCGCCATCGGCTCCTTCACTTTATCACTCCGAACCACAACCGTCTCTCCTTCAATCTTCGCCTCACCCTTGATGAACTTCCCGTCCGCCCCGGCAATCTCAAACCAGTCAGGCTCACGCTCGTCACTCGTCCGTAGCCCGCCGCCCACATGCTCAAAACTAATACGAACTTTTTCACCTTCCACAGCCATCGACTTATACAGAGGACCCGAATATACCACTTCACACCTCCCATAAGTCTTCGCCAGCGCCCACAAGGCGAGTCGCCTGCCGACCTCCTGCTTGTTCTTCGGATGAATGTCTTCCAAATCGCTTATATCAACCGTCACCGCCATCCCCGTATTCGGTATCGACAAACTCGCCACCTGCGCCTCCCATATCTCGGCAAGCCGATACGGCTGCGGCGGACCCCAACGGTAACGAAACGGCGCCAACTGAACATAGTAAAACGGAAAATCGCCCTGCCCCCACACCTTGCGCCAGCCCCCAATCAAAGCCTTCATCTTCTCATGGTACAGCATCCCCTCGCCCAAATTCGCCTCACCCTGATACCACAGCGCCCCGCGAATTCCGAACGGCACCAGTGGGTAAATCATCCCATTATATAGGCCCGTCGGCTTCTTGTTACTGTCCAACGGATGCTTCGGCCACGGAGGCGGCGCAGAAATAACCTTGCCGCCAACTAAAGCAGACTTCGCGCCCACCGCCCATTCCTCAAACTTCACAATCTCCTCCGCTGTGGCCTCCTTGTACACCGCGATTTCCTTCTCACTTTCTTTCCAAATATCAGAAATTGCAGGCACTGATTCAAACCCCTCTGGCGGCGTCCACGGCTCAATCCGCGTCCCGCCCCATGAACTCGCTATCAGACCAACTGGAACACCAAGATCTTTGTGAATCTCCCGACCGAAAAAATACGCCACAGCAGAAAAACCCCTCGGCCAACCCTCCCATATATTGTCCGTCGATATGTTCTTTGAACTGCAAATTCGCCACTCCGCCTCCACATCGTCGGCCGGCTCGCCCGCCGACTTAAGAGGCACGTCAAATAACCGTATCTCTGGATAATTAGCATTGGCAATCTCACGCCTCGCGTTGTTCACCAGCCCAACACCCATCTGCATATTCGATTGTCCTGAGCATACCCAAACCTCACCGACTAAAACATTCTTGACCGTTACCGAATTTTTGCCGCTGACCGTCATCTCGTAAGGCCCGCCCGCCGCGGGCACCTCAATCTTAACCATCCATTTACCGTCCTGGCCTGCCGTCCCTTCCCAGCTCTCGCTGCCCCAACTGCCGCTGACCTTGACCCGCTCCCCTGCATCCGCCCAGCCCCAGATTGGCACCTGCATACCCCGCTGAAGGACCATATTGTCACCGATTACCGCCGGCAGTCTGACATCACCGAATACCCCTCCACTCGACAACAACAAGACCAGTGCAACTATTAATCCAGCAAACCTGTTAAAACTGCTTCGCCTCAAATACATCTCTTTACTCCTCAGAATCCAAAAAAATTAAACGACAACCTGCTTTCCGGAACGTACACCTTCTTTTTTAATATATGGGAAAAATTATATCACTCCACCGTTCACCGGTCAAAAGAACATATTCGGCCTGTTCACCGCCCCCCCGGCCGAAAAGTTTCTGAACTTTGCCTTTCATTTTACGGTAGAAACTATAAAATGATACCTCTGTCGAATAAAGTCTCGGGAGAAAGCTATAATGGCCGAGCAGAAAGACCAAAAAGTACTCTGGCTCTCAGTCGCCGTCGCCGCGATTATACTCGCCGCCGTGGTACTCTGGGCGCTAATGAAACCCAAACCCGCCGAGAACAGCCACGACCAGCACCAGCATTCCCCGCTTGAATCGCACTCAAAGCCGACACTCAACGACATCGTACGTGCCGCAAGGACTTGGGGACCCGCCTACACATCCTGGATTGGCAGAACGGCCCCTGAGTTCACATTAACCGACATCAGCGGAAAGAAACACAAACTCAGCGAGTACCGTGGCAAAGATGTCATGCTCGTCTTCTGGGCAACATGGTGCACACCCTGCATAATTGAGATACCCCATCTCATCGAATTAAGAGAAACCACCAGCGAGGACAAACTGGCAATATTAGCCATATCTTACACAAGCGTAATGCCGCCCAATACCATTGATAAAATTAGGGACTTTGTACGCCAGAACAAGAAAATCAACTATACTATCCTGCCTGCTGACGCGGCCGACATGCCAGCGCCCTACAATCAGGTCAATGCCATCCCCTGCAGCTTCTTCATCGACCCTCAGGGCAAAATAAAAATCGCCACAGAAGGATTGATTTCCCTCGGCGAGGTCAAAGCCATTTTACAGGCCGAATAGCCCCCAAATCCTCCCTGGCACGGAATTTTAAAAATTTCCTGGACAACTAAGGTCAGGACAGGTAAAATGGCGATTTAATAAAGTTAGAGGTATTTTGCTATGGCACATAAAAAGGGACAAGGCTCTACGAGAAACGGAAGGGACAGCAACCCCCAATACAGGGGCGTAAAGCTCTACGCCGGCCAAAAGGTTACCGCCGGCTCCATTATCGTACGTCAGTGCGGCACGAAATTCTTCCCCGGCTCCAACGTCGGTATGGGCAGAGACTACACGCTCTTCGCCACGACCGATGGAACCGTACTTTTCCGGGGCCGGAAAGTACACATCACCTGAAAACCCCAAAATCCTGACAACAGAAAAAGGATGGCCACTGCCATCCTTTTTTTATATATAGACAAAAGCAATACGATATACGCAGGACGCACTACGAAACCATGTTTATCGACCAGGCAAAAATCTACGTCAAGGCGGGCGACGGCGGCCCGGGCTGCGTCAGCTTCCGCCGCGAAAAATTTGTCCCCAAGGGCGGGCCCGACGGCGGCGACGGCGGAAGAGGAGGACATGTCTACTTTCAGGCCGTCGAAAATCTCGACACCCTGCTCGACTTCACCGGCAAGCATCACTGGCGGGCCCCAAACGGCGGGCCGGGCTCCGGACAAAATAAACACGGTGCGGACGGCGACGACCTCATAATAAACGTCCCCCCCGGCACGCTCATCTATGACACCGACTACGACCTGCTCTTAAAAGACCTCAACAAACCCGGCATGAAGGTCCAAATCTGCCGGGCCGGTAAAGGCGGCCGAGGCAACAAGGCCTTCACTACCTCGACCAACCAGGCGCCGAGGACCGCCGAACCCGGCAAAAAAGGCCGCGAAAGAAATATCAAGCTCGAACTGAAGCTCATCGCCGACGTCGGCCTCGTCGGCATGCCGAACGCCGGCAAAAGCACCCTCATCTCGCGATGCTCGGCCGCAAGACCCAAAATCGCCGATTACCCCTTCACCACACTCGAACCCGTCCTCGGCATCGTCGAGCTGACCGACTTTCGCCGGTTCGTCATGGCCGATATCCCCGGCCTGATTGAGGGTGCCCATGACGGCGCGGGACTCGGCTATGAATTCCTAAGACACATAGAAAGAACTACTATCATCGCACACATACTTGATATAATGCCTGCAGATAACTCAGACCCCGTAGAGAATTATCGCGCAGTCAGACGTGAACTGGCCCAGTACAGCAGGGCACTTGCTCAGAAAAAAGAGGTTATCATCGCCAACAAAATTGACCTCGACCCGGATGGAAAAATCTCAAAAGAGATAGGCAAAAAATTGAAAAAAACCGTTCACCCAATCTCGGCCGTAACCGGCTCAGGCATAAAAGAGCTGTCCGAAACACTCTGGAAAATGGTAAAGCAAACAAAATAAGAACGATGAACATAATCGCAGTAGATATCGGCAATACGAATATCACCATCGGCCTGTTCCTGAAAGACGAGGAGCAGTTCATAGAGTCCGTCCCCGGCAAGTCCACTAAGAAACTGACCGAAACCCTCAAATCCGCCTGGGGAAAAATCCCCATCGCGAAAAGCTCAAAGGAAAAGAGACGAGATGGTGTCATCGTCGCAAGCTCCGTCAGGCCCGAATGGACCGAGCTGGTCCGCCAAATCGCAAAAGAGGCCCTCGACGAAAGAATCTATCTTATAGGAAAAGACATCCCCCCGCCCATAACTATGTGGGTCGACGAACCCGAGAAGGTCGGCACCGACCGCATCGTTTCGGCCGCTGCCGCCTACGACGTCGTCGGGGACGCCGTGGCCATCGCCGACTTCGGCACCGCAGTAACCATCGACCTCGTTGACGAGCACGGAATCTTCCAGGGCGGCGTCATCTGCCCGGGATTCGAAATATCCGCAGAGGCCCTCGAGCGAAGCGCGGCACAACTACCCAAAGTAAAAGTCAAAAAACCAGACGCCCCTTACGGAAAAACCACGGCCGACGCCATAAACGCAGGCCTCTACTACTCCGCCATCTCGACCCTGCAGGAAGTAATCAGACGCTACGCGGAAACAATCGGTAAATGGCCCCACACCGTGATAACCGGCTCGAGCGCAAAGACCATAAAGGACGACTGCGATTTTGTCGACTCCTACGTCCCAAACCTCGTCGTAAAAGGTATCGTCCTCGCCTATAGGAAATATATCGAACAGAAGCGGTGAGGAGCCTATGACCACATTCGCCGCAGTAATGACCGGTAAAGGAACCGGCGCAATAGCAACCATCCAGCTCTTCGGCAGTAAGTCCAAGGCCATCCTGAAAAAAATATTCAGGCCCGCGCAGGTAAAATCACCGACTTTCAGACCCGGCAAAATCCACCTCGGCCACATAACCGATGGCACAGAAACCATCGACCAGGTCACAATCGGCTGCGAGAGCAGCAACTGCTTCGCAATCAACTGCCACGGCAACCCGCTCATCGTTGAGATGCTAATGCAGCTGGTAAAAAAACACGGTGCAAAGCTGCTGACCGCCGAACAGCTCTTAGCCAAAATCCTCTCCGAGCAAAAATCCCTGAACGCAATCGCCATCGAGGCCAAACTGATCCAGCCGAAAGCAAAAACACTCGAGGGCACCAAAATAATCATAAACCAAATCGACTCCGGCCTGACCAAAACGCTCACGCAATGGCTCGATAACATAAAAGAAACGCCGCTCGAAGACATAAAAGCCCAGGCCGCCGAGATACTTCAAAACAGCCAAACCGCAAAACTCCTCATCACCGGCTGCCGCCTGGTAATAGCAGGACCCCCTAACTCCGGCAAGAGCACGCTCCTTAATTGCCTCTGCGGCACCCAGAAAGCCATCGTTACCGACATCAAGGGTACGACCCGCGACTGGGTCTCCGCCCAATGCCGAATCGGCCAACTCGCCGCAGAGCTCATCGACACCGCTGGCCTCGGCGAAATTCTCACGGCAACCACAATCGATAAAGCCGCTCAACAAAGAAGTTTCGAAATCTTACAGTCCGCCGACCTAATCCTCCTCGTCCTCGACAACAACCAGCTCACCGACCAGCTCGACGGCAAACTGCTCGGTGAACTTCCCTCCAAAAAAATCCTTACCGTCCTCAATAAATCCGACCTGCCCGCCAAACTCAACATAAAAGAACTACCGCCCACCCTCGCAGACGCGGTCCTGGTCAGCGCAAAATTCCAAACCAACATCGATACCCTCATAAATAAAATCCAGAACCTCACCGCCACACAGCAACTCGATTTCCACGCCCCCATCTGCTTTACAACCCGCCAGCAAGACCTCCTGCAGAAATTAAAGAACGTAAAATCCAAGACGTCGGCCGGCTCGGTCATAACCAAGTTGCTAAATGGCCCGCTTCGTGTATAATCTGACTCTATGGTTACGGAGAACACCAAATTGACCCCGGCAATGAAGCAGTTCCACCGCTTCAAGCAGAAATACCCCGACTGCATCCTCTTCTTCCGCATGGGCGATTTCTACGAGACCTTCTACGACGACGCCAAAACCTGCTCGGCCGTCTGCGGCCTCGCACTCACCAGCCGCTCCAAAGGCGCCAACCCCATCCCGCTCGCCGGCGTCCCGTACCACGCCGTCGACGGCTACCTCAAAAAAATGCTCTCAAACGGTTACAAAGTCGCCGTCTGCGAGCAGGTCGAGGACCCCAAAACCGCCAAGGGCGTCGTCAAGCGAGACGTCGTCCGAATCGTCACCCCCGGGACACTCACCGACGACATCCTGCTCGACGAAAAAAAGGACAACTTCCTCGCCGCCGTCAGTCTCAACAAAACAAAAACCGCCGCTGTAAGCTGGGTCGACATCTCAACCGGCCACTTCTTCGCCCAGCAATTGTCGGAAGATAAACTCCTCGACGAGCTTCTCCGACTCTCACCCGCCGAGTGCCTCCTGCCCGACACCCGCGGCGAACTCTTCGACGCCGAAACAAGGAGGCTCGCCAAGGATATTACGCAGCTAACCGGCGCCACTATAACCCAGCGACCCGCCTGGTACTTCGACCCGTACCAGAGCAGGCAGCGCCTCTTGAAACACTTCGGCACGACAACACTCGAAGGCTTCGGAATAAAAGATAGCGACGACGGCCTCGTCCCCGCCGCCGGTGCAATCATCGAATACCTGAATGAAACCCAGAAGACTACCCTCAACCACATCGCCTCAATCAAAAAAATCGACCGAAAAAACTACCTCCAGATCGACCAGACCTCGCTCGCCAGCCTCGAAATCCTCCGAACAATCCGCACCGAAACAAAACAAGGCTCGCTGCTCGACTGCCTCGATGAGACCCTCACCGGCCCCGGCGGAAGAATGTTCAGAAACTGGCTCTGCGCCCCCCTCTGCGACCTCGCCGCAATCGAATTGCGGCAGGACCTCATCGAAGAATTAACTCAGTCCCAAACCAGGCTCTCCGAAATCAGAAAACTCCTGGCCGACATCGCCGACACCGAAAGAATCGCCGCGCGAATCAGCACGCTCCGCGCGACCCCACGCGACCTCGTCGCCCTCGCAGCCACCCTCCGCCGAATCCCAAACCTGCGCGAAACCTTAAAACAGCTCGAATCCAACCTGGCCGCCCAGCTTGCCAACCACTGCGACAGCATGGACGAATTGGCCGAACTGCTCGAATCCGCAATCGAGCCTCACTGTCCCCCACACCTCCGCGATGGCGGCGTTATAAAGACAGGCTTCGACGATGAGCTCGACCGCCTCCGCTCAATCTCAAAGGACGGCCGGACCTGGCTGCAAAACTACCAAAAACAGCAAATCGAGCAGACCGGCATCGCCAATTTGAAAATCGGCTACAACAAGGTCTTCGGCTACTACATCGAGGTCTCGCGCTCGGCCGCCGACAAGGTCCCGCAAAGCTACCACCGAAAACAAACGATAAAAAACGCCGAACGATACATCACGGAAGAACTCAAAAATTACGAAACCCGCGCCCTCGGCGCAGAGGAAAAAGCACTCGAACTGGAACTGAAGCTCTTCGAAGACCTCCGCCGCCATACCGCCCAATATACAAATCGTCTCCAGCAGCTCGCCGACACCGTCGCCCAATGCGACTGCCTGACCTGCCTCGCCTATACCGCCAAACGCCGCCATTACATCCGCCCCAAAGTAACCACCGGCGCAGAATTGGTCATCACCGATGGCAAGCACCCCGTCCTCGCCGAAACCCTCGGCCCCGAATTCGTACCCAACGACATCGAACTGGGAGATGGCTCCGCCGACATCATCGTCCTTACCGGCCCCAACATGTCCGGCAAAAGCACATACATAAGACAAGTGGCACTCCTCGTCCTCATGGCCCAGACCGGCTCATTCATCCCCGCCAAGTCCGCACAAATCGGACTCGTCGACAGAATCTTCACACGCGTCGGCGCATCCGACGAGCTCGTCCGCGGCCAGTCAACATTTATGGTCGAAATGACCGAAACCGCCAACATCATCAACAACGCCTCCGCCAAATCACTCGTCGTTCTCGACGAGGTCGGCCGGGGCACAAGCACCTACGACGGCCTCTCACTCGCCTGGGCAGTAACCGAGCACATCGCAAACAAAATAAAATGCCGTACCCTCTTCGCCACTCACTACCACGAGCTGACCGAATTGGCCGAACTGTTCACCAACGTAAAGAACTGTAACGTCGCCGTCCGCGAATGGATGGACGAAGTAGTATTCCTGCACAAAATCCTGCCCGGTGGAACAGACAAATCCTATGGCATCCACGTCGCAAAATTAGCCGGCATACCAAAATCAATCGTCCAACGCTCAAAGGAAATCCTCGAAGAATTAGAGGCCACCTTCCAGAAAGAGGCCTCCGGCCGGCACCTCGCAAAACACAAAACAAAAAAACCTCCACACGACATACTCTTCGTCGAAAAACACAAATCCGTCCTCGATAAACTCTCATCAACCGACGTAGATAATTTGACCCCCATCGACGCGATCAACCTGCTCAACCAGGTAAAAGAGGAAATCAACGAAAAATAGAAATCGCGGAGGATGTAAATGCCCATTCACAAAGTGTTCTATTCTTGGCAATCAGACCTGCCCAATACCACCAACCGCGGATTCATCGAGAAGGCTCTCGAAAATGCTGCCAAATCGATCCGCGCTGATGACTCCATCAAAGTTGAGCCTGTTATTGACCGCGATACCGCTGGTGTTCCCGGTTCGCCTGACATAGCAAAGACAATCTTTGACAAAATAGAACAATCCCACGTTTTTGTATGTGATGTTTCAATAATCAACAAAAGTTCAAAGTTTCGCAAGGCGCCCAATCCAAATGTCTTACTCGAACTTGGCTATGCTATAAAAACTTTGGGGGAACAACGGATTCTAATGGTAATGAACTCAGCTTTCGGCCCACCCGAATTACTTCCCTTCGATCTAAATAAGAAAAGGGTCATCCCTTACTGCATGCCCCAGCAATGTCAAGACCGCGCACCAGAGCGAAAGTCTCTCCAATCCAAGCTTGAAAACGCCCTGCGCGCAATCCTCATCAAATTAGAAACCCAGGCCCAAGATGATAACCCGATCCGAAAGTTGAAAACATATCTTGTAGATGACCGCCATCGAATCAACCTTCACGACTTGATGCAAAACGAAACACAAAAAATTGTTGAATACATCCCCACGCAAATGTCGCATCTCAAATCCGACCCGCTGTCGACTCCTGACGATATACTCTCCAATTTCGAACAGCAAATAACCACACTTCGCGACCTTATGATTACCGGTTGTTATTACGGCGAACAAAAGCATGATAAACTCTGGCAGACATCCCTCGAACAAGTCTTAAATCCCCCTGCAACAGATGCTTTTGGCGATCTTAAGCGTTATCCCGCGCTTATACTTCTTTACGCAGCTGGCATACCCGCCTTACTTCCCCGAAAGTATCACACTTTGAAATCACTACTGCTTGATGCTCAGTACACTGACGGAGGCGAGAAGCAGCCGTTGATCCTTCAGTTTTCGGCTTGGGACGCCATCGAGCAATCAAGAGCGCGAGAGCTGCTACGTCGAGAAAAGGACATCACACCCGTCAGCAACCATCTTTTCGAATTACTCAGGAATCCACTAAGCGAACTTCTCAAGGACCACTCTGCTTACGAGGACCACTTCGACAAATTCGAGTACTTTTTTGCCCTTGCTCGTGCTGATGCAGCAGAGTCAGCTGGCTATGGTGTAAATGTGGCCATTGGCCGCTTTGTCTGGAAACATATGGTTCGCGTTCGCGAAAACCGTGTCTACAAGTCAGGCATTGTTGACGCCATCGAGTCGGAAGCTGCGCGAGACGGGCCTGACTGGGCACCTATCAAAGCAGGCTTTTTCAAGGGTGATATAACACGGTTTACCGAAATAAAAACTGACTTCGACAAGAAACTCGAAGATTTGTGGTTTCAGCTTCGCTGGCCATGATCAATATACATAATGCAAATTGAACTCTCCTCTCCTCCGTCAAACCAAAATTCCCCCAATTTGCCTGTCCCGCGACTCGCAGCTCTTCTACAAATCCGCCAGACACTTCTTCAGGAACTTCTCTATCGCCTTGACCGTCTCATCCTTCACCGTCGCCGGACTCTGCGCCACCCACACCGTAAAATTGTAAAGCTCCTGCGCGCTCGTCTTAATCCACTTGCCGTTCTTATGTAAAAAAACCAGCAACGTCGTCACCGCCACCCGCTTATTGCCATTCGCAAACGGATGGTTCTTTATCATCAGATAAAACAAAATTGCAGCCTTCGACAATAATCCCCGATACAGCGGCTTCTTCGCAAAGCTCTGAAAAGGCACCGCCAGACAGCTCTCTAAGATATGCGGAAACCGCGTCGAGAAATCCGGTATCGGCTCATCGTAGCTAAGCTGCTCCCGCGCTAGGCGAAATGCAATATACTCCACCTCTTTAAGAGTAACAGTCTCCATCACTCGCTACCCAACAGCCGGAGGGCCTCCCCGTACTCCTGCACCGTCTTTTTCACAGCCCTGTCAATCTGCCGCTGCCCTTCCTTTCCCAGTGCCTTGCCCAATATGCCTGCCACGTCCCTCTCGGCAATGGCAAAACTCCTTCCGACCCTCTCTGCTTTTATCTGGCCCTTCTTGACCTTCTTGTAGACCGCAATCCGGCTGACCCCCAACATCTTCGCCAACTGCGGAATAGTTATATAACCACGCTTCTTCATAAAACCTGCCTCCCCAAAACTCCATAACCACTTGTAAAATAAGCCCTTATGGCACGATTTGCCACGTTAACCCAAAAAACCAAGGTTAACCTACGTTAACCACTTTACACAAGGTTAACATAAAAAACGGCGCGGTACAAACACATTTTCCAAAAAATCTTAACCTAAACACGGACTGACCCACAATCCACTAACGCTTTTTCAGACTTGAATTTTGGATGTATCCCGCGCATATCAAAAAATCCCTTGCGAAACTACCACCCTGACCGCTTATAATATATATAGTTGAATATGAGGAAAAATCGGTGCCTGCGGTCTCACACGAGACCGCTTGAAAAATTAATAAAATCCCGCCTGTAAACAGGAAAGGTAAATAAAATGAAACCTGCAATGGCTCCAAAACTCGTCGTCCTCTCCGGGCTTTGCTTATTACTCTCATCCTGCACCCAGGTGGCAATCACCGGCCGAAAGCAATTCAATCTCGTCCCCGATTCGGTCATGCACTCCATGAGCTATCAGTCCTACGACGAGTTTCTCTCTGAGAACAAGCTAAGCACTAACTCCGCCCAGACCATGATGGTAAGACGCGTCGGAGCCAGAATCCAGAAAGCCGTCGAACAATACTGCGCCGAAAACAACCTCACCGACCGCTTAGAGGGATACGACTGGGAATTCAATCTCGTCGAAGATAAATCCCTCAACGCTTGGTGCATGCCCGGCGGAAAGGTCGTCATCTATACCGGCATTCTAACCGTCACCAAGAACGAACCCGGCCTCGCCGTCGTAATGGGACACGAAATCGCACACGCCATCGCAAGGCACGGCGCAGAACGTATGACCCAGGGCCTAATCGTCGATATGGGAGGCATGGTGCTCTCCGAGGCCCTCGCAAGCAGCCCCGAAAAAACCCAAAACCTCTTTATGCGCTCTTACGGCATCACAACGCAGTACGGCGTACTGCTGCCCTACAGCAGGACACACGAAAAAGAGGCCGACCACCTCGGACTCATCTTCATGGCAATGGCAGGCTACACCCCAAACGAAGCCGTCGACTTCTGGCAGAGAATGGCCGCCGCAAAAGAAGGCTCTGAACCACCCGAAATCCTGAGTACTCACCCCGCCGACTCGACAAGAATAAGAAAAATAAAGGAGCTTATCCCCGAGGCCATGAAATACTACAAGCCCTAAACTACCCTTGTTTCTTACAAAGCCCTCGTAAGTATTCTGCCATCCTCACTCCGGGTCCCAATCCACTCCTGCATCCTTACCCACTTATGTCTTTCGAAAAACCACCATCCAGTCCCACGGATAAGGCTCGCTCATCCACCGCGGCGGCCCGTCAAACTCCGTCTTCCACGAATACTCGACCTTATCAATCGAGACAATATCAAGCGCGCCGCCCTCGAACATCGCCAACAGCTCCTCCTGCAGATAGTGCTTCGTGGGCACACCCTCAATCTCAACCAGGCCCTGTCGCAGCGATGCACCTTCTTCTCCCGCCTCCTCTAATTCCGACACCGCCTCATCCACCGTCCAACCCGAACGCATGTTCCACTGTACCAGCCGAAAGTCCGTATACAAGGCCGATTCCAGAGACGGCACAATCAATAGCAGATGTCCCCCTTTCCGCAAGTGCTTTGTTATCGTCTTAAATATCCCCGACCGCTTCTCCGCCGACGGCATGATCGCGACGCTCACACTCAATGCAAAATCTACCTTCTCTAGTTTCACTCCACCTTCTGAAAGGTCTTCCTTGATATAGCTTACGTTCTTCAGCTTCTCGCAGTTTTCACGTGCCTGGCTCAAAAGTTTACTCGATAAATCCACTGCATACACATGAGCAAAATTCTTTGACAGTATCGGCAGGAACTTGCCCACCCCACAGCCAAAATCACAGGCCGTCCCCTGCTTCGAACCGAATTCACGAATCCTGGAACCAATCACCTCTTCACGGTCATTGCCTAAAACGCTGAATATCTCGCCGTCGTAGTCCCCCGCAACCTTGTCCCAGTATCCCTCATCCATGATTTTAGATGTCACTTGCGCTTTATTGCCCATAATAACTAATTAATCGGCAATCAAGCCCCGTTCAGGCAAGTCAAATCTCCTGTTGTCTGGCCACCGCCCGCGCAGTCACACAGCACATCATAAACAAAATAAAATCTCAAACCCCCAAGAGGCGACCTCCCGGCACCCCCTCATAACTTCTTGATATTCCGGCGCGCCGCCTCCGCCGAATTGATCGCTTTTTTACACGCCTCCATGGTTACAGGCAAATCCGGATTCGCCTTCTTCAGCGCTATCAACGCTTTATACTTCTTGATAAGCTTATCCAGAAGACGTATCGACTCAGACTTGTTCTCATTGACTTCCACCTCCTTGACATGACGGTCGATACTGATTATCAGTTTCTCCATCTTTTCCTTCGCAGCCTCAAATTTCCGCCTCGCCTTCGCCGGCTCTGTACTTTGCACAATCCGGGGCTCCTCCAACCTGAAATTTAACACAACGCTCTTACGCGAGTCCGCCAGACCATCGGCAATGCCGCACTCAACAGCTTCCGACGCCGTCAATGTCAGCAGAGAACCCCTCTCGCTCCACCTCCTAACCACAGACTCCCCTCTTCTTCGTTCGCCCGGCTCGATGAAAAACCTCTCCCCGCCATCGTTCACCTCTACAACCCTGATGTCCTCGTCAACCATTGCCTTTGCCAGCAGGCCCGACCGACCGTTCTGTTCCGCTATACTCGCCACATAACCCCGGCTCGCCGAAAGGAATTTCTCGCCAACCGTCTTGCCAAAGACCGACCTTAAATCTTCAAAAGCAAAACCGGATTGAAGAATCGGTGTAGCTGCGCCAATCGCCGTATCTTCTGCCATATATACGTAATTACACGCCAGCGCAATAATCGCACCCGCAGAGTACGCACCACCGTACCTGCCCCCGCTGACAAAACCAACCGTAACGCAATTATCCGCACTTGTAATCGCGCTGCAGATCCGCTTCATCAGGTTCATTCGCCCGCCCGGCGTGTCTATCTCAATCAAAATAAACGCCGGCCCCTGGTTCGATGACGCCTTAATCGCCCTCTCAAACGCTTCCGTTTCACTCTCCAGCAGTATTTCATCCTTTATCGGTATCACTATCACCTGATTTCGCCGCCCCTGAAGGTCCCACCTGACATCATAGTCCGAAAGATTAATGTACTTCGCCCTGTGGCTCTTGCCAACACGCACCAGAGTCTTATCACCTTGCTTCGTCTGCGTGACGTAACCGTGAAATACATCCCCCGTTTCCCGGTTCGTGAATGTATCCCCCATACCCGGGACCGTCAAAAATACACACGCAAAAATCAATGCTGTTCGTCGCATCAACTCCGGACTCCTGAACTATCTCCCCTGACAACTATACTATTATAACAGTTTTCACGCCGCTGCGCGCCTCATTTTTTACTTTTTTCCTCAGGTTAACAAGCCCGCGCTGCAAACGTCCGGTATGCGTTACTGGCCCCATCGCCGCCTGCCCCGCTCTCCCCGCGCAGGCACCGGACCTGGTCGTCCTTTCAGACTAAAAAGCGTGGCGGCTACAAAGAACCGCCACGCTCCAATAACAAACGTCTCGTCGGCATAGCAGCTTTACTGAGTACCGGTTATCTCAACGTCATCGACCTTGGCAGAATGATTATTTTTGGTGCCGTCGGTACGGAACCTCAACTTGAAGTTCGCGTTGTTGTCAGCGCCGGAGCCACAGGTCATATCCTGATAAGTCCAGTCGCTACTACCCGCCGTATCGAGCAAATTCCAATTGCTGCCGTCATACCATTCCACATACAGGTTTGTACTGGCCACCCAGCGGTAATACTTAACATGTATGTTAGTGTAGCCGCCCGTGCTGATAGCCTTCTCTAACCAAGCTGTCTTCTGTAGACATGCGTAGTTGCCTGAAACACCTCCGACGCTCTTAACCGAAACTGGGCCGCTTATGGTCCAGCCGACCAGGTCGCCATCCTCAAAGCCATCGAAGAAGATAGTCGGCCCTGGCGTTCCTGTAGGTGTTGGCGTCGGTGTCGGTGTCGGCGTTGGAGTAGGTGTTGGTGTCGGTGTAGGTGTCGGCGTTGGAGTAGGTGTCGGCGTTGGAGTAGGTGTTGGTGTCGGTGTCGGTGTCGGCGTTGGTGTCGGTGTTGGAGTCGGCGTCGGCGTAGGCACCTCTCCTTCGGCCATTATCTCGACATCATCAATATGAGCTTTCAGATTCTTGTGTACGCTGCTGTACGAGAATTGCAGCTCGAAGTCCGGATTGCCCTCAGCTTCCGCCGGTAAAATCACGTCTGTCACACCCCATGGCAGGTCCGGCTGCTCCTCTGGCGCCTCCAGCCTTTCAATAAGATGTGTACTCGCGCCGTCCCACCAGCTCACATCCAGTACTCCACCGCCGCTGATTGATAGCAGCCTGCGCGCATACTTAATTCGGATGTTTTCTAAGCCGACAGTGCTCATCGGCTTCTGTAACCACGCCGCCCGGCTCATGTGTGCTCCATACGTCCCTGTATACACTGCTTTGGTCGTGACATAAGTGTAGTCCGGAGGATTCGAGCCGTACACCCAGCCGCCTGCATCGAAGCTGCCGCTTTCAAAACCATCAGAGAACACAGTAGTTCCATAATAGGGCAGGGTCGAGCCGGTTTCTGCTGTTGACCAGCCGGTCTCATTCTGGTTCGAGCTCTTATCGCGGGCCTTAACCTGGTACGTGTAGTCAGTATTTATTACCAGACCGGTGTCCTCATACGATGTACTGTCCTGCCAGCCGCTGTCATGACCACCGGAAGTCAAGCACGCAAAATAGTACTCTACGCCTGTTTCCGAATTATCCGTAGCGGTCGTCGCCTCCATCGCGATCGATTGATAGCCGCTGCCGTATGGAGCCGTTGCAAAGGTCATCGGGTCGGGGCTTGGTGGACTCGTATCGGGCGGATCCGTCGTCGCTGATTCCGCGGTGGACGGGCCCGTCTCGTTCTGATTGTAGCTTTTATCGCGGGCCTTCGCCGCGTAAGTGTACTGAGTGCTCGGAGTTAGACCGCTGTCGATATAGGTGGTGCTCGACTGCCAGTAACTGTCGTGACCGCCCCCGGCTGTGCATTCGAAGAGGTACTCCACACCGCTCGCATCGGAAGCCGCCGTCGCTACCATCTTAACTGCATTGTCCCCAAGGGCATAAGGTGCTGTTGCCCACGTCATCGGGTCGGGTGACGGCGCCGTCGTATCGGGCGTTCCACCGCCAGGATACTCATGTGCTCCAACGTCAAAAACACTGCCCTGCGGAATGGAATTGCCGTAGAAACCCTGAGTTCCGACGTCCATTCCAAAAAGCGTCGCTAAGTCCAGTCCATAATCGATACACGCCGAATTCGACTGTACCTGGTAGCCCGTTAGGCTGGACCAGTTGCCCGCGCCGACAATCGGGTGGTCGGTAACATCAACAAGCTGTGGGTCGACTTCCAGCCCTACCGGCTGACCGTCAAGCATCTCCTGCCCTGTGCCCGCACGAAAATCGGCTAAATTGTTATATGTTGTATCTAACCATTCGAGAACAAGAGGCTCGCCCATCTGCCAGTAGAAATTATTCTGGAAGTTAAGACCGTCACCATCTGATATCCACAGCGTCTTCTTACCGGGTTCGGTTACAAAAATGTTGTTGCGAAGATTTATGTTGCTGAAACTGCCGCGCCATGTGCTGGAGCTGACACCTCCCATCGTCGAGTCCGGGCCGCCGTAGAAAGTATTATTGTATACCTCTACGTTCTGCAGCGTCGCAGATGCGTAAAAAGCAACTCCACCGGCACGCGGTTGATATTGCGAGTCATTCGCGCTGATGTTATACCGGAATATGTGGTCCCCGCTGTAACGAGACTGCGTGTATTGCATAATCAGGACACCGCAGCCGTAGTTATCGTGCGAGTAATTATACTGCATCGTGCAGTAGCTCGAACCCATATCCAGGTCAAATCCGCCGCCGTCGCCGCCTTTTGTCTTCTGCCCGTACGCTTCGTTGAACTGAAATAAAACATTCTTCGATTCCCAGACCCATATTGCTATGGGACCGCCGCCGCCGGCGTCATTGAGCTGACCGCAGTTCCAAACCTCGCAGAACTCAATTACCGCGCCATCGACACCGCCCAAGACAATTCCGTTGCCGCTGTGCGGTTCATGGCCCGGAACGCCCGTGACATTGTATACCTTGCAGTTGGCAATGTAAAAATCATGATGCGTATCGCCGCGCACCTGCCAGTCGGTAGCGCTGTTAATCCCTTCGCAGCCGATATCACAAACCTCACAGTTGGTAACATGCACATCTCTGAAACCCTTGAAGTTGTCGCCGTCGAAAACTATACCCCAGCCTCGAACTCCCGATACCTCCACGTTGTCAATCCGAACGTACTCAAGCTCAACACCTGAGGTATTATAAAACTTTATCCCGCAGAAATCTAAATTGTCCTGATTGCCGGTATTGCCCGACCCGCGGAAAATCATATCGCTTATTTCATACCCGGCGCAGTTCAGGGCGTAAAGAACTATCTCTTCAAAGTCTCCCTGTATCGTTGCCCTCCCCGTCCCGTACGAACTTACTACAATCGGGCTTGCCGCAGTACCGCTGGAGCCAAAGACCAGTCCG
Organism: uncultured Pirellulales bacterium; assembly: GCA_964513655.1. GTDB lineage: Bacteria > Planctomycetota > Phycisphaerae > Sedimentisphaerales > Anaerobacaceae. Next base: position 7,497 of record CAZENQ010000036.1, on the reverse strand, counting down.
CCGCTGAACGTCTCGCCCCCTTCAAACAATATGCCGTCACCGGCGCTAAACGTCATACTGTTCACCTTGTCCGTCGTCGCCCACGCATCGCCCGTGCTCGTCCCGCTGTTATTGTCGTTCCCCGAAGGACTCACATAGTACGTCGTCCCTTGAGCGCCGGCAGCCATGACCAGCAATAAACCAAAACTCACAAAACAAATTATTCTCCTAAACATAATATTCACCTCCTTAAAAAATTCTTAATCAAAACCTATGCAAACCTTCTCTCGTCCCGTTCCTCTTTGGTCTCACCTCCTTTCAAGAACGGGAACCCAAATCTCTCAACCATATAACTACTTCCCACAATGCGTGGCGGCCGCAATGACCGCCACGCTCTCTAAGCCAATACTTAGCCGAGACAATCCGCCTAAGCATCTATCTGTCCTACGGCGCAGTAACCGAGTTACTGTCCATCACATTAAGCGCAGGATTGTACGTGAACCCGGTCGCCGAGACGTCTGTCACAGTAAATGTAAACGTACCGCCGCCTTTAACTGCCTTGGACTCTAAGGTTACCTTGCCGTCCTGACCGGTATCGCCGCTGGTATCGCCGCTGGTGGTGGCACCACTCCACGCACCGGTAACCGTCGCGCCATCCACGTCATCGGTGTACTCGTCCTTAACCCACACCGTCGCCTTGGCAGCATAGTAGCCGCTCTTAGGCTCATACCACGTCATCGCTATGTCATTGACATACATGTCCGGCCCCGGCGTGGCCGTTGGTGTAGGTGTCGGCGTTGGCGTCGCCGTTGGAGTTGGTGTCGGAGTCGGCTCGCCGTCGGAGCCGCTGACCTCAACATCATCAAGGCAGGTATATTCCTGAGAAGGATGCGCACCGTTGCTGGAGAACTTTATCCGGAAGTCAGGATTGTTATTGGCACTGATACCACAGAGCCAAATCTTCTCGGCCCAATTAGTATCCAGTGTCGATTCAAGTATATGCCAGTCGCTGCCGTCATACCACCTTGCGATAAATTCTTCTCCGGAACTAAGACCTACCGCTTTACGAGCATACTTGAGGTGGATGTCGGTATAACCAACTGTGCTCACTGCCTTCTCTATCCAGCTCTCCTTGCCAAGTTTGGCCCCGTAAGTGCCTGTATAAGCAAATGCGCTTCCGACGCTGGTGTTCTCGCTTGTCGTCCAGCCGCCTGTGGCAAAGTCACCACTTTCGAAGCCGTCAGTGAAGAAGGGAGTGCCTCCACTACCAACCGACTGTGTGGTTGCTGACGCCGGTGGTGTCGACCAGTCGGTCAGGTTCAGATTAGCCGACCTGTCTCTCGCCCGAACACGATACGTGTACGTGGTGTTCGGGTCAAGGCCTATATCCTCGTAGCTGGTGGTGTCCTTCCAGCCGCTATCGTTTCCTCCCGGATTGCCGCTGGTCTCTTCGAAGTAGTATTTCACCCCGCTTTCGTCAGATGCTGTTGTTGCCACCATTGCTATCGAGTAGGCCCCGGTCGCATACGGCGCCGTCGCCCAGGTCATCGGGTCCGGCGACGGCGGGTCGACATCGTTAGGGGCCGGACCACCGACACCTACGGACTTGATGTACATGTGATCGACATAAATGGTATCCTGACCTTGGTTGCCTCCCGTTTGGTCGGTATCCATTACTCGGATATAAACATTGTAATTGACATCGTTGGGCATCTCGTAACTCTGATACGTGTCATCGTCACTTGTCTTGGTCACCGTCAGCATATTCGTGTAGTCCACATCGTCAGTCGAGTAGGCGAAGACAAAGTTATCGCCGTCGGTGCTGGCGCTCTGGTATGCTTCAACCTTGAAAGTTACCGTATCGGCTCCGCCAATTACGTCAATCAGCCATTTGTGCTCCAGATAGCTGTACTTCGACGACGGACCGCCTTTTGACAGCGCTTCTTCGATGGACTCGTCGACGTTGTCGCTGGTGTGGGTGTCCGGGTATCTGCCGGTAACCGTACCGGCAACAGCAGTCTCATCGATAGTCAAATCGTTAACTATAGGCCCATGGCTGATTATAAATGAGTCTATGGTTACCCCGTACCTGTCTACAGCCGTAAAATCAAGTAGGCTGCCGCCGCCGTAAATGTCAATCTTGCAGAAATGGTATTCTTCCTTACAGAACTCAACCATGTTCGCGTCAGGAGTCCTGGACGGTGCCCCGGCAGTGCCGGCAGTGATGTGCTTGGTTCTATTAACAGTGGTGCGGGCATAATAATGGTTGTGTCCGTTAAAAACGATGTCCACACCGTAATCCACACACAGCGGCTGAATATAGCTCTGAACACTGTTGTTATTGCCGTGACCGCCGGCAGAGTAGCCCGGCTCGTGAAAAACTAGAAACACCCATTCTCTGTCGGTAGTGGCAAGGTCATTCTCCAGCCAGGTATACTGCGCCGAGCCGGGATTGTAGCTGGTGTACTGGTCGATAATAGCAACATGCACAGGGCCGTAATCAAAGGACCAGTAGTGCTCTGAAACATACGGGTACGGGTAATACTTTTCAAAGACAGTTCCCGTTCCCTCATGATTGCCCATGCAGCCGTTGATGGGCAAACTACCATGTACAGCAACACAGTTTGTCAGATTGGAGTCGAACCACTCTTCTGTCCAGGAAGCTTCACTGTTGTCGCCGACCCAGTCTCCCGTATGCATTGCAATAGTCTGATAATCGGGGTCAGCCTCATAGGTGTCTATTATTTCCGCCATAACCTCGTCTTGAATTTCCGGCTGGCTGCGTGTATCTCCGTAGACGAGGAGCTTCACCTCAATCACATTCACGTCTGGTGCCGCTAAAAAGGAACCGGTGGCGCTATCGGCATCCGCTGTAACCCGATAGTAATACTTGCTGCCCGGCGTAAGACTGGTGATGTTATACTTATGCTGATGGTCTGTACCATATTCGGTCGTAACAGTATTTCCATCCGAATAAGATGTGTCCAGCCCCCACTCAAGAGTACAGCTCGTAGTGCCGTTCAGCTGCCACAGAACTGTCATTTCAGTGTTGGTACCCGGATATAACAGGTAAGGTTGCTTTTTGAGACTTGCAGATTCTGCTGATTCAATCCCAAAGCTCAGGCCGAACAAAAAAACAACAGTCGTTAAACATACTAATTTTTTCCTACACATTGTACACCCCCTTTCAAAAGGTGTTATCAAAACCTATACAAAACACACAACTTCAACAATACTTCTCACAAATCCTCCTCCTTTCATTCTTCCCACTGCTCTGATTCTTCACCTCCTTTCCACAGCGGGGCCTTGAATTCTCCAAAATCCGTAACTTAAACCCACAAAGCGTGGCGGCCGCAATGACCGCCACGCTTTTTAACAAACACCTCTTACATCAGGTCAAAATAACCTGATATGAGCACATCACTGAACTGTACCGGTAATCTCGACCACGTCAACGGCACCATGCTCATTGGGTGGTTTGTTAGCGTTGGTACGGAATCTCAACTTGAAGTTGGCATTGTTGTCAGCGCCAGAGCCGCAGGTCATATCCTTATAAACCCAGGAGATATCCTGCGTCGACTCAAGCAGATTCCAGTCGCTGCCGTCCCACCATTCAATAAACAGGTATTCTTCGGGTTCAAAACCACCATTTTGTCTGCGCGCATACTTGACATGGATGTCGGTGTAGCCGGCGGTACTGATGGCCTTTTCTATCCAGGTTGTCCCTTTGAGTTTTGTACTATAAGTACCCTCATAAGGCGACAGCTTCGAAATGGTAGCATCGTCATTCGCTATGGTCCAGCCGCCTGTAACGTAGTCGTTGCTTTCGAACCCATCGTAGAATATCGTCGGACCCGGTGTTCCAGTAGGTGTTGGCGTAGGAGTCGGGGTTGGCGTAGGAGTCGGGGTCGGCGTAGGTGTCGGCGTGGGTGTCGGCGTCGGCGTCGGTGTAGGCGTCGGTGTAGGTGTCGGCGTAGCTGTAGGTGTCGGCGTAGGCACACCAATCCCAGCCCGGATATACATATGGTCGACAAAAATCTTATCCAGCTTCGCGTTGCCCGCCGTCTGGTCGGTATCCATAGCACGAACGTAAACCGTGCCGCTGGTACCACCAGGCAGCCCGTAGCTCTGGGGCGTGTCATCGTCGCTGGTCTTCGTTACCGTCACCATATCCGTGTAGATTACGTCGTCTGTTGAGTAGGCAAAGACGAAATCATCGTTGTCCTCGTTCTCGGTGTGAAAAGCCTCCACGTAGAACGTTACCGTCTCGCCGCCAGCAGGGATGTTGAACGTCCACTTGTGCTCCATATAACTGTAACGGGTTTGTGGACCGCCGGCCGACTCGACCTCACGAATCCACTCATAGCGGCTATTGCTATACTGAGTAGCGGTGTAGTCGAGACTAAGCAAACCGGAAACGGCAGTTTCACCGTTGGCCACATAGTCTGCCCCTTGGGTCGTGAAGCTCCAGACATCGCCTGTATAGGTACCGCCATCGACCTCATCAATTCGCCAGTAGTAGGTGGTATCAGCAGCCATTACGGGCTCAAATATCGTGCCGGTCTGGTTGCCTTTGAACTCGGGCGAGGAGTGGTCGGCCTCGGTCACAGCCGTAACGTCGGTGCCGAAGTACACATCATGCGAAGTCGCATAACTTCCCGCCGTCCAGCTAAGGTCCGCACCCGTTGCAACATACGCAACTCCGTCAGCCGGGTTCGGCGTCCAGGCAAGCTCTAAGGGAACAACATTCAACCGAATCCTGTCAACGGCGGTGTACACGCTGCCGCCTCCATCGACAAAGCTGAACTTGACGCCTAATTTCTCTCCGATATAGGCCGCGCTGGATGGCGTGATGAATTCCATCGGAAGGTCCATGTCCTCACCCCAGCGTATCGTATCGGATATAAAACCCGTCGTCAGAGAGAACGACTTGCTGGTAATCTCAGTATGACCGTTGCCGTCATCGTAGAAGAGCGACGTGATAATCGTAGGATTCTTCTGCCATATATTATCTCCGTCCCACAAAAGCGTGTAGCGCGTGTCCGCAGCGATGTTATGGTCGGTAATTTGATAGAAACTGGTACCGCCGCTGTGCTGGGCATACGCAAAGCAGGTGCCCTGGCTGCCCGGGCAATCTCGCAATTCGATTGGTTCCACGCCGCAGTAGCCACCGCCGGAATTGGTCCAGCCCATCACACTCACCATATCAGTTGTCTTCTCAGTGATTTGCTTCCCGGCGTTATTCAGCTCGAAGCTGTTGTTTACTACGTGCTTCCACGGAACCGCCTCGGTCACATTTATTGTGACCGTGACCACGTTGCTGTCGTCTCCTGACCAGTTGGCCTTGTAGGTGAAGTTGTCCGCTCCCTGGAATGCGAGACCCGGGGTGTACTCGAACGAACCATCCGAATTAAAGTAACTGAGCGCGCCATTACCGGGGTTGGAAACGAGGGTCGCGGTCAGTACTCCGGAAGGCTCGTCGTTAGCCAGAACGCCCTCATCGGCATCAATGGTAAGAGTAGTGTCCTGATAAGTATAGTAGGTGTCATCGTTCGCCACCGGCTTCGGGTCACGCACATCTATAGAGACCACAGAGATGTTGCTGTCGTCCGTGCCGTCGTTCGCCTTATAGGTGAAGCTGTCAGTCCCCTTAAAGTCGGTATTCGGGGTGTACGAGAACGAACCGTCCGAATTCAAACTAACCGAACCGTTACCGGCGTCTGAAACAAGGCTTGCGGAAAGCGTTCCTTCATGGGCAAAGTCATTGGCCAGAACGCCCGATGCGGCGTCAACATTAAGCGTCGTATTCATCTTCATTAAGTAGTAATCAGCCTTCGAGACCGGCACCGCACTGGCGTCGAACTCGTGCGCACCCACATCGTACGCACCACTAATGGGAATGCTTGTGCCATAAAAATCACGCGTTCCTGGATTGATGCCAAACTCCGCTTGAAGATCTAACCCGGCACCAATAAGTGTATTTCCTGGCTTCAACCGGTAATCGTTAAGCGTCCAGAGAAGACAGGGGTCACCTATCGTCCCGCCGCCACCGGCATTGAACAGGTCCGGGTCCATCTCGAAGCCAACGTCAGAACCGCCAAGCATCTCCTGACTTGTACCTGTTCGCCATTCAGCAACGCTGTTGTACATCGTGCCGCCCCAGTCAATCTTGACAGTCTCTCCGGATGCCCAGTAGCAGTTACCCTGAAAACTATATCCTCCGGAAGGAAAGTCCACTGCGACAACAGGTTGACCCGATGTAACGAATATGTTGTTGTGAACGGATGTGCCGGTAATATAATCGCTGTGCGCTCTATATGCCGGTCCTAATGAATCGCCCGAGACATACAGTGTGTTATTATATACCAGTGTGTCTTCTATCTTGTCTTTTGTCCCCGGTGCCCAGAAATCAATCGCTCCCTGGGGAATATAGAGCGAATCATTCTCGCTGATGTTATACCGAACTATGCAATTCTTTAAAGCTCTGGCACCATCGAACTGACAAACCAGATATCCGCAGCCGTAGTTGTCATGCGAATAATTATACTGCATGACGGAGTTCTGACTGCCGCCGTCAAGGTCAAATCCGCCACCGTCATTAGTGCTCGTCTTGTTGTGGTGGGACTCGCAGAACTGGATGACACCATCGACTATCTCCCACATCCAGATACCGAGAGGACCGCCTCCTGCGTTATTGCGCTCACCATTGTTCCACGCTTCGCAGAACTCAATTGTCGCCCCGATACTCTGTGAAATCACGATGCCGTTTCCAGAGTGCATTCCCGTACTGGCAATGCCAATGTGGTTGTAGGTCTTGCAGTTACCGACATAGATATTCTCATGCGGATAGGTGCGATACGGCCACTCACCATCCGCCCACACACTTTCGGAATTTATGCCCTTATCACCGTTGTCATGAACTACTGCATTGGTAATCCGGACATCTTTGAACCCGCTCATCCCTCCTTTGCCATTCCAGCCGTTTATAGCGATTCCTGTCCAGCGGTATCCACTTACTTCAACGTCGTCGACACAGGCATATTCCAGCTTAAGACCGCCTTTTATCTCCACCGCAAACGTGATACCATTGCCGCCATCGGGGTCCTCGAGGCCAGAGCCAACAAAATTCAAATCCTCTACGACAAACGCCGCACGGTTTAACACGAAAAGCCCATCGTTACTTCCCGAGCTTATTGTTGCCCGCCCCGTCCCGTATGAACTGACCGTCAGGGGACTGGCCACTGTACCACCGTCGCCTGTATCAAACAAGAGCGACCCGCTGAACGTCTGGCCGCCTTCAAACAATATCGTGTCGCCGTCGCCGAAGCTTACAGTGTTTACCTTACCAATGGTTTGCCACGCATCGGCCTGCGACGTACCTGAGTTGTTGTCGTTGCCGGAAGGACTGACGTAGTAAGTCGCCCCTTGTGCTGTACCAGCCAGACCCACCAGTAAGACAAGACAGAACAAACTTATCCTTTTCCTACACATAATTCACCTCCATTAACAAAATGTTAA
>CAZENQ010000035.1:0-31868 GCA_964513655.1 uncultured Pirellulales bacterium | reverse complement strand
TTCAGGCCGCCGCCGACAACGCCGGCCTCGGCGTTGAAATCGTATTCCTCGGCCTGCAGGGAATCCACCCGCCTCCCGAAGTCGCACCAGATTACCAAAAGGTCGTAGGCGCGGTCCAGAAAAAGCAGGCAGCTATACTTAACGCGCACGCCAAGCGCAACAGAGACCTCACTACTCTTGCAGGTTCTGTTGCAGCCGTTGACAGGCTTTACGCCCTTGCAACTGAATACCAGGCCGCTAAAAAACAAAACAATTCACAGAAAATAAGAGAGCTCGGCAATGAGCTGGACCTTGCCTTCACACAGTCAAAGGGTGATATCTTCAAAATACTGAGGCAGGCACAGAGTTACGCCTTTGAAAAGGCCACACTTGCCCAAGCTACAGGCCGGCGATTCGACGACCAGCTCAAGGCCTATACCGCTGCAAAAGAAGTTTACAAGCGTGAGCAGAGATTGGTTGTCCTTGAAGAGGCTCTGGAGAATATAAGAAAGTACGTCATCGTCGGCGACCCGAACCACTACCAGATTTTCGAAATCGACCTCCAGGAAAAACTAACCCCCAGTCTGTATGACTTGACAGGCTATGAGGAGACTAACGAAAAATGAAAAATATAGCCATTACAATCTTCATCGTGCTGATAGTTGCTATCATGGGTCTGTATCTCGTCTCGTTCCAGGTAAGAGAAACAGAATCGGCCCTCGTAACGACCTTTGGCAAACCAACACGCGAGAAGACAGAACCAGGATGGTATTTCAAATGGCCGACACCTATCGAACGCGCCTACAAATTTGACTCCCGAGTCAGGGTCTTTGAGGGCGACCTCGGCGAAACAACAACAAAAGCCGCTGTGCCCATTATAGTGAACACATACGTCGTCTGGAAAATTGCCGAGCCGCTCCAGTTCTTTAATGCCGTTGGAACCGTAACCGAAGCCAAAAGCAAACTGCGCAGCCAACTCGCTGATACCCAAAATAAGGTCATTGGCAGCCATTACTTCGCCGAGTTCGTAAATAGTGACCCCGCACAAATAAAAATCGAAGAAATCTCGGCCGAAATGCTCGCCGACCTCAAAGAAGCCGTCAGGGCCAACTACGGTATAGAAATAAAAGACCTTGGCATCAAACAGCTCAAGGTCAATGAGGAAGTCACCAAAGACATCTTTGAACGAATGAAAGCTGAGAGAAACCGCAGAACACAGGCAACTATCGCTGAGGGAAACGCCGAGGCAATTAAGATAGGAACCGACGCCGATTCAAAAAAGACCGAGCTGCTTGCCGCCGCCGAAGCAAGAGCAAAGGCAATCCGGGGCGAAGGCGATGCCGAAGCTGCAAAATTCTATAAAATGCTCGAAGCCGACCCCGACCTCGCAATGTTCCTCAGAGACATCGAAGCCCTTAAGAAAACACTGGAAAAAAGGTCAACTGTCGTTCTAAGTGCAGACTCGGAACCATTCAACCTGCTAAGGAAAATACCTGACATCAAACCCAAAAAATAATAACGCTAAACAGATACCGTTTAGAACAGAACTAAATAACAACAAGTAAAACCTGAAGACCGATTATGCCAGAACAATATAACCAGGATGATAGAAACTTAATCCCTAAAGCGCCTGGGATACGCCCCCGCGACGAGCTTGATGCCGGCGGCAAATCACTCTCCGACGCATTAAGAATCAGCTTTATTATCCTGAAGGTAATAATGGTTTTTCTGGTCATTGTCTTTCTGGCATCGGGTCTTAGAACCGTTGGCTCTGACGAACAGGCACTTGTCTTACGCTTCGGAAAGATTCGCGGCGTCGGCGAAAACAGAGTCCTCGGGCCGGGTCTTAAATTGTTATTCCCATACCCAATACACGAAATTGTAAAAATACCCACGGCCAAAAAACAAAATCTGCCAATCAACTCCTTCTGGTACGCCCAGACAAACCTGGACGTGCTCCCAAAGGGCCCCAGAACCAGAAAACGAATCCCGGAAACCTTAAAGCCCACAGAGGATGGCTATTGTATTACCCGCGGCGAACAACAAAGCCGGATTATCCCCGGCGCTACCGGCAGTGATTATAACATCGTACATTCCAAGTGGCAGTTAACTTATAAGGTCGACGACCCCGAACGCTTCTTCAAAAACGTCTACGTCGAGGACGTAAAACCGGGCCAAAGTTATGCCAACGTCATGGAAAAAAGCTTAACGCCGTTATTGAAACCTATCATAGAGCACTCCATTGTTACCGCAATGGTCAGCTATACGATTGACGATGTTATTCAAAGCCCCGGCAGAATCTCAAAACACGTCGAAAGACTCGTCCGCCAGAAGCTCGACAAAATTGAAACTGGAATAAAAGTCATATCAGTCCAGCTCACCGACAGAATTTGGCCCAGAAAGGTCGATGATGCCTTCCAGGCATCCATTAAGGCAAGGCAGATAAGTCAAAGGTCCATCAGCGAAGCAAAAGGCTACGCTGAAAACACACTCAACGAAGCAGCCGGCCCCGTCGCCGAGAGGCTTCTTCAGGCACTCAAGGACCAAAATCCCGGCGAACAGGAAAACGAACTCCTCTGGGCGCAATTGGCCGGACAGGCCCAGGTAAAAATCGCTCAGGCTCGGGCATACCGAACAAAAATCGTCGAAACCGCCAGGGCAAATGCCGAATATCTGAAACAATTACTGCCCGAATACCGAAAACGACCGAAACTCGTTATTCAGAAAATCTATCAGGACGCCATAGAATACGTCCTTAATAATGCGGACGAGAAAATGATTATCCAGCCTACTAAAGGTACTAAAGGTACCGAGATTAGAATCCGGTTGAACAGGGACCCGACGTTAAAACCGAAATCTGAAAAAGGACAGCAAAAGCAAAAATAAGACCCATTCAAAATGATAATTACAATGACCTGCCTGCAGGTTTTTAATGACTGATAGAAGTTAGAGAACCGAATATGGCTCATGAGCATTTACATTTCAAACAGGACGTTGCCGCTGAACATACCCACGGAAAGCAGATTCGTGTGAGCATGGCTCTGCTGGGTACACTGGCCGGAGGGGTGCTGTTGATAAACAGCGGTATTGCCAGGCTCTTTTACGGCACTGGCAGCTTCAATACCGAACTGCTGGCAATGGCCGGCGCAATACTCCTCGGAGGACCCATCGTCCTGCACGCCGTAAAGAGCCTTATAAAAGGGCAGATGCACATGGACGAACTCGTGGCTCTGGCAATAATCGCCGCCTTTGCTACACAAAAATATGCCACCGCGGGTATCGTCGCCTTCTTCATGCTGCTCAGCGAACTCATCGAGACACGAACCGCTCTCGGGGCCAGGGCCTCGATTGAATCACTGATAAGGCTGACGCCCACAAAGGCAAATCTGCTCGAGGACGATGGCTCCGAAAAAGAAGTAAAAGTCAGCGCCCTTAAAACCGGTGACCGTATCCGCGTCCGGCCCGGCGATAACATACCAGCCGATGGAGAAGTGGTAAAAGGACTTAGCTCCGTCAACGAGGCAACTATAACCGGAGAGTCCCTGCCCGTCGATAAAGTCCCCGGTATGCAGGTCTTCGCCGGCACTACCAATCTTACCGGCGCGCTGGATATTACCGTAACAAAAGCCGGAAAGGATACAACTCTTGGAAAAGTCCAGTCCTTGATTATGGAAGCCGAACAGACAAAGATTCCTATTATGAGGATAATCGACCGACATGTTAGGTGGTACACTCCCACTATCCTGATGATTGCCGGGATAGTCTTGTTCTTCACTGGAGAGGTCAACAGGGCTATTACTATACTCGTTATCTCCTGTCCCTGCGCATTGATTTTAGCGACCCCCACGGCAATGGTTGCGGCGATTTCGGCTTCCGCAAGGCTCGGTATCCTGATAAAGAATGTTGCCGACCTTGAGATTGCAGGCAAGATAACGGCGATGGTGTTCGATAAGACCGGCACGGTAACGACCGGTCGGCTGTACGTGACCAAACTCACACCCGCAGAAGGTACCGAACCGGCTGATTTGTTGGCCGTCGCCGCTTCCGCCGAGCAGATGAGCAAACACCCGGCTGCAAGGGCATTGAAGGAGGTGGCGAAAGAGGCCAACCTCTCCTTGCCCGCGACAGACGACTTCAAAGAAACACCCGGCAAAGGCGTAACAGCTACCGTAGATTCGGCGAAAATTCTGGTCGGAAGAGATTCCTTCCTGAAGGAAAACAACGTCGACATAAGCAATGTCTCTGATCCTGCCCTTAACGAGGAGCAGGGCTTCAGCACACTTTATGTAGCAAAGAATGCCAAGTGCATAGGCTGGGTCGGCCTTCAGGACAAAACCAGACCCGAAGCCAGACACGCCGTCGATGAGCTGCTTGATATGGGCATCAAAAGGGTAACTATGCTCACTGGAGACAGGAACGAGGTCGCCAACCGCGTCGCCGCAGAATTGGCCTGTACCGATTTCAAAGCCCATTGTCTGCCTCAGGACAAACTCACCATCGTAGAACAAATCAGAAAGGATGGACACACTGTAGCCGTAGTCGGTGACGGCATTAACGATGCACCTGCGCTCGCCGCAGGCGACCTCGGAATCGCTATGGGCGCAGCCGGTAGTGACGTCGCCATAAACTCCGCTTCCATCGCGCTTATGAGCGACGACTTAAACCGCCTGCCCTTCCTTGTCAGGCTTTCACGAAAAACAAGAGGAATCATCAACGGAAATCTCTGCTTCGGAGCTCTTTTTATTATTCTCGGCGTTCTCGCTGCCGCGTTTGGTTGGCTTCCAGCCGTTTATGCAGCCATCCTGCATTTCGTCGGTTCGCTGATTGTTGTCTTTAACAGCGCTCGACTTGTCCGATACGGCGAAGAACTCGACCATGGACCAACCTAAAAAGAAAGGAAAAACAAAATAACTTTTACTTCTAACCATGGAATACGCAGTTGAAACTTTTTCTCTTACCAAAATTTTTCCCGACTGGTGGGGACGGGAAAAAGTTTATGCCGTCGACGATCTGAACTTGCAGGTTCAGTACAATGAGGTGTTCGGCCTCTTGGGCCCAAACGGCTCCGGCAAGACAACAACCCTGAAGTTACTGCTCAACTTGCTCTATCCCACAAAGGGAAAGGCTCTTGTCCTCGGCGGCGACAGTACGGATCCACAAATCAGCGCTCGCATCGGCTTTATGCCTGAAGAATCCTATCTTTACAGATATCTCAATGCACGAGAAACGTTGGATTTTTACGGCAGAATATTCGGCTTGCCCGCCAAAGTTCGAAAAATGCGCACCGAAGCCCTGCTTGACATGGTCGGGCTAAAGGCCGTAGCAAATAGACCTGTCGGAACATTCTCAAAAGGTATGGCACGTAGAATCGGCCTCGCGCAGGCCCTGATTAATGATCCCGACCTGCTGATTCTGGATGAGCCAACAACAGGCCTCGACCCTATCGGAACAAGACAGATAAAGGACTTAATCCTCGAACTCGCAAAACGCGGCAAGACGGTCCTGCTTTGCAGCCATCTGCTCGCCGACGTCGAGGACGTCTGCGACAGAATCGCAATCCTCTATGGCGGCAAAATCCAGTCTGAAGGTAAAGTCAGAGAGCTCCTCCAGCAGACACACAAAACCCAAATCACTACCGGCTCTATTAGTGACACCGCCATTGAAAAGATAAAGCAGATAGTCCGAAATGAACAGGATGACTGTGTCATTACCTCTCCAATGGACAAGCTCGAGACGTTTTTCATCAAGACCGTCGCCTCTGCTCGCGAGCAGGCCCAGCCGACAAGCGGCGTCGTTTCAGACGGTACTTATATCAGTGATTTCCTCACCGCCGGGCACGCCGAAAAATCCCGGCGGGCCGAGATACTCGATAAACTTGTCTCCGCACCCGTTTCTCCACCGGCTTCATCGGAGCCTCCGACAACAGAACATCCCACCCTGGTCGAAACTTCTGAACCAGAGCCGGATGAGGAGCTCCTGGAAAAACTAACCCGGCAGTCCAAACCGGCCGAACCCAAACACATCGTAAAACCTCAGCCGGTTGAGTCCGAAGTACTTCAGCCCGAACAACTCAAAAAAAACGTCTTGGATCAGCTCACAGACAACCCAACACCTCAAAACCAACAGACAGACCAAACCGACAAATCCCAGACGGGAGGCAGCAGCGATGCATAGTATATGGGCCGTCGCCACAAACACTATAAGGCAGGCTCTGCGTATGAAAGTCGCCCTTATCTTTACCATCCTGCTGCTTGTCCTGCTGCCGGTCATGGCCCTCTCAATGCCCGGTGATGGCACCATCAAAGGCAGACTGCAAACCTTCGTAAGTTATGGACTGTCGCTCACCAGTCTGCTGCTCTGTCTGCTCACGATAGTCGTTTCAATCTTCTCGCTTACAAACGACATAAAGCAAAGACAAATATTTACCGTTCTTACCAAGCCTATCCGCCGCTTTCAGCTGCTCCTTGGTAAACTGCTCGGCGTAGTATTGTTGGATGTGGCACTGCTGCTCATCTTCTCCGCCATTATTTATGCCATTACCGTTTACACGCCCAGATATCTCGAAGCCGGTGAAGATGAACTCGCCTCACTCAACAATGAGTTCTTCACCGCCAGAACCAGTTTGACCCCCCCTAAAATCAACGTCACACAGGATGTGAACGATACCTACAACAGACTTAAAGAAACCGGCCAACTGCTTCCAGGCTCTTCGCGGGATGAAGTCATTTACGTGCTCACCCTGCGCAAAGAACTTGAAAAACGGGCCGTTCCGGTTGGTCGAGAGTTAGTTTGGCAGTTCCAGAACGTCAAACCCCTCGATCCGAACCAGAGCTTGTTTATAAGATTCAAGTATGATGTCTCGGTAACTCCGCCCGACTTGAACATCCACAGCAGGTGGGTCGTAGGCGATGACCGCCAGATCAAATACGGCACCGAAATGAAAACGCCAATCTATACTTTCGACCGCAAGGACTTCATTCGAACTTTTCACGAGATAGAAGTACCCGCCGACGCCGTGGCAGAAGATAACTACCTGGCCGTCGGCTTCTTCAACCCACCACTAAACAATACCGTCGTAATCTTTCCGCCGGACGATGGCCTGGAGGTGCTCTACAAAGCTGATTCATTCACAGCCAACTTCATAAAAGCAGCGCTCTTAATCCTTCTCAGGTTGATTTTCCTCGCCTGTCTGGGCACGTTGGCTGCGTCTTTCCTATCATTCCCTGTGGCTGTTTTATTTTGCCTCATGATTTTCCTTACCGGTACCATTAGCGGTTTCGTCCTCGAATCCTTCGATGTTATGAGCAAAAACCTGACCGGCATCTATTCCTATACCATAAGACCAATCGTTCAGCTCTTGCCCCAGTTTGATAAATGGAACCCCACAAAGTTCCTGGTCCCTGCGAGACTCTTGAGCTGGCCCCTCCTGGCTAAAGTCGCCGGTCTTATGGTCTGCGTTAAGGCAATTTTAGTCCTGCTACTTGCCTTACTGATTTTTACTTATAGAGAAATCGCAAAAGTTATAATCTAAAAAACACGAAAAACATAAAACTAAAGACCTTAAGTTGTACCAGTTGGCCTTCAGTGCCTTATTCTGCCTATGCGTTTGCGCGACACAATAATTTGCTTCGTCTGTATCGTCCTTGCCCTCGCTCTACTTATCATTGCAGGCACGAAACTTGATTTCATAAATTCTCAGCGACGGCAAATGAGACTGATAAGCAACGAGCCTCTCGAAAATGCCCCGCCTTCACTGGCATTCGCGACCGTCGCAATGGGTGCTTTTCGCGGTCTGGTCGTCGACGTATTGTGGCTCAGGGCCGACAGACTAAAGGAGCAGGGCCAGTTCTTCGACGCAAAACAGCTCGCAGAATGGATAACCACTTTGCAGCCCCGTTTCGCATCCGTCTGGCAGTTCCACGCCTGGAATATGGCTTATAACATCTCCGTCGCCATACCCGCGTCTCAGCCGGACGAACGATACCGATGGGTAAAAAACGGCTATGAACTGCTGCGCGACAAGGGCATCCCCCTCAATCCCAAAAGCATCGGCCTCTATCACGAACTTGCCAGAATATTTCAGCACAAAATGGGCTCCGTATCAGATGATGTACATAAATATTACAAGCTGCAGCTTGTTTTGGCCATGGAACCCCTGCTCGGCCCGGCAGATAACCAGTATTTCAACGCGCTTGTCCATGCACCAACAGACTTCCGGCAGGTTACAACAGACCCTAACATCGCCCGGATAATGACCGCCTTAAAAGCCGCTGACAAAGCCTTTGCAGATAATGACCGTTTTGCGAGTAACTACTTATCCCTGAGGCAAAACCCGGGCAGATTCAATCCGCAGGCCATCAACACAATAGACAACTTCAGAGGCACAAATGCACTCCGAAAGCTTGACATCTTCGCCAAAGCCTACCAGTTGCGTAATACCTGGAAACTGGACCCCGCCCTCATGCAGCGGCTGAACCAAACCTATGGCCCTGTCGACCTCAATGACCCAAACAAACATCTGCCTCTCGACTGGCGACACCCAAACACCCACGCAGTTTACTGGGCCCTCAGAGGCCTGCAAGTAGCCGGCAAAGAGGAATTCTCTACAGCGGAAATCAATACCGACCGTATAGTAAACCACAGTCTGCAGACCCTCTTTCGAAACGGAAAAATATTTGTCTATGACCTGCCCCCCGAAAAGCTTGCCCAGGAACCCACTTATATCCCCTACAGAGCTGGAACGTTCGTTAAGGAGGACACCAGTAAACGCCCAACAAAGGAAGTATTCCTGCGACAGGACTTGAGAATGTTTGAATCCGTCAACAAAAGCTGGTTGACAAGAATAGACAAATACACCGACATCGGCACGTTTGGCAGCTACGAATCCCTCAAAATCGGCCACAGAAACTTTCTCAGAAACGCCTTGTTCTCCTTCTATCAGGCGGGACATACCCCCCAGGCCCAAAAAATTTACAACCAGTTGAGAAAGTTATATCCATCCGACGACGTCAATGTACCCTTTATCATCTTTGTAAAAAACCGACTTCGCGAAGAACTTCGGAATATAGGCTTAAACAATGCAAAAGAAATTGTGCAGCTGATGTTGCGCGAAGCTTACTTCAGATACGCCATACACGATGACGATGAGGCGTTCGGCAGAGAAAAAATGGCAGAAGAAGTTCACAACCATTACCAGAAGGCATACTTGGATGAAAACAGAATCGACCTGCCTGACCTTAAGTTGCTCAGATACCTCGCACTTATTGATTTCCTTAACGACCAGCGATACCCACTCAACCTCAGACTCAGCCTCCGCGGACGCATAAGAGTTGAAAGGCCCGACCTCGCCAAGCAGTTGGAACGCCAGGAAGAAAAGTTACAGAAACAATTAAAAGAAAAAGAACAAGCGCAATGACACACAACCTGCTCCTGTTATGCACGACATACTCTCGCAACAACTGACACCTTCGCAGAAAAAAGCTGTTTTCCACATCGAAGGACCGTTGCTCATCCTCGCCGGCCCGGGCAGCGGCAAGACCCGCGTTATCACACACCGAATCGCAGCGCTTATCGATTCAGGCATCCGGCCCTGCAATATATGCGCGATAACATTCACCAACAAGGCCGCGGACGAAATGCGACAAAGGGCAGGCACCCTTGGCGCCTCCGCCGATGCACATATCAGTACCTTTCACTCTCTGTGCGTCAGAATCCTTCGCCAATATGCACCAAAAGCGGGTATACACCCGAACTTCAGCGTCTATGATGACGCCGACCAGAAAAAATGTATCAAGCAGGCCGTCAAAAATTGCGAGCTTGATACCACAAATTTCCCGCCCGCACGAATGCTCGAAGCCGTATCGACCTTGAAAAACAACCTCATAGACGTTGACTCCTTTAAAACGCAGGCAGATGATTTCTTCTCTAAAACATTGGCCAAAGTTTACGCCAGTTATCAAACCATACTGACCGAAGCAAATGCACTCGATTTCGACGACCTGCTCTTCAAAACCGCTTTTATGCTGCATAACTGTCCCGATGTATGCGCAGAGCTTGGAAACCGCTTCAAATTCCTGCTCATCGACGAATATCAGGACACCAACCACGCCCAGTACAATATAGCCGGGTCCCTCGCCTCAACGCATGGCAATATCTGCGCCACCGGAGACCCCGACCAGTCCATCTATGGATGGCGCGGAGCCGACATCAGAAACATACTTGCATTTGAAAAGGATTGGCCCGATGCCACCGTCGTCAAACTTGAGGAAAACTTCCGAAGCACCCCCAACATCCTTGAAGTTGCTGATAATCTGATTGCGGCCAACCAAAAACGAAAACCAAAAAAGCTCATCCCAACAATGCCCCCCGGCAAAGACATTGTCATAAGTCCCTTCGACGATGAAATCGAGGAGGCACAGGGACTCGCACAGCAAATCAAAGAAATGACCGAACAAGGCGCCTCCACAAAAGATATGGCCGTGTTCTACCGTGTTAATTCTATGAGCAGAGTACTCGAAGAAGCGTTTATCAAAAACAAAATTCCTTACCAGATTGTACGCGGCGTCGAATTCTACAGCAGAAAGGAAATAAGAGACCTCCTTGCCTACTTAAAAATCCTCGTCAACCCAAACGACGAAATCGCACTCTTGCGAATCATCAACACTCCTGCCCGCGGCATCGGAAAGACAACTATCGACAAGGTCCGTACTTATGCCGTTTCGCACAACATTACCCTCTTCGATGCCCTCAAAAAAGCTGAGCACCTCGACTCTCTCTCAAAAGCCCCAAAAACCAAAATCGCCTCTTTCGTCAAAATGATTGAGCAGTTCAAGAAAGATTCGACCGGCCACGTCGCACCGCTGGCCGAGCGCATCTTCACCGAATCTGGATTGGAAAAATCCCTCAAGGACGCCGCCCCGGACGGTAAAAACGCAGTCGAAAACGTCAACGAGCTGATAAGTGCCGCCGCTCAGTACGACCAGCAGGCAGAAGAACCTTCACTGCTCGACTACCTTCAGCAAATATCGCTCTTCAGCGACGTCGACGTCTACGACTCATCCACAGAACGCGTCGCTTTGATGACCCTCCACTGCGCAAAAGGTCTCGAATTTGAAAACGTTTTCATCGTCGGCGCAGAAGACGGCCTGCTGCCACACGAAAGAACCAGTTCCGACGACGACAATGACCAGATGGAAGAAGAACGAAGGCTCTTCTTCGTCGGTATAACACGCACCAAGACAGCCCTGAATGTAAGCTACGCTAAGTACCGCACTATACGCGGCCAAGTGCTCCGAACAATACCCTCGCCGTTCCTCTTCGAGCTCGGAATCGACTTCACCCAAACCCCCGCCGACAATGATTACTGCTATGATGACGATCCCAGCCAGGACATCCCCCAATTCGCCCCCAACCAGATGATTCGACACAAAATATTCGGCCTCGGAACCGTAAAAGAATTCATCGACATGGGCCAAAACAGTGTCGTCGTCGTCAAATTCACTTCAGGACAAACAAAATCACTCATGCTAAGATATGCCAAACTCGAAATAATTGAAAACGCCTGACAAACAGTTAAAATATACCTCTCTCGGTACAAAAAAAATCGGCAGGACAGGCCCGGCCGACAAGATATCTCTAAACTTGCATAAAAGGACGATGTCATGAACCGACGTGATTTCCTAAAACTCTCCGCAGGTACCGGCGCACTGACTCTAATACCAGGCTGTTTTCTCGCCACCCCCGAGCCGCAAAAGAAAAAACTCAATTTCGTCTTCATTCTCATTGACGACATGGGCTGGACCGACGCCAGCTGTTACGGCAGCACCTTTTACGAAACACCCAACATCGACAGACTCGCCGCCGGAGGCATGCGCTTCACAAACGCCTACGCTGCCTGTCCCGTCTGCTCACCAACACGCGCTTCTATCCTCACCGGCAAATATCCTGCAAGAATAAATCTGACAGATTGGACCGGACCGGATAAATGGCATGCACGCGGCAAACTAAGTTCACCCGAATACATCCGACAAATGCCTTTGCAAGAGCTCACAACCACTGAGGTACTCAAAAAGGCTGGTTACGCCACCTGCTTCGTGGGCAAATGGCACCTTGGTGAAGAAGAAAAATATTACCCCGAAAACCAGGGCTTCAATGTCAATAAGGGCGGATGGCGTGCCGGCCATCCCTGGGATGGATATTTTAGCCCCTATGGAAATCCGAAACTTCAGGATGGCCCCGATGGCGAATATCTCACCGACCGACTCACCGATGAAGCCCTTAAATTCATCGATCAAAACTCAAATAAATCCTTCTTCCTGTACCTCTCGTACTATGCCGTACACACACCCATCCAGGCCAAGAAACACCTCATCGATAAATACACAAGCAAGGCCGAAAAACTCCCCCCGGCCGACGGACCACATTACCTCCCCGAAGGTGACAATATAATGACCAGGCAAATCCAAGACCATCCCGTCTATGCCGCCATGCTTCAAACCACCGACGAAAGTATTGGCCGTGTGATGAACAGGCTCAAGGACCTGGGCTTAGCCGGCAACACTGCTGTAATCTTTATGTCCGACAACGGCGGCTTGTCTACAAGAAAATCCCGGAACATCCCCACATCCAACCTGCCGCTAAGGGCGGGCAAGGGCTGGCTCTACGAGGGTGGCATACGCGTACCCATGATTATCAAATGGCCGGCTAAAGTCAAACCAGCCAGCGTTTGTAACGAGCCCGTAACCAGCACAGACTTCTATCCCACTATGCTCCAGATGGCTTCCTTGCCACTCAGACCCCACCAACATATTGACGGCCTCAGCCTCGTACCTCTGCTGACCGGCACCGGCAAGCTCGACCGAAACGCAATCTACTGGCACTACCCGCATTACCACGGAAGCGGCAGCAGACCCGGCGGGGCGGTACGCGCAGGAAATTACAAATTCATCGAATTCTACGAAGACAACCACGTCGAATTGTATAACCTCAAAGATGATGTCAGCGAAAAACATAACCTTGCCAAAAAAATGCCACAAAAAACCGCCCAGCTTCGCGAAATGCTCCACATCTGGAGAAAATCCGTCCGCGCCCGCATGCCAAAGCCAAAACCCGAATAACACCCAAAGCCAAAAACTACACCAAACAACAGAACACCCGGAACATAAAATGCACGTAGACAGACACGCGATACCAATGTAAACTCAGTCCAATGAAAATCGTAACCAAAATTTATATCTCGTCAATAGTTTTATTGCTGATGATGCTTTTGCTTAATTGTCCAACAGCTAAAGCCAACAGCCCATCTGTAAAGCTCTGGGCCGAACCTCTCGTAATACCAACTTACTTGGTGGCCCCGCCCGACCGAAACCCAATCTTCTACAAAGGCGAGGTCTATCAGGGAGCAAAAAAATCCATCTACCCTTATCCATTTCAGGACAAGTTGACCGACACCCGTGAAGACAAAACCTACAACGCCCTTTATCTCGAGAACGACTATGTAAAAATCTGCTTCTTACCCGAATTAGGCGGCCGGCTCTTCTCCGCCCTCGACAAAACCAACAACTACGACTTCTTCTATCGCCAGCACGTCATAAAACCCGCCCTTATAGGAATGCTCGGTGCCTGGATTTCAGGCGGAATCGAATGGTGCGTCATCCACCACCACAGGGCAACAACCTTCATGCCCGTCGATTACACACTCATCGAAAACTCCGACGGCAGCAAAACCATCTGGCTCGCAGAAACTGAACGACGACACCGTATGAAATGGACAATTGCCGCCACCCTCTACCCTGATAAGTCCTGCCTCGAAGTAAAGGTCACGATTTTCAATCGCACATCCTTTCCACACTCGTTTTTGTACTGGGCCAACGTCGCCGTCCACGCAAATCCCGACTATCAGGTCATCTTCCCACCAAGCACCGACTTCGCAACATTCCACGCCAAAAACCAGTTCTCACACTGGCCGATTTCATATGAACGCTACAATCGCGCCGATTACACAAGCGGCATCGACGTCACCTGGTGGAAGAACCATCCCAAGCCAACTTCATTCTTTGCCTGGGACCTCAAGGAGGACTTTTCTGGCGGATACGACCACGGAAAAAAGGCCGGTGTGATTCACGTTGCTAACCACCACATAGTCACCGGTGCAAAGTTATGGGAGTGGAGCCCCGGCCCGCAAGGACAAATGTGGGACAGAATACTCACCGAAACCGATGGCCCGTATGCCGAGCTTATGGTTGGCGCCTACTCCGACAACCAGCCCGACTATAGCTGGATAAAACCTTACGAAGTCAAAACCTTCACTCAGTACTGGTACCCCATTCGAGAAATAGGTGCTGTAAAAAACGCAAACCTCAACGCCGCCGTAAACCTCGAACTCTCCGCCGAAAACACTGTCAAAATTGGTTTCAACACTACCTCACAATATCCGAACGCCCGCGTCCAGCTCTCCGCAAACGACCAGCCAATCTTCGAACAACAAATAAATATAGCCCCCGACAAACCATTCCTAAAGGAAGTTGCTCTGCCTCCCGGCGTCAGGCAAACCGACCTAAAGGCCTCGCTCATATCCGCGGAAAACCAGCAGCTCATCTCATACAAACCCGTCGAGAACAAATATGACCCGAACCTACCCGATGTTGTTAAACCACCGCCCCCACCCGAGGACATCAACACAGTCGAACAGCTCTACCTAACGGCCCTCCGCATCGAGCAGTTCCACAACCCGACCCTCGACCCGTATGCGTATTACCAGGAGGCCCTGAGAAGAGACCCCAACGACTCCCGCGTCAATACAGCCCTCGGCATCGATTACAACAAACGCGGACTTTTTGTAAAAGCCGAGGAAAAACTAACTCGCGCCATCGAAAGAACCTCTTACAACTACACCTCACCAAGAAACAACGAGGCATACTATCAGCTCGGCCTCGCACTAAAAGCACAGGGAAAGCTCGACACCGCCTACGAAAACTTCTATAAAGCAACCTGGGACTATACCTTCCACAGCGCCGCTTATTACCAACTCGCCGAAATCTCCTGCATCAAACAAGACCTCAAAACCGCCCTTGACCACATCAATCGCTCACTCGCCACAAACCAACTAAACACCAAAGCCATTGATACAAAAACCGTCATACTTAGAAACTTAGGACAGATTCGACAAGCCCGAGAAGTACTCTCGAAAGTCCTCAACACCGACCCCCTCGATTTCTGGGCAATCAATGAACTGTACCTTATCGAATCCATCACCGGCTCCAAAACAAAAACCGATGAAATACTTAACGACCTCAAGACAAAAATGCGAGATGACGTTCAGTCCTATCTCGAACTCGCCGTCGACTACGCCAATCTCGCCCGCTGGAACGAAGCGATAGAAGTACTCTCGCGCTCTCTCGAAACTCACAATAAATCCCTCAGCACGTACCCTCTTGTCTATTATTATCTCGGCTACTTCTATCAGCAAAAAGGCGACAACCAAAATGCCTCAAAATACTACTCACTGGCAGCCAAAATGCCGCCCGATTATTGCTTCCCACACCGCGCCGAGTCCATCGACGTCCTAAATAGCGCCATACGCCATAATCCATCAGACGCCCGCGCTTGGTATTATCTCGGCAACCTCCTCTACGACAGCCAGCCCGAAAACGCAATCAAAGCCTGGGGAAAATCCGCTCAGCTCGATGACAAGTTCGCCACCGTCCATCGAAATCTCGGCTGGGCCTACTACAGAACACAAGACAACATTGAAAAAGCAATCGCCAATTATGAAAAGGCCGTTAACTCCGACCCTAAAGACCCCAGACTCTACGCCGAGCTTGACGTACTTTATGAGGCAGGGGGGCTCTCTCCTCAAAAAAGACTCGCACTATTGGATAAAAACCACCAGACCGTAATCCAGCGAGATGACAGCCTCCTTCGCGAAATTATGCTTCTTGTGCAGGTCGGCCGATATGATGACGCCATCCAATTTCTCACAGACCACCATTTCCACACCCGGGAGGGCGGCGGTGAAGTCCACGATGTCTACGTCGGTGCTTATCTGCTTAGAGGCGCCGAAAAATTCAAAAACAAAAAATACAACCATGCCCTCCAGGACTACCTCGCCGCAGGCGAATATCCGGAAAACCTCGAAGTCGGAAGACCCAGAAACGATAGTCACGCCCCCCAGGTCAACTATTTTGTCGCAACGGCCTACGAAGCTTTGGGCAATGACCAAAAAGCTAAAAGATTCTACGAAAAATCTGCCAACCAGCAGAGAACTTCAAACTGGCCGCAAACCCAATACTACCAGGCCCTGGCCCTGGGCAGACTCGGCCGAAAACAGGAGGCCGCAGAAATATTCGACCGGTTGATTGCTGACGGACAGGAAAAACTCACCGAAGATGTCACCATGGACTTCTTCGCTAAGTTCGGCGAGCGCCAAACCAGACAAGTTCGTCTTGCCGACGCCTATTACGTAATCGGCCTCGGATACCTCGGCAAAGGCAAAACAAAGAAAGCAAAAGAACAGTTCGAGCAGGCCCTCGAATTAAATGTAAATCACCTCTGGGCCCAAGCGCATTTGTCCGAGCTAAAATAAACGCTAAAAATTCATAGGAGAAACTTATGAACCGACGCGATTTCCTGAAAGCCGCAGGCCTGACAGCAGCATCCCTATCAATGCCCGGATGTGACAAAATTTTCCAGCCCGCGACCCTTCGCTCCAAAGAACATATCCTCGACCAAGCCGATGCACGAATTGAAAAATACCGAAAGGCCGATGCCGTATTAAAGCTCCTCGGCCCCGACGGAAAACCTCTCAGCCCCGGAACACCCGCAAAAATCGAACAGACAAACCACAGGTTCCTCTTCGGCTCAAACATCTTCAAGCTAAACCGCTGCGAAACCCCACAGGCCAGTGCCGACTACGCGGACCGCTTCGCCGAACTCCTCAACTTCGCCACACTCCCGTTCTACTGGGCACGCTATGAGCCCGAGAAGGATAGACCCAACGATGCCCGAACCAGAGAAATCGTAAAATGGTGCAAGGCCCACAACGTAACTCCAAAAGGCCACCCCCTCGTCTGGAATCTCGCCGACCCGAAATGGCTCCCCGAAGACCCACTAAAAGCTATGGATGTCCAGTTCGAACGCGCCCGCCAATGCACCGAGCGCTTCAAAGGCAAAATCGACATTTGGGACGTCGTCAACGAGGCAACAGAGTATGACCGCGACCACTTCCTCAAACACGCGCCAATTCTCACCGAGGCCATAACCAGGATGGGCATAGGCGAATACGTCCGCCGCTCTTTCGAAGCTGCACGCGCAGGAAATCCGGATGCGACCTTGATTATCAACGACTACAAGGCCGACGACGATTTCGACCAAAAGGTCGTCTCCCAGCTCGTCGACGGCGCCGGCCGACAGCTCTACGACGTCATCGGTATCCAGTCGCACATGCACGTAGGCTATTGGGGCATCGAATTACCCTGGAACATCTGTGAGAAATTCGCCAAATTCGGAAAGCCAATCCACTTCACCGAACTCACAATCCTCTCCGGAAAACTAAAAGAAGATGATGACTGGTTCTCACGCCGCGAAGGCTGGCATACCACCGAGGAAGGCGAAAAAAGACAGGCCCGGCAGGTCGCAGAACTCTACACGCTCCTCTTCTCACACCCCGCCGTCGAGGCCGTAACCGTCTGGGACTTCAGCGACTACAACGCCTGGCAGGGGGCCCCATCTGGATACATCCGCAAAGACATGACGCCGAAACCCGCCTACTTAAAACTAAAACAGCTTATAAAAGGAAAGTGGTGGACAAAAACTAAAACAACAATCACAGCCGATGGCAAAGCATCCTTCCGCGGCTTCCACGGCCAGTACAAAGTCACCGCTCAAACACCCACCCGAAAACTAACAGGCTCATTCGCTCTCGACAAAACCACAAAGGAAACTATCCACGTGAAATTAAGTTGACTAAAATAACCAATAAACCATAATTGCCTCGAATCCAAAAGGTATATATCGATGACACAACCACAAATCAAACTCCACTACAAAAATGTTTTGGCAAAAGTCGAGCCCCTCGGCCCCGAGCACGGCATCAGTGACGACCAGCTAAACGACCTTGCCGAGAAAACCACCCCTCTGATTAAGATGCTAAACCAACAAACCCAGGCCGGCCAACCTCCCGGCACAGCATACAGAAAACTGCCTTATGACACCCAGACGCCCCAGCAGGTAAAACAGCTGGTCGCTGAATTAAAAGATGGTTGCGAAAATCTCGTCGTCCTCGGCATCGGCGGCTCCGCCCTCGGCAACATCGCACTGCAAACCGCTCTTAATCCCTATATGTATAATCTCGACGATAAACAGCGCTCCGGCCCGCGACTCTTCGTCTTCGACAACGTTGACCCCGCACAGCTCACCTCGTTCCTCGACTCCATCAGCGACAACCTCGACAAAACCGTCTTTAACGTTATTAGCAAATCCGGCCGAACCGCTGAAACCGCGGCACAGTTCCTCATCATTCGCGACCTGCTCAAAAACAGACTCGGCAAAGATGCCCCGAAAAACCACATTGTCGCAACGACCGACTTCAAAGAAGGCACTCTGCGTAAAATTGCCGATGAAGAAAAACTCCCTTCCCTCCAAATCCCAAAAGGCGTCGGCGGAAGATTCAGTGTACTAAGTGCCGTCGGTCTCTTCAGTGCCGCCATGTGCGGAATCGATATCGACTCACTCCTGGCCGGCGCAAAAGACATGGATACCAGAGTTAGCTGTGAAGATTTTTATAAAAACCCCGCAGCAATCAACGCCGCTGTAAACCACCACTTCTACAACCACGGCAAAAAAATCTCTGTCATCATGCCTTACAGCTACCACCTAAAAGACCTCGCCGATTGGTACCGCCAGCTCTGGGCCGAAAGCCTCGGCAAGGACAAGGACCTGACCGGTAATGAAGGGCACATCGGCCCCACACCCGTAAAGGCCCTTGGCACCACCGACCAGCACAGCCAGGTCCAGCTGTACCGCGAAGGCCCCAACGACAAATTGTTCACCTTCTTACAGGTTGAAAACTTCCACAAAGACCTAAAAACAGGCCCGGCACCAAAATCCGCCCCTGAACTCGAGTTTCTCGCCGAAAAAGATTTGAGCTCTTTACTCAACAATGAGAAAAAGGCCACCGAGTATGCTCTCCTCCAGAGCCACCGCCCATGCCTCACCATCCTCTTTCCCGAAGTCAGCCCCTACACCGTCGGCCAGTTCATTTATCTCTTCGAGGTAACAACCTCCCTCACCGCGGCACTGTTCAACATCAATGCCTACGACCAACCCGCCGTAGAGTTGGGCAAAGAAGCCACCTTCGCACTTATGGGAAAAACCGGCGACTACGAACCCGGCCGCACATACCAACAGTTCGCAAACGATATCCAAACTCTAACCGAAGTTGACGGAGAGTATCTCGCCTGATGTACACTCCTCTATCCGACCTGCTCGCCGACCTCTCCGGTACCGACGTCACGCGCATCCGCCTTATCAGTATGTTCGTCGTCTTGCTGGCCGGTCTGACTTCAGGCTACTTCGCAGCTAACCGACTCCCACTGCACCAAAAATCCGCAAAAAAAATAATGACCCTCGTCCTCGTCTGTTTCAACTGGCCAATCGCGCTGCTCGTCATCTGGAACGCGCACCTGACCGCTCAATTCATTTGGCTGCCAATAGCAGGCCTCATACTAATGCTCACAAGCACGGCTATCTCGGCTGCTCTGTTCTCCTTTTTCAAACTCGACCCAACAAGCAGACTAACACTCATCCTCGCAGGCGGCCTCAGCAACGTCGGTTATACCGGAGGCGCCTTCGTATGTTACGCTTTATTCGGCATGACAGGCCTGGCCCTCGCAAACATCTATCTCCTGCTTGTATTGCCAACTTTTTACCTCATCTACCTACCTCTCCTCAAAGTCCGCGAAATGCGCACCCAAAACCGCCGCACCAAATTAAGGCTCAACTTTCTGCTCGACTCGCGCATGCTCGCCATCCCAGCAATAATAACAGCTATCATCCTGAACCTGACTAACGTAAAACAACCCGCACTCATAGCCGAACTACATATTATCGATATCTTTGTCTACATCGCCTCCAGCCTCTCCTTCTTCGCAATCGGTCTCCAGGTAAAATTGTCACGCCTCAAAAATTATATGACCTTGTATTTCCCGCTTGCCGCGGTAAAATTCATCTTAACGCCGGCCGTCGCTCTCTTGCTCATCACGCTCCTGGCACTGGCCGGACAGAGTTTGGAAGGATTGGTCCAAAACGTGATAATGGTTCTCGCAGCTACCCCCAGTGCTGTTCTTATGGTAACAATGAGCAACGTTTTTGACTTGGACGGCCCACTCGCCAGCGCGCTTTGGGTCGTCACCACCGCAGTATTTGTATTAATCGTCGTCCCCGTATTGTTCCTTACTTTCACTTAGAAAGGATTTCGCAATGGATTACGTAGTCGTAATGGCAGGGGGGACCGGGAAAAGATTATGGCCCTTGAGCAGAAAAGAACGCCCTAAGCAGGTGCTCAAACTGCTCGACGGAAAGACCCTTCTCCAGCGATGCTTCGAAAGACTCTCTCCCATATTTGACGAGAGAAACATAATCATCCTCACCAACGCTGGCTATGCTGACCTCGTCCGCGAAAACCTCCACGGACTGCCCCCCAACAACGTCATCGCCGAGCCAACTGTACGCGACACCGCCGGAGCCATCGGACTCGCCGCAACTATCCTCACCAAGTATGACCCCGACGCCGCAATCGCTGTCGTAACCGCAGACCAATTGATCGAGCCCGCCGAGCTTTTGCAGCAGGCCATCAAAGACGCCCTTATCTTTGTCAATAAAAATCCCGAAAATATGATTACCTTCGGCATCAAGCCGACCTTCCCCAGTACCCAGCTCGGCTACATAAAGTGCACCGCCCCACAAACTTGCCCCGAATGCAAAAATAAAATCTACACCGTTGAGGCCTTCAAGGAAAAACCCGACCTGAAAACCGCAAACGAATACCTCGGCACCGGCCAGTACTTCTGGAACTCTGGCATGTTCGTCTGGAAAGCAAAAACAATCTTGGCAAACCTCCGGAAATTCCTGCCGCAATCAACCAAGCCGCTCCAAAAAATCCAGACCAACTGGGACGGCCCACTCCAGCAGCAGGCCCTACAGGAATGGTTCCCAAAAATGCCCAAAATCAGCATCGACTATGCCGTCATGGAAAAAACAAAAAACGTCCACGCAATAAAGCTCGACTGCCGCTGGCTCGATATGGGCTCGTTCGCCGCACTCGCCGATATCATAACCTCCGACAAAAACAATAACATCGTAGTCGCAGGCCAGACAGAGCTCCTTCAATGCAAAAACTCTATCATTGTCACCGAAGACAAGGAACATCTAATTGCCGCCATCGGCCTCGACAGCTTCGTCGTCGCACACACGCCGGACGCCACACTCGTCTGCCACATCGACCAGGCTCAGAAAATAAAGGAACTGCTCGAAATAATAAAAGCCAACTCCGGAGAAAAATTCCTCTGACAAACAATACGCACGATGCGCAATACGCAGGACGCAATACGCAGGACGAGTCAAATGAGATACTTGGCAATAGATTACGGCGACAAACACACAGGACTGGCAGTCTGCGACCCGGCCGAGACTATCGCTTCGCCACTCACCGTAATAGACGGCCAAAAAGGCCTCCTCGACAAAATCGCACGAATTGCCACCGCCGAGAACGTCGAAGCCATCGTCCTCGGCCTGCCACTGAATATGGACGACTCCACCGGTCCCCGCGCAAGGCTCGTCCTTAAGTTCGCAGAACAGCTCAAAAACCACCTGCAAATACCCGTCCACTTCCAGGACGAGCGGCTGACCACCTTCGCCGCAGAAGACAAAATAGCGCCCGCCAACCTCTCAAGAAAGAAAAAGAAAAAACGCCTCGACGCCATCGCCGCCGCCCAAATCCTCGAAACCTTCCTTGAACAAAAAGGCGCAAAATAATCCCCGCCAATTACCAGTTGCCTGAACAACGACTCACTATCCACGATTCACGAGCTATGAACCCTACCTCAGCGGGCACGGAGTACTCACCGAATTCTGCCCAAGTATCCCCCGCCCACACAACAATTTTTCCTTTTTTTCCAACCTCTTTACCCACTAAATCCCCAAAAAACCTCGCCAACCTGTGCCATAGGAATCCTGCCTGCCCTCGAATTCTGTTGTCGCGGTCTGGAAAACTTCGCGCCTCAGTGCGGTGATGTCGAGAAACAGGACTGACGCCCCATAGCCGGCTCAGATAATATTTACCTGCCGGAAGATGCCCTGTTCCATTCCGTATTTCTCTTACCCCTCCCTCGAATTCCCCGTATCCTTGGCCTAGCTCGTCTGCGATTCTCACGAGGGCCGCCTTTCTTCTCAGAACCCCCTTTCATCAGAGTCAGGGCTTTAACACATGCCGCTTTCGTAGTCCGGTCACGATGATTCAGCCCTTGCTCAAGAACCTCCAAAGCCATCTTCCTCATCCTGCCCTTCATATTCCTCAGTCCGTACGTTGATGCCTTCTTGGCCGTCCTTGAGAAGTTGCCAACTAATGTCTCCATCAGGATGGCCAGACCATCTTCCTGCAGCCACGACAGATTATAAGCCGCCCGCCTCGCATGTGAAATATCACCTGTCCGCAACTTCTGTTTTAGCTGCCTCAGAAGCTCGAGTGCTGCTTCGTCCTTTTCCTGGCCGGCCGTTTTCTCTTCTTCCTGATTCATACAGTCTCCTTCAAATCCACACTAGTATAATCGAATTCCCCTGATTATGCCAGTCGAAAAAATAGCTTCGAATCAGTTATCCGAATCCCTAATCTCCGACCCCTAATTTGCCCCTTTTCACTTCAAACCTCCGTCCCGACCCTGTCTACCGTCAGGTAGGAGCCTCAGTGTTCCAGCAGGAGTATCTCGATATTTCTAAATTCGACGGGATGGCTCTCGGCCTGCACCGAAATATAACCTTCGTCCACCATCAGCTCGCCGTCATTGGCCTCTATCAGCTTGATGGCGGCGCCGTCCTTCGGGTCGAATTGCGGCTTTTCGTATTCCAGCACGCTCTTGCCATTGATAATATGCTTGACGACATCGTTACCGTGGACCTCCACTTCCGCCGTAACCCACTGCTCGCCGTGATACGTTTTAGAAGACGAACTGATGCAGTGGTCCGTGACCAGCGTGTCATTCATCACGATGTGCGTGCCCGGCGTGCAGACGTTCCCCGTGGACCGCTCGTCTGTACCGTCCCCGCCCAGAAGCTGCGCCTCGATACAGACGGGAAAGTCCTGGTCCTTCCGCATGGACTGGGGCGATTGGCAATGCAGCATTATACCGCTGTTCCGGTAGCCCCAGCCGGGACCGCCGGGCAGCTGCTCACCGACGAAGCGGTATTCAAGCCGAAGTCTGTAATGGGAGAATTTATCTTTATAGAAAAGGTGACCGAATTCACCGTCAAACTCGTCATACTCATCGTAGGAGACCTTCAGAATCCCGTCTTCCACACGGAAAGTGTTGCCGAAGTTCTCCCCGACCTCGTAACCTGATATCTTGGGCCGCCACCCGGCCAGGTTCTTCCCGTTAAACAGGCTCACCCACTCCTCACTGCCGCATTGCCTACTTTCCGCCCCACAACCGCAAACCGTACTTATCACTGCCACCCAGATTACAGCTCTTAAGATGTTCTTCTTTCTCATCTGTGCTTCCTTTCTCCTGTCTATCAAAACACTAACAATAAATTTCAGTCGCTAACGATTCCACCTTTTTATCCTGATTTCTAACTTTTGACAAGCCAAATCTTATGACCTGGAGATTTTAATACATAAGCTTCACGGTCACATCCGCTGCGCAGGACGAAGGACGCACAACTCAGGACGAATACTACTTCAACGGCCAGTCATACGGGCACCAGTACAGCCATTCCTCAACGAACAGCCCAAGGTCAACCCCGTCAACATCGCCTAATTGGTCCAGGTCAGCTCCCCCGCACCACTCATCGCCGGCATTACACGGCCCGTCCAGCCAGTAGTCCGCGAACCTCGCATAGTGATGAAACTCTACCGTGCATAACGGCTCCCCCGGCCAGAAGCCGCCAAGCAACTCATATTGACCTCCCGCAGAATAGCCGCCTTCCGCCTGACCGATTGTACCCGCCACGATATACTGCCCGCCGCTGCTCACTCCACCGCCGCCGTCAATCGTATGCCAGCTGAGATCATAGTTGCCGCCGCTTTGAGCGAAAGCAGGCAAGCCGATCTGGAAAAACACCAACATAATTGTGAACTGTGCTACCCATCGCGCTATCACTGTTCCATTTCCATTCTGCATGTCATACTCCTTATCAATTCACTAACTTACTGCGTTTCGATTTCCAATCGAGACTACTGGCCAAGAATTACGCTTCCTCCCGCAGCAGACAAGGTCACATTCTGGCCGACCGTGAACGGGGGTGGTCCTCCATAAGAGCCGCCTGCAATAACGAGCGTATCATAGGGGTTTGCTATGGCCAGTGCACCCCAAAACGTGAGCGCAGGGTCCCATATCGTGCCGGTCTCCAGAATAGAGGGATGACCTTTGTCAACGTACACGGTATTCGGGGGGGTAAACCTCGTCAACGCAAGGTAATCTACAAAATGTTCGTTGTCGAAACCCGTGCCCCAGTTGTACAGGTAATTGGGATTCTCGCATTTGCCCTCCGTATGGATACCCATAGATACCTTGCTGTAGGACGCCAGGACCCTCTCCACCGGGCTTCCGGAGTTTCCACCCGTAGTGTCGGCGGTGTATTTTATGATCTTACCCCACCAATCGGTATCGGGGTCATTCGCGTCATATTCCCCGAGAAAGGCCCCTGAATCTGTCTGTAAGGTGCGGTTATCGGAGTTCTCACCGTCAGGGCCATCCCCTGCTGGGGTTTTGTCGAGCCCGTAGCCCGTAACGCGAACCTCTGTCGGAAACAGGTCGTCCTTCACGATCCGGTAAAAGGCCTGCTGGGCTTCAAGAGGAAGTCGTTCGGTCTCGCTGTTTGGGTAGCAGGTAAAAATTGCATAATCTTGGGAGTTTGTATCAGCACCTGGACCTTTGAGAACGTCATCAATGGTGTACTGACTAGAGGGGTCCGGGTGCTGAATCGTGCCATCGTTCAGCGAAGAGGGGACGTTAAACTCAATAAGGTCACAAGCACCACCGAAACAGTGCCCGGCTGTCAGCAGTGCACCGTTTTGGATAATGTAGGCCGTGCACTTCGCCAGTAGCTCCCCATCTTTATCGATCAATATGCGAGCAATTGCCGGGTCGGTTGTCCCGACGCGGTCGTCGTCGTCATCGCAGAGAGTTAATATCCCTACATCGCCGCCCGCCATTTCACCGGTTGTTACCTGTTCCATCTGGAAAAAGATATTCTTATCTCCCGGCCCCACGTTAAGCTCCACTTCCACGCTCTCGCCATTGAAGTAAGCGCTCCCGCCTCGGTAACTGGCCATACTTTTCGCATTGAGATGCTGTTGGGCCCCATCCTTTAGCGAAGTAATCCTGATGAAGCTGTTCGCGCCCAGGTTGTAGTCGCCAAAATGCAGACGCAGCGACGAAGCCCCCGCCGCCACAACGACGTCCCGGTAGGCTGCGCGCCCCTTGCCCGCAAGCCCCTCGTGCTTGCCGGAGTCCATGCGGTACGCCTTCCGCCCGGATGCCTCCGACCCCGGCCGCGCCAGTAATCTTGCCCCGCCCGAAAGCAACAGCATTATCGAGACGGCGCATCGAGGTATCGCTCCTATCCTTTTCTTCGTCTTCATTGCTAACTCCTGATTCCTTTATTATTCAGTAAATCCCGGGCCCGTCGTCAATACCTTGGCCCGGTATCCATAATATAAAGCCGACGCAGCTCAATCACCCTGTCCCAGAAAGACACCTCCCAACGGAGCTCTCAAAGTCGCGGCGGTCGTGTACACACCAATTTCATCATGGTTTCCCGGCTGGATAATAATCGTCCCACCGGCTGTCACCACACTGGAGGCGCTGTTGAAGTTCCTGTATGGCCTAAGGAACGTGCCCGCTTGCGGATTGCCCTGAGGAGCGTTCACATACGAGTGGTTCACGAACACCCAATCCGCTTCCGGGTACACGAATGACATTGTAAGCTCATCCGTCGTACTAAGGTGGTTCCTCTGGCCAATTGCATTTTGCCAGATGACGTCCCAGGGCTCGTTGACTTCGATTGTTCGGCAGTTCTCAGGGTCAAGAGCACAGTGGCATGGAGGCGTGCAGCACGGATTGCAGGGATCGCTGCAGCATGAGAAAGCACACTGACCGTAATGCATTACTGAATCAAAATCGTACGGTCCGTAATATTCTTCACGAGGATATTTATAAAAATTGTGTAACTTTCCGTCTATGACTCTATCCTCGTGAATAATCACATACTTGTTGCGGTCCGGTCTTGAGTGCTCATGCCAAAAACCCAGAGCGTGGCCCAGCTCGTGGACCATTATGAACCGGAAGCCCCAGTTATAGATGTTCACCACCTGCCCACCGCTCTGCATGCCCACAGCTGAACTGTTTACCGTGGCGTTCTGAATGTGCAGGTAGTTACTTTCTCCGTCACGTTCCACAAACTGCACATTTGCGACTGCCTCCCACTCATCCATCGCATCGCGCATGCGAGTCTGATTGTAAGGGGTGACATTACCATCAAATTCATAGGCGACCACACCATTCGTCCACCAATTCGTGTCGAATAAACCCTCGACCCAGATTTCGGGCACGATAATATCGCCCTCAATGAGCATGAATCCCTCCGGCACGCCGTTGTCGTACGGCGCATATGGGTCGTTCGCTTCAGCGTAGACCAGCAAACAATCGCTCCCGAACGGACAGGCCAGGCTCAATAAAACTCCAGCGAACAACACGGATATCTTTATATCTGTCAGATGCATCTCATAACCTCCTTTCACTGTAAATTTACCAGCACTAAGACCAGCCCTTGACCTTCCGTCAGCGACGACATCGCCTTGCCGAGGACTGCCCCCTGCGCCCTGGCGTAGTCCGTGACCTTCATAGCGTGCCCCGCTGTTTCTGATGAGGTCAGAAGGTCGCCCGGCTCAATCGAGCCGCCAGAGGCGTCTGCCCGGCAGTACACCCGCCCCGTCAGCGCAACCGGGTGCTCCCCGTCCGCCATCGTACCTTGCTGACCCATCAGCATCCCGGGTTTAACGCCGCCTGCCCCGCTGATTATTCCCGCAACCCTTCGGTCGTAGCCCTTATCGCTGACCACCAAAGCTCCGGGATTTTCAGCGTCGATGCTCACAACCATACCCGCAGACGGCAATACATCTGCCTTGACGGTGCCGATCTCGAACTGCTCGGATACGTCCGCACCGCCGGTGATTTCCAGAACCGGCGTCGTGACCCTGCCACTGGTGATTAACACGTCTCCAGTGCTGATTAACACGTCTCCAGCAAAGTGGGCCGCAAAGGCGCCACCGGAGGCAGAGATACCTATACCGTCTGTCCCGCTGGCCTCAAACAGGCCGCCAACGCCATATTTGCCTGCAGCGGTAAAGTGGCCGCCGTAGTTGGTAGGGTCGTTCGGATTGGAGGCCTCACCGTAGACGCCTACGCCATAATGGCCTCCAGCGACAAAGTAACCGCCGTAGTTGCTGGAAACGTTTGGACTCGAGGCCTCGCCGTAGACGCCCCGGCCAAAGCCGCCTGCCGCCTCAAAGTAGCCGCCGTAGTTGGTAATAACATCGTTCGGATTAGACGCCTTGCCATAGACGCCCCAACCCGAGCTACCTGCGGCCTCAAAGAGACCGCCGACGTTGGAGCCACCGTCGCTATTACTGGCCACGCCACGCACGCCCCGGCCTTCGCCGCCTGCGGCCACAAAGTAGCCGCCGTAGTTGCTGCCCGCTCCTGGGTTACTGGCATAACCATAGACGCCGTGCCCATTGCTGGCCGAGGTAGAAGCGTCCACGCCCTTAAGAGAGCTGCTTGTTACAGTCAGTGTACCGCTCATACTGTCGCCTGTTGTGTTGACAAACCTCGTATCTGCCTCGCTCTCGGTATAATACCTATCGTCATGGATATGGGTAACAAGGGCATACACGCCACCGTGGCTGTGAGAGAAAGGCGCAAACGCACCTGAACTCAATCCATCGAGGTAATCCGCATCCAGCGTAGACCCTGGCCCATCGCCGGCCAAGACCCACGACATAATCTCGCTGTCACGGGCAATAAGACCATCAATATAACTTTCTGTGACCATGCCGGAGGTAATATCCGAGCCATCGTGGCTGTGAGATACAGAGGAGAAATCGGCCGAGTTTTGCCCGTCTAACAGATCCGCATCCAGACCTGACCCTGGGCCATCCCCCGCCAGGACCCACGACATAATCTCGCTGTCACGGGCAATAAGACTGTCGATATACCCTTCGCCAACCGACCCGGAGGTAATATCATCACCGCTGTGGGCGTGTATGGTCCATGCGAACTCGGTATGGTCATAGCCATCCAGGGCATACGCATCCTCCGCATTCTCAGCAATCTGACTATACATTGCATACGGCGTCGGCGTTATCTCCTGCCGGGGACTTAGCGTACTATATGTGTTGGGGTCTTCAAACTCACCCGGCCGAACCCCAATCTCAAGCCAGCGGGCCGAGCCGTCAAATGCCCACGGACTGTTGAAGTCCAACACTACAGTAAAGTAGCCGTCAATTACATCCACGTCAGGCTTGTTGACGTCATCACCTCTCTTAAAGACAGGTTCGGTTCTGCACGGGTCCGTCCACAACTTGAACTGAAAGTCATATAGGCCATTTGCGACGTGGCTGGCGTCGTAGAGATGCCCCTCGTACGTAAATGCCGTCCCCATCGGCACTGCCTCGGCAACGCCGCCGAACCAGACCATCAGGCACAAAGCCAGAACCAACATTGTTAACATTCTTGCAGTCTTCATCTTTTTTCTCCTTTCAAAAACAAAACCCTTAATATTTCACAAAAAACGCCCATCTAAACGCCTAATTTTTTTCCAAATCCAGAAAAATTTTATTGCCGGTTCCTCCGCCAAAAATGTATCGGGACTCTCCCGCACCCCGGATATCCCCCTTGGCATTCTCCTCGCGTCCTCCGTGCATCGAAACAAACTCCTCCTTTCCCGAACAACCGGCAGCGCAAACCAACCACCGATTATGCAAAAAAACCTCTTTTC
Source organism: uncultured Pirellulales bacterium (assembly GCA_964513655.1). GTDB lineage: Bacteria > Planctomycetota > Phycisphaerae > Sedimentisphaerales > Anaerobacaceae. Next base: position 2,621 of record CAZENQ010000035.1, on the reverse strand, counting down.
GCGGGAAAAAACCACCACTCCGGCCAAGAAAATGACACACTGGATCTTCTCCCGCTCCTGCATCCGCCGGTACGAAGGCGGGTGTAGAACTTCTTTCACCGCAAGACTCCGAAGCGGTCATTCCAAATGTACCCTACCTCAATCCACCCATCAACAGAAAAACAAAAAAAATCCATCATCCCTACCGCCGCAGTAGGAACACCCGGAGCCCGGCAGATGCCCAAGAGCGCCGCTCAAAAATACCTGGCGCAAATCGACAACACATTTGACAAAACGCGCAGTTTTCCTCCAAGATATACACTAGTTTAAATAGTGTATATTGCGCGCCGGCTCCAACTCCGCCACTCCTTTGCCCCTCCAAACCCCCCATTTTAACGCTAAAATTTTCCTAAATTTTCACACTTTGAAACACTTTCAAACACTTATTCCAGCGCAATTCCACCACTTTTTCTGAGTTTTTCCAAACTTTTCACACTTTGAAACACTTTTCAACACCCCCAACCCCCATTTTTAGCCCAAAAACAAGGGCGACCCCGCACCTGTCGAATTCGCCACCCCCATTTTTCCCCCAAAAACGCGGATCACCACCGTCATTCCGACCACAGCCGAAGGATTTGCCCGTTAATCTGGGCAATTTGCACAACCCCGGCAACCAAAATCCACGCCTAATCACCCCTTCCGGTAGGCAGTTATTGCGGCATCCAAAACCTCTTTTACAGCCACATTGTGCTTTTTCGCAGCCAAACGGCAGTCCGAAAACTCCGGCTTGGCATTCACAACCCGCTCGCCCAACTTCCCGACCTTGATTCTTATCTCACCGAATTCAGTCTGCACGGCAACAAATTCTCTGGCCAATTTGCTCCTCTGCAGAACCTGCTTTCTGATCCCGAACGTAACCCCTTGTTCAAAAAGGACTTGCTCCAACTGTTGAGCATCTCCGATTTTGCAGAGCACAGAGATTTGCTCGGCCGGACGGCTCTGCTTCATATAAATCGGCGTCGTGAAGACGTCCAAAGCGCCATTCTCAAACAGCTTGTCCGTTACCGAACCCACCAGCTCGCCGCTTACATCATCGATATTGGTCTCAAGCAGACATACAGAATCCGCGTTTTCTGAGCCTTCAGCAACGACCTGGCCCAAAATCAGTCGCAAAACGTTAGGAAATTCCTCCGATTCTAACGACCCCGCCCCGTATCCTATTGTCTCGATTTTCATAGCCGGCAGAGGACAGAACCCTTCAGCTACGGTCGTCAAAATCGCCGCTGCAGTGGGCGTCAGCAGTTCAACCTCAGCAGGCCCGGATGCCGTTGGAACACCCTTTAGCAGTTCAGCAGTCGCAGGGGCAGGGACCGGCAGCAATCCATGAGCACACTTAACGGTGCCGCCGCCCACACTTAAAGTCGAGCAATATACCTTCTCAATTTCCAGGGCCTGCAATCCGACGGATGCCGAGACAATATCCACGATCGAATCAAGGGCCCCTACTTCGTGAAAGTGGATATCGTTAGGGTCTTTGCCGTGAACAGCTGCCTCGGCCTGGGCCAACCGATCAAATATGCTGATTGCCGTGTCCTTGGCCTGATCCGTTATCCCGCTTTGGCGAATGATTTTGGTGATATCTTGGAGATTTCGATGATGGTGCTGCTCGGGCGCGGAGGGGACGAAGCCAAGTGCTCTTATGCCGCAACGCCTTGTCTCAGTTAATTTTATGTCGAGGTCGTTTATGCCGAGGGTCGCGAGCTGGGCCTTCAGGAAGTGGATATCGAGTCCTGCATCGAGCATGGCAGCGACAATCATATCGCCGCCGGCACCAGCAAAACAGTCGAAATAGGCTACTCTGAAAACCATAAACTCCCGGCCGAAATAATCTTAGGACGATTATGTCAGAGAGAGCACAATTGTTCAAGTACAAATAGTCAGTGCATCGGCAACAAAATCAGTGTTGTCAGTTCTGCTGGATGTGACGCAAAATGGCAGTTTGGGCGCGCTTGTGCGTCAAAAATTCAATCAAAAGTGCAAGTTTTTGGGGGTAGTTGTGTCAATCAAAAGTGCGGGGGGTGGAAAGAGAAAATACCGTTAGAGGAAATTTTAAATTTTAAGCTCTAAACCCTCCACAGGACACCTAACGGCGCAAACAAATACAAATAAACCAAGATTAAAGGTCAAAACAACACTTGGGTCCCGGGTCAAGCCCGGCATCTTCGCTGCGCTTCGAGGTGCGGTGGTGGAGTGGCCCTTGGTTCGTATCTCGTGAAGCGTGAAGCGTATCTCGGTGGTTGAGGCCGGCGTGGGCCGGCACTATATTTTGGAACGACGGCTGGGTCCGGAGCCTGCGCTGGGGGAGGCAAGATGGCGCGCTCAAATTTGGTTCGTCCTACGTTGTGTGTCCCGCATCCTGCGTGAGAGGAAGGCGCGGACGCGGAATTAAGAAGTAAGAAGGGGCCGGGGTGGAAAAGGTCAGGGTTTGCCTAGCGGGGTCAGCTTGACTGAGCGAAGCTTATTTTTGTTGGGTTTGGCTGATTCTGATTGGCCTGGTTCTAACAGGCCTAATCTTATTGCAATAGTGTGGTCGAGTAGACGTAATATAATTCTTTCACGTAGGCATTCTTTGTATTCCCTGT
>CAZENQ010000034.1:0-31890 GCA_964513655.1 uncultured Pirellulales bacterium | reverse complement strand
CATGACCCGAATGCAGCCGACTGGGAGGGCGCCACAGATGCGGCTCGCTGGTGGGACAACAGTTCTACAAACCAGGGTGTCTGCGAGAGCATGATAGACACAGCCGTTCTGGAGCTTACGGGCCAGAGCACGCTTTCTGCCGCGTGGGATGCGATTTTCAAGCATTACAACAGCAATGCCGGCAAAGGAAGCGTCGGCTACAGCAGCGGCGAAAAGGTTAATATCAAGATAAATATGGTTACGTTCCATCGCGGGACAGACGGGCGGAACATCGACAATGACGGCTATCAGAAAGGCGGCTGGGAACGCTACCACAACGCCCCGCAGATGATTATTCCGCTGCTAAGGCAGTTGGTCTATGATGCGGGCGTGGATGACGGCGACATCTATATCGGTAGCACGATTGATGGTGTACCCAATCACATCTATGCTCCCATCAAGGACGAGTTTCCGGATGTGCACGTGATGGACTATGAGGGCCTTCCCGGGCGAGAGCAGGCCGTCAAATCGGAAACCGATTTTATTTACTGGAGCGACGCGAACTCGTCGTACTCGGAAGGTATACCGACATACTATGCCGCATGTGAGTATATGATTAATTTTGCGGTGCTCAAGGCCCATGCCAGCAATGGCATTACAGTCTGTGCCAAGAACCATTATGGCTCATTTTGCCGGACACCGATGAACTGGTGGCATGACTGGCCGGGCGGCAACGCCTACCTCGACCTGCACAGGTTTATGCCGGACAAAGTTCCCGGCATGGGCCATTACCGTCCCATAGTGGACTTGATGGGCCATCCGAAGATAGACGCCCACGGCGTTTTGTGGCTTATCGACGGCGTCTACAGTGCACCCAAGGAATCCGGCGACATAATCCTGTGGGAGATGGCTCCGTTCAACAACGACCATCCTTCAAGTCTGTTTGTTTCGCAGGACCCGGTGGCCATAGACTCGGTCGCTTATGATTTTATGTACGAGGAGTGGGACCCCAATGATCCGGAGTCCTATCCCCACTATGACGGGGCCGACGACTACCTGCACGAAGCCGCACTGGTTCCCGACCCGTGTTCGGGCGCATTTTATGACCCGGACGGGGACGGAAATGAGATTGAGACCAGCTTGGGCGTGCATGAGCACTGGAACAACGCTACTGATATGGAGTACACGCGCAACCTTGGGACCGGCAGCGGTATTGAGCTGGTATTGCTGAAGCACGATTTAGGCTACATAGATGATGTGGCCGACGGCGATATAGCGGCTGCAGGCACAGTCACAGGCAGCCACGTGGATACTCAAAACAGTAATGACGGCTATGAGGCTATCGAGGAGATTCTGTCAGGCGGCGGTCCGCCCACTCGTTACAGCTACTTAGAGCACAAGTGGCGGATAGACGTTACCGGCGGCGCGAGCGTGACCTTCAACGTAGAGGCCTATAAGACAGCAAGCAGCGATGGTGACGACTTTGTCTTTGCTTACTCAACCAGCGTAGACGGTACGTACACCGACATGGTAACGGTCACCAAGACGGCCGACGATGACACGGTGCAGAGCTATACGCTGCCAAGTTCCACCAGCGGGTATATTTACGTCCGCGTGACGGATACAGACCATACGGCGGGCAACCAGACGCTGGATACGATTTACATCGATGATATGTACATCACGACGGTGCATGGCGTCGGGCCGACACCGACCCCAACACCTACGCCGACACCGACTCCGACTGCAACACCGACACCGACACCTACGCCAACACCGACTCCGACTGCAACACCGACACCGACACCTACGCCAACACCGACACCGACAGCCACGCCGGGACCGGACATGTATGTCAATGACATCGCGATGTCGTGGTACGAGCCGAAGGGCGGGTACTATATAGCGACGGCAACGGTCTGGATCAAGGACGAGTATACCGATGACGTTGACGGTGCTACGGTCAGCGGTGAATGGAGCGGAGCGACGACGAGCGGCGACGAGCAGGGCCAGACCGGTCAGGACGGCAAGGTAACCTTAGAGTCAAAGGTTGTAAAAGGCGGCGGTACGTATACCTTTACGGTTACAGACGTCTCGGCGACCGGCTACACGTATAACTCATCGCTTAATGTGATGGATAGCAACTCGGTTACCGCACCGTAGGGCGGATATGGGCTTAGTCGGATTTTCCCGGCTAAGTGCTGATTTAGAGAGCGTGGCGGCTGTTAAGCCGCCATGCTTTTTTATTGAACCTCTCATAAGAAGCGGTTAGAATCAGCGGCCGAGGAATCTAAGTTATGGTCGCAGGCCTAACAAAGATTTTTCAGGCAGGCTTGCCGTTTTATTAGTCAGCATTGAGGTCTGGCAGAGGAAAACGCAGGTGCAGGATAGTAACGTAGCAGCGAAAACATCCCGACACAGATGGCCTTTGTTGGTCCCAAGTGCGACAGTATTTATCTCGAGCTTCTGTATAATGGTTCTGGAGTTGGTTGCGGCCCGGCTGATTGCGCGTTACTTAGGTTCATCACTGTATACCTGGACAGCCGTTATAGGTGTGGTGCTGGGCGGTATCACACTTGGCAATTACGTTGGTGGGCGGATTGCCGACCGCTACCCTGCTCGAAAGGCCCTGGCGGGGCTGTTTGCCCTTTGTTCGCTTGCGTGCATTTTGACGGTGGTTGCGAATAACCTGGTTGGCGGCTGGAAGTTGCTATGGTACTTTAGTTTGCCGATGCGTGTTTTTAGCCACGTAGCGCTGGTATTTCTGCTGCCTTCTATGCTGTTGGGCACAATAAGCCCAGTGGTGGCCAAGATGGCCCTTGAGAGGGGACTGGCCACCGGCAGGACCGTCGGCAGCATATATGCTTGGGGGGCGGCCGGGAGTATTGCCGGTACTTTTGCGGCAGGCTACTATCTGATTGCCGCTATGGGGAGCGTTGCGATTGTCTGGGTTGTTGCCGTGGTGCTGCTCGCTATGGGAATATTATATTGGTTCCGGCTGTGGGTTTTGTATGTTTGTCTGTTGGTGCTGATCTGCGGGCTGGCAATGGGGATGGGGCCCTGGGAATGGGCCCAAAAGGCCGGGGCCAGACTTGCACTGCGGGATATGCCGAAACCGAATGTTATTTACGAAGATGAGAGCCAGTATTGTTATATCGCGGTTAACCGCGTGCCAGGTCCTGTCGAGATACGTGACTTTATACAGGATAAGCTCATGCACAGCCGGATTAATATGGAAGACATATTAGACCTGCAGTACTTCTACACACGTATTTACGCTGCGGTTACGGAGATGCTCAGTGAGGATGATGATGAGCTTAGAGCGATGGTCATAGGTGGCGGCGGCTATGTTTTTCCTCGCTATGTGGATAAGGTCTGGCCCGGCAGCTTGGTGGAGGTTGTAGAGATTGACCCAGGTGTCACTGAAGCGGCTATGGCGGCCTTCGGTCTGCCGAGAGACACGTCAATAAGAACGATACAAATGGATGCGCGAAACTACGTAGATGAACTTTTGGAGCGTGAGGCGACTACCGGGCTAAAAGCCCGTTACGATTTTATCTATGAAGATGCCATCAATGATTATTCCGTGCCGTTCCAGCTTACGACTTGGGAATTCAATGAGAAAGTCGCGCGACTACTTGTTGAGGGCGGTGTTTATATGGTCAATCTGATAGACGTATTTGACGACGGCCTTTTCTTAGGCGCTATTATCAATACGCTCAAGAAAACCTTTGCTTATGTTTATGTTATGACCGAAGCGGGCGTGCCGCGCTCACACCGCAACACTTTTGTTATTATTGCCGTCAGGGAAGAACTCGACCTTCAGGGTCTGTACGAACAATCCAAGAGAAAGGGGACAATCTTCTGGCTGCTGAATGAATCCGATATCAATACTCTCAGGGCGAAGTCGGACGGGGCTGTTTTGACCGATGATTATGCCCCGGTGGAAAATCTGCTTGCGCCGGTAGCGCGGAGGAAAACGGCATACGATTTGGCTGAGGAGTATTTCAGGCAGGCACGGAAGCTTTTCGAGGAGGGCAAGTTTGAGGAGTGCGTGGAAAGGTATGAGCGGATAGTCCGGCGGGCCCCTTCGATGGCGATAAAGGCGTATAATGATATGGCTGTTGCGCTGATTAAACTTGGTAAGTGGTCTGAGGCGGCCGATGCGCTAAGTGAGTCACTTAAGGCTATTGAACTGGAGGGTATAGAGGTATACACGGGGAACATTCACTATAACCTTGCGGTGGTCAACAGCAGGATGGATAAGGCGGAAGAGGCCGGCGAGGAGTTTAATAAAGCGATTGAGGACTTCAAGGAGCAATTGGTTGCTGAGCCCAAAAATGCCGAGCTGTACCTTAAGATAGGCAAGTCCTTTGCCTCAATGGGACAACTCGTGGAGGCTGGAAAATATCTTTCAAAGGCGTTGGATTTGAATCCTGCCGACCTATCACACCATTTAGAGATGGCGCGAAACCTCGAGGTCCAGCAGCGTTTTGACGAGGCCGTTCGGCTGCTGCAGGAGGGCATTCGGTATATGCTGCACCACGGCCGGAAAGATGATGCATCGCTTTTAGGGAATTATGTTGAAACCATCAAGAGCAGAAAAGCCGGACAGGAGTGATTACTTGGGCCTGGCCTAAGATGTAGTGTTAGCTTATAGAGATTTTAAGGCGTGGCGGTCATAGGATGGCCGCCACGCTTTTTTGATGGCTTAATTAGCTGCCGGGCGAAGGTGAAGCTGCGGTCCAGTTTGTCGGGTCGTTGCCAGATTCATCCGCCGCGTTGGAGATTCTATGCAGGGCATCGTCTTCACCGTCCGGGCTTTCGGGCCAGGGAGAATAGTCACCGTACATAACCTCATCCACAATCACCCAAGAAATTTCTACGTCCGGCGGGTCTGCTGCCTGTGGTTTTTCCAAGGCGAATCGTTCGCTGGCGTTGCTCAAGTTGCCATCCCACGGCCCAAAGATGTCCACGTTAGGTACCAATGTGCCTGTGTCATAAGCATTTTCAAATAGCTGCCTGTCTACTGCTACGGTCGGGTCGAAGCCCACCAGTATAATACTATCATGCGACGAGATTGAAATGCTCGGCGGGAAGTAATAATCGTTATTTCCAATTCCGCGCACGCGCCACGTGCCTTCGGTATTCCACAAGTTGACGGTTGCTCCGGTAGGATTGTAGAGTTCGATATACTCATCATTCGGGTCTACCGGATGGTACATTATCTCATTGATAACAACCGCGCACTGGTTCGGCATGCTATTGTTTGAACCTCGAGAGGTGGGCATATGGAACCAGAATTGGTCGCCGTTGGGGTAGCGGCCGAGAGAGATGTTGTTCTCCTGGCCTTTGAACGTGATACAGTCAACTATACGGTCGTTGGAGTTGCCGGGCAGGTAGGACAGGTATATCTGTTCGCCTGCCTTGTCGATGCCGAAGCCTGTCGGATATGGATTGTGGAAATCGTCGACCTCGTCAAAGGTAACCTTACCATAGGCGCCGATTGAAGTGCTCGGTATGGCCCATTTCTTCAGATTCGCAATCGTATTGCCTTCATCACTGAGATACCAGTCGCTGGTCAGATTGACGGTTGAGCCGGTCGTATTGTAAAGCTCTATCCAGTCGTTGGAATCATAGGGCGGCGAGTTGTAATCGGTATGTGCCATTATCTCGTTTAGGACAACAGTAGTTGCTACGGTCGGGTCATCTGCCCCTGGCGAGCCGTGCATATACGTGCTCATTCGCCAGTTGCCCCCGTACTCCAGCGAGTTAAAGGGTTCGCCGGGTATTGCCGAATTCAAAGGCACCATCGAATGGGCGGCGCCGTCAGCCGCAAGAGGCCAGCCTCGGCCGTCATTATACCCAAACTCGGCAATGGTTCCGTTCCAGAAATCCACCAGTTCGACAGTTTCACCGCCGTTGGCCAGGTTGCCGATATACTCACCGGCAATATTGAAGCTCGCACCATACCGTGATTTGAAAGCGTTCTGGTCACTTACCACCAGTGCAAAGGCCCCGGAGGCAAGACTGGTAACGTTGCTGTCATTGAAGTCGAAGGTGACGCCATCGATGAAGGAGACGTAGGTCAAATCGAGGGTTGTTGAACCAGTGTTCTTTAGTTCGATGAACTCGAAGTCATCGTTATTGTAACCGTTGCCATCCGCAGGGTTATACATCAGTTCTGTGATTCTTAAATCTGCGACTATGCCTTCCGAGAGCGGGTCGCCCGTGAGGAACTGGTTGGGGTCAGACCAGTGGCTCCAGTGGCCCGTGGTGTCTTTGTGACGACAGCGGACCCTATAGGTGCGGTTTGGCCTGACCACACTGGCGGGGATATTAATATCGCTCTGGAACGGATTGATCTCGTCACTCTCCCAAAGCGCTTCGATTTCGTATCTTCCGGGCCTGGTCAGATAATTCGGAGGCGTCGTGCACGGGTCAAGCGTGTCGGCAACCAGACTGACGTCTATGAAGCAATCCGGGTCCAGGACGGGTACAAACGGCGGACTCGCCTGGAGTCGAACATTATCAATGAAAATCCACTTGTTACTATCACCAAGGTTCGGAGCATGAAATTTTACACCTAACTTCTTTCCGAGATACGCCTGTCCCGACCCGGCGGTGAACGACACCGACTCGTCGTACAGCCAGCCGCCGTACGAAGGCAGAGATACCGTATTGCTGTCTATCTCGAACTCATTGCCGTCGTCTACATAATAAATAGACGCCACGATATCGGTGCTGGCGTTCCACGGAAGGGACGCGTCAAAGTACAGCGTATACTCCTTGCCCTCGACGATACTGTGAGTTGTAACCTGATACAGATACGTATCGTTGCTCTGCATGAAAGCATAGCAGTTGCCGTCCGGCGCAACCGGGTCGCGGCAATCCTCCGTGCAGACTCCGGGCTTGCCGCACTCGGCATCGACGCCGACCCAGGTTCCCACTTCGGTCCAGCCGATACCAACCTCGTCGTGGCAGGTAATCTGGTCGCCGAGGTCGTCGAATTCGAAGCTTCCGTTGACCACCGGGTCGTCGCCGGTTTCTTCGTACTCCATGTTTTGCACCTGGATGGCCAGGACATTGGCGTTCACGCCCTCGACCAGGTAGCCGGACGGGTCAGGCAGGCTAAACGTAAACCAGTCCTTCTCATCCGGGTTGGCCGCGGTCGCGTATCCGTCATAAGGTACACTGTAGCTCGACATGTTTTTGCTCAGCATCTGGGTCTCATTAATCCAGACATTAAAGCCGTCATCGTACATAGCTTTCAATCGCGCGCTGTCCAGCGCCGAGAGGTCGTCTACGGTGAATTTCTTGCGCAGGTAAAAAGATGAGTGGGTGTATTGCATGCCCGTAAGTTCAGTCCCCAGGAAGCACGGGTCCTCTCCCCAGCCGAGCGGTGCCGGACCTGACGACCACGCGGAATCGTTGAAACCAAACTGACGCCACTTGGTTATTGGATTAGAAGGGTTCGTAGTTCCCTTGAAATATTTCCAGCTACTGCCGTCGGATACCAAGTCAAGCTCCACCGCGCCGGAGATTTTTGAGCTTTCCTCTACCTGGCCGATTCGCCATTTTACTGCCGCGAACGAGCCGCTCCCGCTAAATGCGCTGGTTTGGAACCTGAGGTTGTTTGTGGGGTAGTTGGGGTCGCCGACGAAGGTAATCACAGGCGTATTCGGAATAGCTGGGTCATCGCAAATCTCGCTAAGTCCCGGCTCTGCCGTGCCCTCGTTCGGGTCGCCTTCAACAACTCGATGACGTATGAAGTTTTTCATTCTATCAATCACACCGTCAAAATCTCCGGTGTACTTTACTGTCTGGAAGAAATTTCCTTGATAGTTGTTCTCCGGGTGGTAGTCCCACAGCGCTACATCAGCGTCCACGAAAGAAAGCCCTCCGGCATTGGGGTCGCCTATGATGACCGCATATTCGTCAATTAACTGGTTCTCCTGCTCGTAGTTAAACAGAAGGTCAAGTATCTCACGGATACGGTTGTTACGGTCAATCTCCAGACTGCTGTCAGCCCACAGGCCGTATTTCTTGAAGGGACTTTCGCCGTTGTTGAAACAATCCCATACGTCATCGTCGATGATCAAATCAAGGTCCCAGGGAAGCATCTCCCAGACGTTTGTTACAGGGTCGATATAGTAGAAATAGTTCTTTCCTGAGCCTATATCGTAGTGATGCAAGGCCTCAACCACCGTCCGGTAGCTGAAGTAGGAATTGACGTCCACGTTTGTCGTCCACCAACTCGTAGACGGGTAGGTCTTGTAGGCATTAACGAATGTCGAGACGTCAGAGTAGTCGTCAGGCCCCGTTGGTCCCTGGTTGTTGCGGTCAGAATACCCGTTATCGGCGTTGGTGTCCATTTTGTAGAGGTTGCCGTCGAGCAAGTCGTGCTCGTCGAGGAACCTCCCATCCATCTGTTCCACTACAAGGTAAAGCCCCCAGAAGTCTCCGTCATACTGATTTACATATTCCGATGCTCCGTCTATGATGCGCAAATGTATCCAATGGGTTTTTGGTGAGGGTATCCCGACCAGGTTGAAGAGCTTATATCCGATACCTTCGAACATTCCCTGCTTGCCGTGTATCTCGAAGTATGGGTTCTGAATGGTTGAAGATAAGTTGAGCTTGTCCCGTCTTGTGTCGTACCACCTGCCGTAGTCGTCTCGTTCCCGGAGGTAATGGCCTCGCTTGAAGTCGAACTTCCACATGTTCTTGCCGCTGTCATACCGATGTGTCCCGCCCCGCGCGCGGTAGGTTATATGGTCGTACACTTGCCCCTCGTAGACCAACGTTCCGGCCCATTTGAAGTCTTTTCGGTGCGAACTGCTCAGGCCGTACTCATAATTCCATGTACAATCCTCTACGTCTGAATTTCTGCTGATGAAGTGATACAGCGGAAGCGAGGTCAGAACGTCCGTGCCGTAAGTGACGACCACATTATCCGGCGGCGAGCCCGACGGATTTTTTGCGCCGCTCCAGGACGGTACGCCATCGTAGACAAAATAGGCAAAATTAGGCACCGGGTCGTCGGAATACGGTACGGTAACGCCGCAGGCATCGTTATCTTCGACTGTGATGCGGTAGCGGAGAAGGCTGCGGTTTGTAGAGGCCGATATTTGCGCGGTGTAGATATCATCACCTGCGATTTGGTCGCCGCCCGTGCCGTTATCATACATCGTTACAGCCGAACTCCAATTGGCGGGGTTTTCATAGGCCGTGTTCACTATTGGACTTTCAACTGTGGTGTAGTTCGGAAGTGTAATTGGGATGTAGCTGCCCGGATTTAACAGTTGGTAGCGCAGCGTGACAGAGGCGACGCCGTCCGGGTCGGTAGCCTTGCAGGTGATAGTTACCGTGTCGGTTGAGGCAGGCTCTTCCGGGTCGTGGTTTACCTGACGAATCTGCGGCGGGATGTTGTCGGAATAAACCGGTGTGTTTTTGGCACCCGGCGTGGGATAAGCCGAGCGCCAACTGCCGCCCAAATCATTATCAAGGCAGGGATTTGCCAGTTGCATTGAATGTCCGTTACCATCGGGTTCATAGGCAAAGGGCACAGGGTCACCCACAGTCGGCCAGGGGAAGCCAAGCTGGTAATCGACCTGGTCCATTTCCTCACCCTCGGTGTTTCGCAATTCGATATTTTCTCCGTTGTTGTTGAGCTTGCCGATAAAGACGCCGTTGGGCTCAAAGCCGAACTCGGCCTGAAAATCCGCAGAGCTTAGTGAATTCGAGTCAAAGACATTTGTATTCTCAACAATGACCATATAACCGTGCGGCGGAATCGAGATGCTCGGGGCAAAGGTGAAATCGAAGCCACGGGAGAAATACCAGCCGGACAAATCGACGGTGTCATTGCTGATGTTGTACAGCTCGACGAATTCGACCTGTTTGGTCTTGACGTCCGGGTCGGTGTGAATCTCGTTTATGACCACTGGGTTGACTCGTCTGCGGTAGTTGTCCGCGAAAATGGCGAAATCGGCCATATCGACGTTGCTGTCATCATCCAGGTCGGCGCAGTTGGGCTCTGAACAGCCCCCTGTGTCCAACCACTGTTCGGTAAAGACCATCAGGTCTTTCAGGTCGACTAAGCAGTTCTCATCCAAATCGCCCGGAATACAGGCCTGGACCTCGGCCGGACCAGCCAAAAAGACTGTCAGTACCAGTACCACTAATGGAATTCGCGTAGAATTGAACACTTTATCCATCTCCTTCCTCACTGAGGCTTTAGGCTGCTGACCCGACTTTATCTTTGCAGGTTTTGGCCCGTAAGCTTACTGTTTTACAGGTTTTACGCATTGTAGCATATTAGGACATTCAAGTCAACACTTTTGGCGTAAAATACAGGCCCAGCATTTGTCCCTGTTTGGTGACATCTGAGATGGCGCAAACGCCCAAATAGTGACATTATTTATCGGAAGTTCACTCGCCCGGGGTGGACGAGGCTGCCTGCCAGTTATTGGGGTCGTTTCCGTAAAGGTTCGGGTCGATTCGGGCCAGTGAGAGGCCGTTGCCATCCGGCTCGGTTGGCCAGAGGTCCACACCGCCGGGGCAGTCTTCGGGATGGGAACCGTCGCTGTAATTGACCCTTTCGACGCGGATGTAACAAGGTATGCCGTACTCGTCCAAATCGCCAAATTTGCCAATCTCGACTTTTTCGCCGCCGTTGCTTAATTGGCCGTCGTACGGACCAAGCACCTGGACGCCGGCAGGCATGCTGCCGTAGGTCGATGTGAAAGTCGTTGGGTCTTTGACGACCAACATAAGCCCATACGCCGGTATGTTCGCGTCCACTGGGAAGGTGAAACTGATGCCGTCCGTGAACTTCCACGGATTGCTATAGTCGTCAAATAAATTCACATCGGCGCCTGTAATGTTGTACAGTTCGACGTATTCCTCGTTCTGATTGCCGGACTGGGGGTTATACATAATCTCGTCAAAGACGATCGGGCCGACCTTCGGATACGAGTTTGCCCAGCCGGGCGTGTTCGACTCCATTGCGACGAAGTTGAAGTTGCCGGTACTGCTCTTGTAGTAGCGGCCGAACGAGACGCTGGCTTCGGAGGCGCCGAAATCCTCTACTTCCTGGTATCCGGTCAACACACCACCTTGTGCCGAGGACAGGCATACTTCTTCGCCGGTCTCGCTTAATGCAAAAGATATCAGACAACCCGGGTCAGTGCTGGTATGGCCGAAATTAGTGTCTTCATAGAAAACGATGTACCCGTTCGCGTCAATCGTTGTGTCCTCGGCAATCTCGTATTTCATGACGTTGGTGTCACTATCGCTAAGATACCACCCGCCGATGTTTATAGTTTCATTGGTGCTGTTGTACAATTCTATCCAATCAGGTGCGATGCCATGTGAATGGGACATCAGTTCGTTAATCACGACGGCGCCCGGGTTGGGAACAGCGCCGGTATCGTCCCAGCCGGGTGAGCCGCCATCATAGGCACTGGGACGCCAGCTCTGCTTTTCGCCCCAACTGTTTGGGTCGCTATTACTATCATCTATTATGGTGAGAGAGAATCCCAGACCATCAGTAATCGGACGCCAGGTGTCGTTGTATTCAAAATCCAGTATTGTCCCGCCAGCGGCGTCTTCGAGTCTGATTCGCTCACCGGCATTGTCAAGGCGGCCGGTGTACTGGCCGGCTATAGTTATATTGGGGTCTGGGCCGTACTCAGCCAAGAATGCGTTTTGGTCTTTTACAACGAGGACATAATCGTCGGCTGTGAGTTCCAGTGCGGGGAAAGTACAATGGATCCCTTCAGTAAAGCTTACCAGACTTAAATTCAACGTATTCGGGCCTATGTTTTTCAGCTCGACAAATTCGGTGTTTGGGTCGTTGGGATTGCCTGTGTCCTTTGGATGGTACATTATTTCGGTGATGCGGAGATTCTCAGCTATCGGGCCGATGGCAAAAGGAGCCTCGCTTAGTGCACTCCATTCGTTTACATCACTCAAGGCGCGTGCTTTGATGAGTGTGCTCTTATCGAGCGTGAACAGGCCTGTATATTCTGTTGCGGTCGGTGCGATGTTGGCATCAGCGATAAGTTCAACAGAGATGAGAAAGTCCTTGTTCTCGTTGCCGCCGGAGTTGTTCAGACCGTGGATGGCCAGGATGTTGTCGCCGGACACTAAGGCGGTGGTGTGGTCGGATATATCGTATTCTTGGAAGACGACCGCTTCCGCGTCACTGTGCCTGGTGGTAGCGCCTGAGTTCCACTGCGGCGAAGCGGGCGCATTTTCGCGCCAAACCTCGACGCCATTAATATAGGCGACGAAGCCGTCGTCGTAACACATTCGTAATGTCAGGATGTTGAAGCTTGCCGGGTCAGCGGTAAATGGAACACGGATATAACATGTATAATTCTGGCCGTACATTTCTGCTTGGACGTCATAGCTGATGTACTCTTCATAGCCTGATAGTACCTCAAAGCCGACGCCGCCGGTCGTACCTGGGATGATTGGAGTACCGTGGGTCCAGGTGGAGTCGTCGAAATTCGGGTCTGTCCTCCAGGAGGTGCCGATGTCACCGGCTGGGACGAGCGCTTTTTTGGGGGCGTTTTCGACCACAAGGAAGGTATGGGTCGGACGAGGGTCTGCCCCGTCGAGTGTGTAGTAAATCTTACCACTACCGTTGGGATTAATCATGCTTACGTTGTCTGAGGTCGAAATATAGCCGCCATGCTGATTTGCGTCATTTACTCGAAAGATTGGAGGGTCGATTGACGGATAAAGGCTTTCGGCGCGCAAGGCCGTGATAAATTGTGCCACATTTGCCTGCATTCGAGTATCTACTGTCTGCACAGCTGGTCGCCAATCATTTTCAAGGGTCCTTGCCGGGTTAGTGACTTCATCTCCCCACCTTGCCGACTCGCAGACTACAGCGTCCTTGATGTAATCTGTAATGACCTGCCAGCGCTGCCGTGAGTTATCCTCGGTCAGTACGCCGTCATGGAAGCAGTGTTCATAGACCCGGTCGGCGAAGGTCATCATAAAGTCATCATTTTCGCGTGCGGACTTCCACAGCCTGATAATCGTTGTGCTGTCAAAATCAGTGTCAGAGGAGGGATCCAGAAAGAGAGTATTGACCCAGGCAACGTCGTTTCCCGGCGAATCCGAGATGTAATTAATGAATATAAGTTCCGAATCCCACATGAAGAACATGTAAGGACCCTGTGGGTTGTTGCAGTTACCGCCGTACCAGTTGTTATCGATACCGTCTCCTATTCCGGCGTACCAGTACAGGATGACGTAGTCTAAGTATTTGGGTACCTCGAGCAGCTGTTTAAATTCATCGTATTTGGCTGGGTCTTCAAGGTCTTTTTCGTCGGCCAGTGTCATCATCAGGTCATATCGGGTGCTGTCGCCGCTAAGGTGGCCCTCATCTCGTTCAAGCCCGTGATTTGACGAAAGCCAGTCCTCCGGTTCCGAACCAAAATACGCCGACAAGAACCACCTGTCCGGCCTTTCACAGGGATTGTAGAGGCCCCAGTACTTACCGTTAATGTATAAATGGATGAAGATACCATGTGAGGCGGTCCCGGACATGGCGATTTGGGCGTCGCGCGTCCATTGGTCGCGGGCATAGGTTACGGTGGCGCCCCCGCCGTGCGTTCCGCCAAGCGCCCAGCTCATGTTCTTGCCGCTGCGAAGGACGAGCCGGTCAAAAAATTCGACCGCCGAATCTGCGTTCAGCAGGTCTGATTCAAAGAACGGGAATTTAAGTTTGCCCGGGCCGAAATCCCGTATGAATTTTAGCCGAAACGCGCGTTTGGGAATCGACCAGCTGTGTCCCTCGATGGCGCAGTCGATTTGAAAACCGTCGCGGTCGCCAGGGTAAAGAAACTCGACTGAAGTTGGCAGTTCCTCCTTGGGTGGGCTGCCGGGCGGATAAGTCGATTGAGCCTGAAGATTGGCCAAGTCATTCTCGTCCATGACGATTGACAGTGTAGGTAGAGACTTGAGCGCACCAGTGATAATACCGCCGTAGCAGGGGTCGTTTACGATATTGGGGTCCATTTCAGGCTGCTGATTGACATCGTCGACGAAGATGTAAGTCTGCGTATCAACATTCGTCGGGAGCCAGCCCGTCTTGAACCCGGCCGCCCGCATACACGACGTTGAGCTGATGCCAATGGGGCCCGTATAAAGTGTACCCGTACTCGGCATCGGTTCGCTGCCATTCGTGGTGTAGTATATATTAGCGTCACAGGTATCCGTTGTAATTTCCAGAGAGAAAGGGTTCTCATAAAAGCCGCGGTCGTAATTGAATTTAGTGTCGGCTACCAGACCCAGTACCGCAGGACCATTTTCCGCACCCGGTGTTGCGGGAGCGTCGAAATAGGCCTCCTGGTTAGGGTCGTTATTAATCAGGCCATATGAGAAATCGGTTCTCTGATACGGAAAACCGAACTCATCATCATCATATTCGAAACTATTATATTCATGAGCTATTGTTTTGCCATCGCCCGCCACGAGTGCCAGATACTCCCCGGCCTTGTCGAGCTTGAAGTTGGTGTGGTAGTAGCCGTTGGGGTCAAGATATGGGTAATTAGCATCATCCTGTCCTGATGCGAAGACTACAAGGTATTGGCTCGGCTCAATGATAAGACCCTCGGGGAATAGCCACTTGGTAAGGTCTCTATAGTCATCGGTCAGGCACCAGCCGGTCAGAGTGATGTTTGTATCCGTCGGATTGTAAATCTCAATCCAGTCAGGGGCGCCGCCGTCCCCATCAACCAGCGTGGTCCTGTTGGAGGCCATGAACTCAGTGATTAACAATGGTGCTTCAACCTTATGCCAGTCTTCGCCTAACATGGCGAAATCGACCATATTTACTCCGTTGGCATCATCCAGGTCGGCGCTGCCTGTAGGGTCGAGCCACTGCTCGGCGAGAAGCCGCAGGTCGTGCAAGTCGACTGTGCAGTTTCCGCTCACGTCGCCCACAGGACAAGCCTGGAGGGCGGAACCGGCAAGGGATGCTACAAAGACCAGTGATAGCACCGAGCTTTTCACAAATCTAAGATTTTTTTTCTCCTTCCTCACTGTTTATTTCGCGCCATTGGTTTCGCTTCCATTTCAGCAGGGATTTACTCGCCGGGCAAGGGCGAGGCTGCCTGCCAGTTGTTAGGGTCGTTTCCGTAAAGATTTGGGTCGGTCCTCGTCAGCGAGTAACCGTCACCATCCGGCTCGATGGGCCATGGGGCACTATCATCATAGCGCACACTATCAACGCAGATAAAGTGACGCTCACCGGCGGCATCTACGTCGCCGGGCATGCTTATCTGAACCTTCTCGCCGGCATTGTCCAACTTGCCGGAATTCCATTGGAATATCTGCACCGAACCGGGTGCACCCGGGTACTCGGCATTAAATTCGCTTATATTTTGGACCACCAGTAGATAGCCATGGGCAGGTATGTTCACGTCAAGGGGAAAGGCAAAATCAATACCCTCGGTGAACTGCCAGGTGTTGCCGAAGCCGTCATATAAATTCACGCTGGCGTCGGTAATGTTATATAGCTCGATATATTCGGCATCGCCGTTGGGGTCAGGATGATACATAATCTCGTTTATGACAACCGGACCGACTTTTGGATAGGCATTGGCGCTGCCCGGTGTGTTAGAATCCATGGACGCGAAGTCATAGAGGCCGGTGCTCTTGAGGTGATGGCCGAAAGATACGCCGGTCGCCGAAGCGTCAAAATCCTGCTGCTTATAGTATCCTGTCAACACACCATCAGCGGCCGAAGACAAACAGGCCATTTCACCGTTTTCGCTTAGTGCAAATTGTACGAGAGAGCCTAGATCACACGGGTCGTTGAAATCGGCGTCTTCATAGAAAACTACGTAGTCGTGGGCCGGTATCGACGTGCCATCGGCAATCTCGTATTTTGTCCTGTTCCCACTATTATCACTGAGGAACCAGCCACCGATGTCAATGTTGGCGTCCGTTGTGTTATACAGCTCTATCCAGTCAGGGGCGGTACCGTGGGAATGCGCCAAAACTTCGTTAATCACCACTGTAGTGATGTTGGAGACACTGGTAGTGGGCGGCTCTAAGAATTCATAGCTGTCATTGCCGTCAGGGGAAAGGCCTTCCGACACATCCGTTGTCTGTGGGAAGTAGATGACTTGGTCAACATCTTCTAAGTCCGCGTCGAAGAGGCCGATTATCTCCCCGTCTGAAGACAGTCTGAAGTCGAGGTGGTCGGCACCATCTTCCGGGTCGCCATCCGCGACAAAGATAGCATAACCTGCAGCGTGGACGAAGCTTAAAGGTGCAATCTGGTGCCTGTTCGGCTCAGCGACGGGTTCATCTGTCAAGTACATTGTGCCCATATCGACCGGCACTGTCTGGGGGTTGTAGATTTCAATAAAATCGGTATTGCGGAAGACATTGCCTTCGGTGAACCATTCGTTGACCTTTAGCAAGGCTGGATTGCCAAGGGTGTGGGCGACATTGGCCTGGCCGAGGGTCGGGATGGTCAGGCGCCATTGTCCGTCGGCGCCGCGGCCGATTGACAGGTCTGGCAGTTGCATACCAAACTCGACTGAGTCAATCAGGCCGCCGCCATTTGCGGTTGTATCGTAGAGGTATACACCCTCACCGTCGGCGTTGAGGTTAAAGCCCAGGTGGATACCGGGCGTCCATATATAGTCATCGGCGTAAAGTACGAGATAGTCACCCGGATCCATCGTAGTAGCACCCGAAAAGACAATTTTTCTGGGATTGTCGGGATTGTCGGTAATGCTCATGTCCGAGAGGCTGAGCGAACCGGGTCCATCATAGTAAAGCTCAATCATATCGGGTCTGGTACCATTGTGGTCGGACGCCTCGATGTTCTGCGCCAGGACCTCGTTAATGACCAGTTGAGAATAAGAGGTGTCAATGGTCCAGGTGTTTGAGGCATTATAGTTGGGGTCACTCTGCCATACGGCGGCCGAGTTCTTGCCGCTTACATAAGCGGTGTAGGAGTTTCCGTCTACAAGGCTTGTCAGTTCAATCGGGACGTCGACCAAAATCTCGCTGCTCCAGGCCCCGTCGTTGATGCGGTACTTGTAGTGTGTGATGCCGGGCCCGTCGACTGTCAGATTAACGTCGCTGATGCGAGTTGTCCCGTTAGGTTCGCCTGAAGTGGATGCCCCGCCGGGGACGTACGCGCCCATATCCAAACCGTTGATTCCGGCACGAATCGCCGGTGAGATGGGTTGCAGTTGAAAGTCGTTTGCGTCAGGGTCGATGAAGAGCGGGTCAACGTCGAGGTTGTCCGCACCCAGATGGTGCATCTCTGAGGAGATGATGCAGCGGTTGACGATAATATTCGGGTCGGCGCCGAATTCATTCTCGAACAGGCTGTTGTTGTCCCAGAAGATATTGCCTTCGAGGTAGGCGCCTTCGCCGGGGTCAACTCCGCCGCTCTCCTGGAAGTTGATTGCTGCGACCGAACTCCGGGCAAAGACGTTGTGCTCGGCGGTTATTGAAGCGTATCCTTTTAGCAGCACCGCGCGGTCGTTGTCCATAAAGAGATTTCTTACAGCAACGATTTCGGAAGACAGGTCCGTGGCAATAGCATTGCTCGTGCTCGAGACTCCCCCATTGAAGTTCATAAATATATTGCCCTCGATATGTGCATCGGTACCGTCGAGGTCGAGCGCATCGTCTTCGCCACCAAGGAAGACATTGTTGTATACTTCCAGTATTGGCCCCGGCCGCGAGCAGCCGGAAAAATCGATTATGTCGTTATAGCCGGTGGTAGTGCCAAGAGTATTGCCTTTGAGAATAAAGTATTCGCTGCCGGAGAGGTTTGAACCGTGGATAATCTCGACTCCGCTGGTGTTGGGGAAGACCGAGTTGCTTACGATAAGCGACGGATGGCTGACTTCCAGGATTAGGTTGGTGGTATTGAGCCAGGTCGTATTGTCGATAAGAAGTCGCGAGCTGCTGATATTAATCGCTTCGCTGTCGTTGTCGGCGAGATCCATATCGACATAGCAAAGCCGGTTGTCCTGCAATGTGCTGCTGAAAGATATGCCATTCCAGTGCGGCGTTTGGTTTGGTTTCCAGTCATCAGGGTCGGGCGCCAGTCGGATACGCTGGTATTTGGTGCCCTCGCTAACGAGCCGTCCATTAACGGTGAGGCCCGTGCCTTTGCCGAAGAAAACTGTTGTCCCCGGCTCAATCGTCAATGTTTTGTCGGCCGGGATGGTCAGATTGCTTGAAACGTACCACGGGCCGGAGGCGGCGTCCAGGACGGTATTGGGGTCGGTGAGTGGGTTGGGCACCATACTTCCCGTAGTGTCGTACCAGATATCAACGTAGCCGCGTTCAACCTCGTTGCCGGTTCCATTGGCATCGTCGAACGTCTGAACCATCATGCGATTGATACCCGGGTTGAGGGTAATACTCGTGCTGATGGTCCATTCGCTGTCCCCGTCCCACCACTTGCCGCTTATCCGCTGCCAGTCAGACAATTGACCATTGACCCGCACCGAGAGCGGCTCAACAGTATTAGCTGTGAAGATGGCCTTGAGTTCGGTCAGGGACGAATTAGTGGTCTTGTGGTAGCCTTTGGATATTCCCAGGTCGCTGTTGATTGTGAACTGCTGCGGGATTTGCGAGAGGACGTACGCGCTGCGCGCTGCGACAAAGTCCTTCACGTCGTCGATGACGGACTGCGGCACAAAGCCGGCGAGCGCATGGTCTAACATTGGGTTTATCTTGTCAGCCGAGAATGTAGTTTTAACTTCTTCTTTCAGATAAGCCAGGTACCGTCCTACGAAAGCCGGGTGCAGGAGGAAGCGTTCTATGATGGGAACATTGTTGATATTTGATGTATCTGCCGTGGTCGCATCGCCCACCCAGATGGACGCATTATATACGCCTGGGTCTGACCATGTGTCGGGCACATCGTATAAGCTGAGGATGTTGTCCATGTCGTACGGCACCAGCACGAAGCGTGGGTCGTTGATGCCACAGTAGAGGTAGTAATCGTCGCCGTAGCCGTTGCCAAGGTTTGTCTCAGTGTTGGAGAACAGCGATTGAACTGCGAACCATCGCAGCCATTGCTCGACATTAACCACGTTCTTAACTTCCTCGACATAGGTGGCGTCCGACGCGTTAGTCAGTATATTTGTCAGATTGATAAGGTCGGACCAGTCGTTCTCAGCTGTGTTGGACCTCTTAAAGTAGCCCCTGGCAAGGTATGAGGCCGGGTCGGTACCCAGGTAACTTAAGTCAGCTTGTTTGTCAGTGTCGATTACCCTGTAGACGTTCCCGTTGTCGTCGTCCGGGAAATGTTTGTCGGCAAAGTCGCTGTCCATGACCTCCATGTGGGCGTATGAGTCGAAGTACGGAACAGCGGGGTCGGTTCGGTTCAGGCCGTTGACCCGGGTCTGCACCGAGGTGGAGTCCGCCGCCGGCAGGCCGGCCAGGCGGCTGATTATACTGCCGAGAAGCCGCGAGTGGGCAACCCGGCTGTTGATATTGATAGCGGTACCGCCCTTCCACGGCCGGTCGTTCGCAAAGTTCACCCTGTAGTTCATCGGCGAACTTAACCGCGAGCCTTTTCCGCGGTTGCGCACGCCTACGTTGTAACGCGTTTTGATATCTACGCCGTCCACACTGATGAACGTGGCGTTCATTTGGGCGTTGCTGTACATATCAGAGCCACCGTTGCCGATTTCCACCAGCAGCTCATATCGCTCATCGTCGGTCAGGATGATGTAATAGACCGGCTGGCTGCCCGGAACCCAGCCGGCATCCGGGTCGAACCTGTCATCCACCTGATACAGCAGGTTCGTTAGCTGCTGGGCGCTTGGTTGTGTGGGAGCAGGCCATGTACTACTATTGGCATTACTGTCGTTGGCCTCAACGTAGAATTCGATAATTGTGTCATTGGTGTGGCTCGGGATATCGGTGCCGTATATGCCGTCACCCGCCCTGCCGTCGCCATGCGCCCCATCGTCGAGCATTGCGGGTGTATTAAAGTCGACGCTGCCGTCCACGCGGTAATGCAGCGTTGCTGTAATACCCGTTGTTATCTCGTCGACTATGCGCGCTGTTACTGTAACGGTGTCGGTGGACTGCGGGATGGTCGGGAGATGCTCGGCATCCAGAATCATCGGCGCGATATCGCCGTCATAGGCGGAGTTTTGCACGCCGGGTGTGCCTTCGCCGCTGCCGAGGCTTGCCGCCCAGTTCTGTCCGTGTTCATTGGACAAGGCCGGATTTCTCAGCTCCAGACTGTTGCCGTCGCCATCGTGGGCGTCGAGCCAGACCCAGCCGTAGTGATTGTTATCGAGCGGGCCTTGCTCACGGACCGACCAGTCTCCCTCGTCGGCGTAGCGTACATAGTCGATTCTGATGCCTCTGGCATTTATTAGTTCAATTGCTTCTCCTGAGTTGCTCAGCTTTCCGACCCAGCCGCCAACCTTGTTTGTCACACCCGGATACTTGGCTGTGAATACCGGCTCATTGGCGGCCACCACAAGGTACGCACCTGCACCTATTGTCACATTCGGGAAGGTGAACTCTATACCGTCGGTGAACCGCCAGCCGTTGAGATTGACGTTGGCATCACTTCCGTTATATAGCTCGATGTATTCTTCGCTAATATCCTCTGGCTCGAGGGTAACGGCGTTATGGTGTGGGTGGTACATAATCTCGTTGATTAGTACTTGCTTGTCATTTGGCTCACCGCCGTTGGAGCCCCAGGGAGTGGGTGGGGTATTAGTGTCATGGAAAAAGGTCTTCCATGGGCCGCTACCGTTTGGAAAACGGCCGTAGGAGTTATCTCCATCCTGAGGGCCAAATGAGACAATGCTGTCAATGAGACTATTACCGTCGGCATCGAATAGAGCGACGTCCTCACCTCCACCGGCACTGAGTTTGAAGCTTGCGTGTAGCGTTCCCTGGTAAGTTTCGTCATCAGCCCAAATCAGCAGATAGTCGTGTGGAGCAATGGTGGTTTCAGAAGAATTATCGTCGGGTACCTGCCACTTTGTGGAATTGCAGGCATCGTCGGTGAGGTACATGCCGCCTATATCGACGGCGGAGGTTCCATAGTTGTAGATTTCAATCCAGTCGTCATAATCGCCGCAGGGGTCCTGGATGAACGTGGCATTGCTTGCCATGAATTCATTGATTACCAAGGTGGTTTCGCCGTAGTCCACGAGCCAGTCCGCGGCCAGGATGGCAAAGTCAACCATATTTACGCCGTTGGCGTCGTCAAAGTCGGCGCTGCCCGACGGATTTAGCCACTGCTGGGCAAATAGCCGCAGGTCCTGCAAATTGACCTTGCAGTTGCCAGTCAAGTCCCCTACCGGGCAGGCGAGGAGCTGGACTGAGCCGGCCCAAAATACTACCAGTACCACTGATAGTGACGAAATTCTTACAAACCTGGGCACTTATCCATCTCCTTCCTCGCAGATACGGTAGCGTATTGCCTGCATCATAAAAGCGAAGCTTACTCATTTTAACATAAAGAGTTAGCTGAGTCAATGCTTTTTACTTGGGCCGACCTGTATCGCGGCTCAGATGCACCGACAGGGGGACAAGTGACTTTGCGTATTGCACTTGACTGCAATGGTGGTTGAGTATATGCTGTTTGTGTGAAGACAGCCGGTCTATAGGCTCATGGGTACCACGCCGGGATTAATGTGTAGCAAAAAACACGTGTATTCAGCCGTGTAACAGGCTCTTTTTTGCCATTAGCTACCATGGCCGATATGACTGGATAGCGGAAAGTTGACCGTGAACATCTGTAAAACTTTACAGGGAAATGGCGTGAATGTGAGGTTGAATCGGCGTAGTTTCTTGAAAGCCGCAGGTCTGGGTTTGGCCTCGCAGGTGATGTCTGGGCGGGCACTTGGGGATGCGATCTCGGCCGACAAGCTGCGATCGAAGTCTGTGATAATACGGCGCAAGGCAAAGGATACCTTGACAGCAGTGGAGTTAAACTGCGGTGAAACCCTGCATTTTAGACTATTAAATGGGCAGGTGCGGCAATTGACTCTTATGGAAACCTCGGCCGAGATTCTGTTAAAAGCTCATGAGGGGTTGCTGTACCATTTTACCTGCAATGTCACTATAGATGGCCACGAGATGCTGATGGAGCGGTACGTCGGCTGCCAGGAGAGCTTTTATGAACCCTATGTCATTAATGGAATGCACGTGTGGTTTGATGCGGTGACGGGCATTTTTGATTTTCTACGTGAGACACACGGCAAGTGCAAACCGAACAAAGACGCACGCTTTGCGATAGCCGATGCGAGCATTTCCATTTGCCCGGAAGAGATAAAACCATGGTGCCCTATGGCCCGGGATTTTATTGACATAAAGGACTGCTATAACGGCGATGACTGCTGGCTGGGCGCGTTCCAGGGTAAAGAAGCGCATGGCGGGCTCGATATCAATCACCCGAGAGGCACTGAGATTTTTACACCGATTGATGTTGACGACCAGTTTCTCTACAAGAGCCTAACTGCCGGCGATGCCAATAACGGATGGCGCGGCGTGCGCAAGTGGGCGAATGGAGACGTTTGGAAAATCAGTGTTTCCCATATACTCAGACTCCTTTATCCCCAGCACCAGCCGCTTAAGGCAGGAACACATATTGCCGAGGGGGCCGGTGTATGGGTGTGGGCCAATAATCACTCCCATTTTATGTTTATGGTAACGGGCCAGGACGGTCAGGAAATCCGGCTGGACCCCTGGATTATTTTTTGGCAAATCTTTGAGAACAACAAAGAGAGAAAAAAGACTATCAAGGCGTCCGCAGAACTGCTTGGCCCTCAGAAGACCGGGCAAGCAGTTGCTTTTTCGAGTCATGGCAGCCGTGAAAGTCCACAGGGCGGAAAACTTAGGTACTACTGGACATTCGGCGATGGTGGATTTTCGGTACAGGCGAATCCCACGCACGTTTACTTGAGTTCGGGTATTTACCCGGTCACTTTAACTGTTGACGACGGGATGTATCGGGACACTTTTACTCAGCATATTACCGTCGACGGACAGCCTGTTACTAAAGCAGGTCTGGCTCTAACAGCACCCGAAGAATTTACTTTCAGGAAGCGGTCGGTGCACATGATGGATGTTTACGGCATACCGCCGGCCTTTATTCCTCATACGCTCAGTTTCACTGCGAGGCCGTCCCGCACAACTCCTGATTCGAAGACCGTTGAACTAAAAAAAACGGGGCAAGGAACATTAGGCCAGGCAAAAGTTTCTCAAATTGACTACGACGGCGATACGGGCTGGCTCACTACCAACCTGACCGGCACAGGAGACAACCAACGCATCACTGTTTCCGTTGATGCTTCCGGTTTAAAGCCCGCAGGCTATTCGGCAACAGTTGAAATAGAGTGTGTCGATGCTGTCAACGCTCGACAATGTTTTCGTGTTGTTCTGAACATACCTGACTATGAACCACCACCACTTGTAATAATAGACGACAGCTATCTCGGTTTTTACGCTACACCATATTTCTGGGTGGGACACAGATTCCACAGATGGCCGCCAAAGGGCTACAACGATTTTTGTTTAATTAATGGAAAACGCGCCGCTGCTGGAGAATTCGCCCGCTTTACCCCTGATCTGAGCGCCGGGACATATCAGGTATTCTTCCCTGAAATAGTCTCATCCTGGCAGCGTGACAAACTGCGTTTTGCCGTACGCATAAAGCACAAAAACGGTATCGAGACAGTATGGATAGAGCCAAAGAGGTCAAAGTCTATTGGCATGTGGGACCATATGATACCCAACCCAACGAAAGTGATTGGGACATTTGAATTTAATGAAGGCACCGATGGTTTTGTCGAAATTCTCGCAGAAGGGTCAATCGGACAAGTATCGGCTGACGCAGTAATTTTCAAAAAGCTCAGTTAGATAGCGGTTGACATGACAGCGGGTAGGAAAAAGCCCTGATTATTTTGTTCTGCGGTATCACACCCGCTCGTTAGGAGGTTGACGGATTTGTCACAGATGCTAAGGTGAGTGGTACTACGGCCAAAAGGCAGCGACGGCGACGATAAGCCAGATGAGGACGCCGAGAATGAATTTGCTGGTAATGCCGAGAAATTCGCCGACCCCTGCTCCAATGCCGTAACGAAAGGAATCCTGCAATCTTCTTCCGCCGGCTAATTCCAACCCCCAGGCACCTAACCCTGCTCCGATGCAGGCACCCAGCAGTGTACCCAGCACTGGGATGGGCAAAGTGAATGTCCCGACTATCGCGCCTGTGACGGCGCCTGCAATCGCTCCGATTGAGCCTCGCCAGCCCGCCCCTGCCCTCTTGGCGCCGCCGGCGCTAGCGAAAAATTCAACCAGCTCACCCAAGACAGCCAAGATTGTTATGGCAAGCAGTGTGTAGATGCTAAAGACACCGTCGGCCCATCGCCACCACGCAAACAGACACGTCGATATAATGATGAGCCAGTTGCCCGGCAGACCAAAAAAGACCAGCACAAGCCATACAGCATTAAGCAGAATCAGCGCGATTGACCAGAGATAAAACACGGGCTAATTTTAGAGGAAAAAGTTGGAAAGCAAGAATAAAATTAGTTAGCCGAGGTGCAAAAGTAAAGTCTGGCTTCGACGAGAAGGCAGGGCTCAGCCCTCCATCTTGAGCAAATATAGGGCCTCATCAGGCGTGATGTTTGATTGGGTCTTTGAAGACAGGAGGGGATTTTCTGAGATTTGCTTTGCCAGGTTGGTTGTTATTTGCGCTGCCGTGTCCGTTTCAAAACTACTTGAGTCAAAACCCGCGGCGGCGGTCATCTTGCGTTCTATTGTAGCCATTGAATCCTGCAGAATTTTGGCCTGGCTGCCAAGGTAGTCGGTGTATTCGGTGGCTGCTTTTACAGCAGTTTTGATGACTTTCCATGTACCCGCCGCGTCGTTGGTTAAGTTCACATCTTCGATGTTGAAGGTGAGGTTTCTTGGAAAGAGTTTGATGGTACGAACTTTGTCAATGCGTCTTTCTATCGTTTCGCCCTGGCCACTAAGCAACTTATTCACACCGTGTTCGGTATCGTGGATATAACTGGTATCAGCGACTATCTTATTGATATCCGCCGCTAATGCTTCCAACTGTTTCTGCAAAGAGGATTTCTTGAGGTCGGGGCAGTAGCCGTAGGCGGCTTTTTCGGCGAGCTGCTGCATTTGGGTAAGTTTGTCGCGGATGGTAGAGGCGGCATCCACAAACGTCTGGACTATTGAAGTGGCGGCATTGGCATCCTTGGCGCTCAGCCGGACGTCGGCAATATCGTCGGCCAGATATTCGCGGATTGTTGCTACGGACCTGTCGTCGTCGGCTGCTTTGAGGGAGCCTTCGGCCCAGTTGTAGTTGCGGCTGACCGGCCATTTGCTAAAGGCAGTATCACATACATCCTTTACTTCGAGCATTCCTACCCCCCATTTTGATGGCAAGTGCCCAAAGACCACCCTCTTATAATATATGAAACATCCGCTCCAATGCCAAAAGATGACAGCTCTATCGCCCTATCGCGATTGGAACAGACGGACAAGATTGGTTTCGTTTTGTCCGTGTCTGCCAGGTTGTTCATTTTCGTAATCCTTTGTTATAGCTGAGTATATGTTCATTTTTGCCCTTCGAAAATTGGTTTCGTTTTACATTTTTTAGTTAGCCACAAAGCATTTTTTTGCCACAGAGCGCACAGACCCCGATTAGAGTAAACGACCCCGTAATAGATTATGACGGACGCGCACTCTAACGGGGCAAGGGGCACGAAGGGAATTAACCGCGGGTGGGGCGGCCGGGTCTTCGATATTGAGTTTTCAAAGAGCGGACGGACAGAGGGTCCGCTCAGTATTAGAGGGGGGTGCGCGTTTGTGCTGAAAATTGCTTGTTTTTTGACAGGATTGGCTTTATAATAGATGATATATCAGTGGATTTTCAGGGATGTTCCGGGTAGTTTGCGGGAAATCCGGTAATTTTATGCTCGTAGCCTGCGGGCCAGCAGGAGCGAGGGTAACAATGCGAGCGAGAAGAAATGTCACGGACCAAGATTAAAGGAGGCGTAAAATGTTCAAGAGAAGAAGTCTGAAAAATTGGCTGGTAATAATAGCGCTACTTTTGGCGGCTCAGTATTCGGTTGGGCAAGAAGCCTGGGCTGGTTCGGTGGTAAGTTGGGGGAGGATGGTCGTCGACAGCAACGATTTTGTCGGGGGCGACTTTGTCGCTGTCTCCGCAGGTTGGGACCACAGTCTTGCCCTGAAGGGCGACGGCAGCATCGCAGGATGGGGGGATAACGAGCAAGGTCAGGCAATGCCGCCTGAAGGGAATGACTTTGTGGCTATTTCCGGCGGTGGGCAGGCGCACAGTCTTGCCCTGAAGGCCGATGGGAGCATCATCGGATGGGGTTATAATGGTGATGGTCGGGCAACGCCGCCTGAAGGGAATGACTTTGTGGCTATCGCTGCAGGGAAGTCGCACGGTCTTGCTCTGAAGGCCGATGGGAGCGTCGCAGGATGGGGGCGTAATAGTTTTGGCCAGGCAACGCCGCCTTCGGGAAATGACTTTGTGGCAATCTCGGCGGGGGGCGTACATAGTCTCGCTCTTAAGTCCGATGGGAGCATCGTGGGGTGGGGGTCTAACTGGGCAGGTCAGACAACACTACCTGAAGGAAATGACTTTGTGGCTGTGTCTGCAGGGGGAGACCACAGTCTTGCCCTGAAGGCCGACGGCAGCATCGTAGGGTGGGGGTATAATAATAATGGTCAGGCAACTCCACCTTCGGGAAATGACTTTGTGGCTGTCTCTGCAGGGCCGGGTCATAGTCTTGCGCTGAGGGCCGACGGCAGTATCGTAGGATGGGGGGATAATGATTATGGTCACGCAACACCACCAGAGGGAAATGACTTTGTGGCTGTCTCTGCAGGGGGGTGGAATCACAGTCTTGCGCTGAAGGCCGACGGCAGTATCGTGACATGGGGTCGTGACAATCATGGTCAGGCAAGGCCGCCTCGAGGAAGTGACTTTATGGATAGCAGCGCAGGTGGCTTTCACAATCTAGTCCTGAAGGCCGACGGCAGCATCGTAGGATGGGGTCAGAATGAGGCTGGTCAGGCAACGCCACCTTTGGGGGACGACTTTGTGGCTATCTCTGCAGGGGGGCATCACAGTCTTGCCCTGAAGGCCGACGGCAGCATCGCGGGATGGGAGCATAATAGTGATGGTAAGGCCACGTCACCTTCGGGAAATGACTTTGTAGATATCTCCGCAGGTTGGGACTACAGTCTTGCGCTGAAGGCCGACGGCAGCATCGCAGGATGGGGGGATAATTATTATGGTCAGGCGACACCGCCTTCGGGAAATGACTATGTGGCTATCTCCGCAGGTTGGAACCACGGTCTTGCGCTGAAGGCCGACGCCAGCATCGTGGGATGGGGTCGTAACAATTATGGTCAGGCAGCGCCACCTTCGGGAAATGACTTTGTGGCTGTCTCAGCAGGGCGCAATCACAGTCTTGCCTTGAAGGCCAACGGCAGCATCGCAGGATGGGGAGATGACTCTTATGGTCAGGCAACAGCACCAGAGGGAAATGACTATGTGGCTATCTCCGCAGGGCAGTATCACAGTCTTGCGCTGAAGGCCGACGGCAGCGTCGTAGGATGGGGGCGGAATGATTCCGGCCAAGCAACAGCACCTTCGGGAAATGACTTTGTGGCTGTCTCCGCAGGTGCGTGGCACAGTCTTGCCTTAAGGGAGGTTGCTCGGCCACTAATTGAAGCGGCAGTTAGGATTTTGCCCAGGAGACTTAATTTAGCGAGCAAGGGTAGGTGGATTATGTGCGTCATCCGGTTAGCCCAAGATTACAACGTTGCCGACATTGAGCCCAACAGCGTCTTGCTTGAAGAGAAAATAGAAGCCGAGCGAGTATGGTTGGGGGATGAATTTGCAGTCGCAAAGTTCAGCCGGAGAGCGGTAAAGGAAATGCTGACCGAGTTGGAAACACCTGTCGAGGTGGAACTGGTTGTGAGCGGTGAACTTAGTGACGGGACTATATTTGAGGGTACGGATACGATTAGAGTGATAGATAAAGGCCGCAGGAGAAATAATTTGCCCGGCAGGGCTGGAAGAAGGGTTATTCTGAAGCGCAAGAAAACCAATGGACTGTGAGTATAACGCTTACGGCCTTTCGTTATGTAGTCTGCAGTTCGTTATGGTCTTATCCGGCGGGGGCATCATCCTGGAAGTGCTGAAACTGTGCGTTAAACTGCTCTGAGAGGGGCGTTTCGGCCTGTAATTGGGCGGAGAAGAGTCATTTTAGAGAGGATACAAAATTTTTTAAAAAAAGTGTAACGCGGTTGTCAATTACTGGACTATAGGGGATAGAAAGCGGTTTTGAAGGGAAATATCGCTGGCGTTCGCTTTAGAGGTTTATTTTAGGGTCAAGGCCTTGGAAAGGCAAAAAACATTGATTTTGTGGATTATTTATGGTAATATTAATACATCATTTTCTTTAAAGGATGGAAGGAAAGGTACTTTCGGCGGATTAACAGGAGCAAGGGTAACAATGCGAGCGAGAAAAATTTCAGGGAACCAAATTAAAGGATGCGGAAAATGTTGAAGAGAACAAATCTCAAGAGGTGGGTAGTAATGGCAGTTTTGCTGGTTGGTTTGACCGGTACGACAACAGCTCAAGTTATTGTGGATTATTTTGACTACGCTAACCAAACCGCGCTGTGGAACGTGTGGGGTGATTACTGGACAAACGGCAGCGATGCACAAATCTTCCTTGAGATGGACCCGAGTGCCACTCGTAACGGCTATTCTGTTGAGTTTCTGTATCACAATTTCAGTTTGGAGGTAGGCAAGTATATCGGTTCGTGGATGGACGCGCAAGATATGACTGAGCTGGAGGTCGGCTCGGATTGGACGATAGGGGGTGTGAACACATTGAGTGTGCACTTCCGTGGGGACCCATGCAGTCAGGCATTTGTTAGTGATATTAACGCTGCGCGGATGTGGGTGGAACTGGAAGATACTAGCAGCAATACCGGGACTGTGTACTACGACGATGTGAACGACATGTTTGAGGCCATCTGGCATAAGTGGGATATTGACCTGGATATCTACGATTCGTGCGGTGTGACACTGTCAGCTATCGACAGTGTCAGTATCGGAGTCGGCGGTACAAAGGCAGGACAACAGTCCGAGATGACAGGAGGGGCTAAAGTCTGGTTTGATGATATCTGGCTAACACCGGCGACGGCCTATATCGATATCGTTGTCGACAACTTTGACTTGTATGTAGACGATTTGGAACTCCGCTCTCTGTGGGACGATTATTGGGTTCACGGTGGTGACTCGGAAATCTTCCTTGAGAAAGACCTTAATTGCACGCTCGATGGTAATTCGATGAGGTATGAGTATACCAATACGACTAAGGACGGAGGAAACTATATCGGCGCCCAGGTCGACGCCAACCTCGCTGATTTACGGAGTGGACCAGATTGGACTATCGCTGGTGTTAAGGCACTCGTGCTGTACTTTTTGGGTGACCCGTGTACGGTTACAGCTGACATGGAGGCTGTCTGGCCGTGGGTCGAGCTGGAGGACACAAACGGCAACACTGGATGGGTAAAGTACCCTGACCCGAACCACGTAACCGAGCAGACTTGGCACGAGTGGAACATTGACCTGTCAATCTTCGACGCTTGCGGTGTAATGTTGTCAAGTGTAGACCGTTTCACCATCGGGATTGGCGGCGTTAGGGTGGGACAGAAAAGCAAGGCAACCACGACAAATCGTTTGTGGATCGATGGTATCAGGCTCCATCCGCCCAGATGCGTTGTTGAGATTGCTCATCCTCTGGCGGATTTAACTGAGGACTGCATCGTCGATTTTTCAGACCTTAAGGTAGTGACACAGGAGTGGCTTACCACTGGCGTCAAGGCAGACCTGGTTGACGACGATATTGTCAACTTCGAAGACTTTGATGTCCTCGCAGATAACTGGCTTGCTGAGCAACTCTGGCCGTAATCAGCAACATTTACGTTTGTGCTGACGTTTTAGCGGTAAATCTCAGTCTCTGGCCTGTTTGAGGTGGATGTCGGCGAAGTCCATAAATCTTTCCCAGTCGTATAAGGTCACATCATGTTTGCCGGGACGGATGTGGTAGCCGATGGTGCTGGTTATAGGTTTTTCGAGGTCGGGCATATTATTGGCGGCCAAACCGTCAGTACCTAATAATCGATAGACCACGTCGGCGTGCTTAGCGGCGAGGAATTCTCCCCTTGGGTCGGCCCACAAATCCTGCTCGGCACTGGCTATATATACCGGGCGGGGAGCAATCAATGCAATCAGCATATGGTGGTCTACAGGTAACTTATCTTCGGCGCCATTGTATTTATTAAAATTGTCACAGAACCAGTGTGGGAAGTTTGTGTTGATGTGTTCAATGGTTTCGCCAAACCGCCTTCGTGACAATGCCGCGCCGCCACAGCCGGAATTGTTCGATATTACCAACCCGAAACGCTCGTCCTGTGCGCCCGCCCACAGGGCGGTTTTGCCGAGGCGCGAATGACCCATTACCAAAACCCGCTTATTATCAATGTCCTCGTCAGTCTCGAAGTAGTCCATTGCACGGCTCAGGCCCCATGCCCAGGCACCAATCGAGCCCCACTGGTCGGGTGCAGGTTTTGTCTGGCCTTTCTTATAAAATAGCGGATGAACACCATTCTTAAACCCGTCGTCGAAGTCGGGGTCAATATCGCCGTAGTAAATAGTGGCCAGGGCGTAGCCGCGCTGAAGAATTACCTCAACCGGCCAGCGGTGTGCCCTGACACCGCAGCATGCTTGCGTTGCCCTGTTATTTATAACGCCGTAATCTTTATTATTTCGCATCCACTGTTTCGATAGTGTGATGCCGGGGTCTTTATGAATCGAATGGTTCCCGTAGAAGTTCAGTCCCAGGAAAAGGGGTACAGGCCTCGGCCGGTCGTTAGGGAGGTATATGAGAATGTCCATCTTTGGGCCGTCTTTTTTGCCTGTGAAATAGACACTGATTTGTTTGCGGGTGGCTTTTGCAGCCAGCGCTTCCGTGTCGACCGAAGCGAGAGCAAAATTCATTCGTTCAGGCCGGCCGGGTGCTTTACCGTAGACGTGCTGCTCAAATAGTCTGAGGATTTCCGGGCGGCGACGCTGCCGCCACATATTTGCATCGGCTACCTTTATACCATCCGCGAGTAAGAGCAGGTCCGGCAGAACATATTTTGGCACCTTCGATTCGTCATAGTTGACATCCTGGGCTTGCGCGCCGATTGCTAAGGTTGCAGTAAACAAAAATATCGACAGGATTCCATACAAAGTTGCGGCACGCCGTCGGCACATGATTCTTGCTCCTTGCCTTGACCACATATCTGGTGAACAGATTTGCCTGTTTTGTCCAAATTTAGTCTGACACCCAAATTTCGTCAAGTCAAATCAACAGTTAAGTAAGCCGCTGCGCAAAGGAAAAGGCCGGCCTGTTTTTCAAGCCGGCCTTTATAAATCCTGGCGATACCTACTCTCGCCCGTAAGGACTACCATCGGCCGGACGGGCTTAGCTTCTGAGTTCGGAATGGGATCAGGCGTTTCCCCGTCAGTATAGTCACCAGGAAGTTCGTTATCCGCAAAAGCGGATTGATTCAATAAATATGCAGATACGCCTATGAGCACAAACTCTGGTCTTAAACCATGCCAACCAAGGATTGATATGGTCAAGTAATCGAGCGTTAGTACCGGTTAGCTGAACGCATTTCTGCGCTTACACACCCGGCCTATCAACCTGATAGTCTATCAGGGCTCTTCATCGGCCCGAAGGCCGAAAGGAATCCTAATCTTGGAGGGGGCTTCCCGCTTAGATGCTTTCAGCGGTTATCCTT
>CAZENQ010000033.1:0-32710 GCA_964513655.1 uncultured Pirellulales bacterium | reverse complement strand
ACCTGGGTGGCAGCGGCGGGGCGGGGGGCGCGGGGGGTAATGTAGTCTGGCCTTTCCCAGATGGCAGCGACGGCGAGGATGGGGTGGCAGGCATGGGCGTAATGTTTAATGTGTTGTCGCCGGCAACGGTCACGAACAGCAGCTTCTACAACAGTTCAAGTGGCTTGGGCGGGTCGATCTGGAACTCCTGGTCAAGTAATGCGATAGTTACCAACTGCATCGTGTGGGGTGTGGCGGGGATGGAGATGGTGAACGTGTCTAGCAGCCCCGTTGTTACATACAGCGATGTAAAGGGCGGCACGGGTCAAAGCTGGTTCGGTGCAGGGTGTATCGATGAAAACCCGATGTTTGTCAATGGCAGCGGGTGTAATTTGCGGCTTCGGGGTATCTCGCCCTGTATCGACGCGGGCGACAACAATTCAGTGCCGGCGGACAGCTGCGACCTTGACGGGGACGGGAACACCGTGGAGCCGATACCGTTCGACCTGGATGGGTACCCGAGGATTATAGATGGAGACGTGAATGGGACGGCTGTGGTTGACATGGGCAGCTATGAGTACAATTTTCTTGTCGCTCACAATGTAAGCCAGGACCGGCTGTATGGTTTGGTACAGGATGCAATAGACGACGCCAACGATGGGGATGAAATCGAGGTATGGCCGGGGACGCATTATGAGGCGATTGACTTTGGCGGCAAGGGTGTGCGGCTTTACTCGAGCGGCGGGGCGGAGGTTACCACGATAGACGGCACCGGGAATGACCATGTCGTGAAGTGCGTGAGCGGGGAGGACGCCAATACTATCTTAGAAGGCTTTACTATTACGGGCGGATATGCCGACGGCGCTTCCTGGCCGGACTATCAGGGCGCGGGGATGTACTGCGAAAACAGCAGCCCGACGGTGAAAGACTGCAACTTCAGCGGCAATACCGCAACACAAGCCGGCGGAGGCATGTTAAATAACTGGAGCCATCCGGCACTGACGAACTGCACGTTCAGCGGGAACTGGGCCGGTATCAACGGAGGCGGTATTTACAACTGGGAAAGCAGCCCGAAGGTGACGAACTGCACGTTCAGCGGCAATTCGGCCGAGCGTGGCAGCGGGATGTACAACTATGGCAGCGGCAACGCGGCGGTGACGGACTGCAACTTCAGCGAAAATACCGCGACGCATGACGGCGCGGGGATGTACAACGAGACGAGCACCCCGACGTTGACGAACTGCAGGTTCAGAGAGAATTGGGCCGGTATCAACGGAGGCGGAATCTTCAATAACATGAGCAGCCCGACGGTGACAAACTGCACGTTCAGCAACAATCCGGCCCAGTGGGGCGGCGGGATGTACGACTATGACAACAGCAGCCCAACGGTGACGAACTGCACGTTCAGCGGGAATACCGCAACGAATTCCGCCGGGGGGATAATGAACAACGCGAGCAGCAACCCGACGGTGACAAATTGTATTCTGTGGGGCAATTCGCCGGACCAGATCGACGATTACGATTATCCGAGCAGTTGGGCCGCAGCGACGTACAGCGATGTGCAGGGCGGATACGGCGGGACGGAGAACATCGATGCGGACCCGTGTTTTGTGACGGGGGCTTTGGGAGATTATTATTTGAGTCAGGTCGCGGCGGGGCAGGCGTTGAATAGTCCGTGCGTGGACGCGGGCAGCGATACGGCGGCGAATCTGGGAATGGACGAATCGACGACTCGGACGGACGGGCTTGGTGATGGGGGAGTGGTGGATATGGGTTATCACTACCGGCTGCCGGAGGCGTGGGACTTGAACGGAGACTGGAAGGTGAGCTTTATTGACTTTGGGATTCTGGCGGAGCAGTGGCAGCAGGCACCGGGCGTGCCATCGGCAGATATTGTCCCACCTGAGGGCGACGGTGTAGTGGATGGGCTGGACCTTGGGCTGCTGGTGGATTACTGGCTGTGGCAAGAATAACAGGTAAGCATGTGAGAGGTGTAACGGGGGGCGGACCTGGACCAGTTAGGCGATGTTGACGGGGTAGACCTGGGGCTGTTCGTTGAGGAATGGCTGTACTGGTGCCCGTAT
This sequence comes from uncultured Pirellulales bacterium, assembly GCA_964513655.1. Lineage (GTDB taxonomy): Bacteria > Planctomycetota > Phycisphaerae > Sedimentisphaerales > Anaerobacaceae. The sequence continues at coordinate 30,647 of CAZENQ010000033.1, read as the reverse complement.
GACTGGCCGTTGAAGTAAAATTGGGGTTGGGGGTTAGGTATTAGGGGTGAGGGGGGAAAGGCAGCGTAGAGGGTATAGGTTGCAATGGAGGGGGAAGCATTGTATAAAATAGGTGCATTAGCAGGCAGGAATGTTGTTGTAAAAAGGGAATTGGGATGCAGGAGCGCTCGGGGAAATTTGTGTTCGGCTGGGTTTTGCCGGCAGTGGCACTTGTGGCAGGCTGCGGACTTATCCGGCAAAAAGCGCCCGCCGCATCGCCAAGTGAATTAGCTGAGACAGTGACCGCCCTGACACCCCGGGGCTGGGAAATCCATGATAAGGTCATGTGGTACACGGCGGAGAACCTCTATGAGCTTATCGACGGCCGGGCGGAATTCTACATGGCTTATGATGTGGTTGGCGTGTGTTTCGTAAGTTTCACCAAGAGCAACGAGAGTGATATTTTCATCGATATATCAATTTATGATATGGGTACACCGACAAACGTCTTTGGTGTATTTACCGCGGAGCGGTCCCCGGAGGCAACACAACTGAAACTCGGGCGAGACTCCTATCGCGTAGGAGCGGACTATTACATATGGAAGGGCCGATACTATGTTCAGGTCATCGCGCCGGATGATTCCGTTGAATATCTGCAGATTACCATGAACATAGCCGAGCAGCTGACCGACTCTCTTTGCGAGACCAACGAGCCCGTCTGGGGCCTGACGACGCTGCCGAGAGAAAATCTGGTGCCGCAGTCTGTTCGCTACTATCTGGTTGACGCTATGGGGCTTGATTTCATGGAAAATACTTACACGGCCCGCTACCAGAGAGGAGAGGCAGAGGTGATTGTTTTTCTGTCGCGTCGTGATTCGGTCGAATCTGCGCGGTCGGCCGTAGCCGGATTTATGGAACATATGAATTTTTACGGCAAAAAGGTTAGGCAGCTCAGTGTAGATGGTATTGAACTGGTGAGCTGTGATATGGGTGGAATTAATGACATCGTGTTTCAGAAGGGCCGTCTGGTTGCCGGTGTAACCGGAGTTGAGGACCAAAAAGTGGGTGTTCAGGCGGCACTTGACCTGTGGAGGCAGCTGGAACATGAGTAGTTCGGATTTTTTTGAAGAAGAAGCAATTAGTAATTCTTTGGGAGTGTTGTTATGAAAGAAGAAGCTGAGTATATGTTGAATCGGCGGCAATTTAACAATCTCATTGCGGGCGCTGCGGTCGGCGGGCCAGCATTTTTAGCGGCGGCAGGTTCACAGGCAAAAGCTGCGGAGAAGCCTGATGAAGTGGTTCATCGCAATGAACGGGCGTCTATGGCGTACAGGAGGCTCGGCCGTACAAATATAATGTCAAGTCGGCTCGTTTTTGGATGTGGCGCTGCCCTGGCAGGTGGTAAAGGCGTCCGCCTGCTGGACCGCGCATTCGAGGCGGGAATCAACTTCTACGATATCGGCTCAGATGTTTTCTATAAGGAAAGTGAGCGGAGCTTCGCTGCGTTTCTGAAGGCACACCGGGACAGTATCTGGGTCGCTTCGAAGGCTCCTCTGCTGTCGGTGCGGGTTGGGCCGGAAGATTCGGTGACCAGCGAACAAGCGAGGACGGCCGCCAAGTCATGGACGAAGCTGCTTGATGCGAGCTTGAAAGACCTGCAGGCCGAATACGTCGATGCATATTATCTGATGGCGGTGAACAATCCGGCGGTGGTCGGCAGCGAGGAGCTCTATAAGGCGTTTACCGATGCGAAATCCGCCGGAAAAGTCCGTTATTTCGGGCTCAGTACGCACCAGAACGCGGCGAAGACACTGAGGGCCGCCCTCAAGACGGGGTGGTATGATCTGGCGATGATTGGTATTACACCGGCCGGATGGTATGACTGGACTACGAAAGACCTGGAGAAGGATACTCCTTTGTTGACTGAGCTGGAGCCACTGCTAAAACGGGCCCGGGATGCCGGTATCGGGCTAATTGGAATGAAAGTTGCCAGGTTTTTGGCCCCTGCAAGTTCGAAGGGTAGAGGTAATCCGGCTGCGTTTGACAAAATCTACAACAAGAATCTCAAGGCGTCTGCGCTGAATTCGTTCCAGCGGTCGTATGCCTATGTGCTCGAGCACGGACTGGATGTCGTCAACGCCGATATGCAGAACTTCAAGCACCTTGAGCAGAATATCATTGCCGCGGCAACTTCCCATAGCACCGCTGGCTAACGTTTCGGGGGTGTTGGGGGGAAGGACAGGAGTTGAGTTTTTGGGGTGTGTGTGGTATTGTATAGAGCTTAAGGATTAGCAGGTGTTTATTTGTTTATTTAGAATTGGAGGTAAGACAAATGAAGAAGGCGTTTTTGGTAATGTCATTTTTTGCGACGGTCGGGATGGTGTTAGGTTTCGCAGTTGTGGTGGCTGGCGGCGCAGCTGTTAGGGAAGCGGAAGCGGCCGGGCGAGAAAAGAGCAAGCCACTGCCTAATAAAAAGATGGTCCAGGTGGCGGTGATTGTGAAGGATGCTGAAGAGACGGCGAAGAAGTGGGCGGATTTGCTTGGTGTAGAAGTGCCGAAAGCAGTTGTGAGTGAGCCGGCGACGACGGCCAAGACGATGTACCGGGGCAAGCCGACGGAGGCCCGTGTGAAGATGGTGTTTTTCAAGCTGGACAATCTTAGCCTTGAGCTGTTGGAGCCTGTGGGCGGGCCGAGCGTGTGGCGAGAGGTTCTGGATGAAAAAGGGGAATGCGTCCATCATATTGCTTTTGAGGTTAAAGGGATGGATGAGCATATAGGGAACATCGAGAAGAAAGGTATGCCGCTAACGCAGCGCGGGCGGTGGACGGAAGGCAGCGGTGGATGTTATGCGTATTTCGACAGCGAAGAAGAGCTTGGAGTGATTCTCGAACTTCTGGAAAATTACTGATTTTAGTTAAATGCAGGGCGGAGGGCAGGATGGCTGGGGGATTAGGGGTTAGGTAGGCCGCTGCGCGGAATTAAGAAATGAGAAGCCCCAGTTAGATAGACACACGACGTTATCTCACGGGGTAAAGCCGCAGTTAGATAGGTTAAAGTCATGGATCCCCGACAGGAGAACTCGCGTGAGCAGCAATCGAGGACGAGCGGGGTAAAGCTCGGTCAGGCAGGGAGATTATTGTTCTGTTTGTTGTTTTTCGTCTCGTGCTTTTTTTCTTCGGTCTTCAGTTTTGCTGTAACTGCAGGCGGTGCATCTGTCTGCGAAATCGTGTTTGAAGGAACCCCTGAGGAAAACGATGCCGCATTTTTCGCATTTTTCAGCTCGATAAATTGATTCGGCCTGGCATTTCGTACAGGGCAAGGCGGGAGTGGGGTTTTTGTTGGGGTCCTGCAACATGGCGGCGAACTCACCGGGTGAGGGTAAGTGGTCATTTAAATACAGAAAGTAATCTTTCATACCCATCTGATATTCGGCCTGGCAGTCGGTATTAGTGCACTTGACCCAAATCATGTTGTTGGGGTCGATGGTCTCGATGCCGGAGGGGCCGGAAGTCTGCTCTTTATAGTCGGCCTCCTTCTTGTACATTATGGCCACGGCCAAGGCCAGGCAGAGGACAATAATTACAATCATAATGGGTTTTCTGCTTTTAGGCGGCATTTTAATACCTCGAATATAATTAAATAACATTTTGGCCTGGAGGGCAACGCGGATAAATCATAAGGCCATATACGCCACAAATCAAGACCGCCAAGCCTCCAGATGGGGCTATTATAGAAAGACCATCTTAAAAGTGCAAGTGTTTTTGGGGTTGAGCGTAGGGGGCAGGTGATATTCGGGTTTATTCGTCCTGCGTCCTGTGGGGACCCCGTACCACAGGGGTACGGGGCAAGGGGGGCATATTAGGTGTTGGGGATTAGGGGTTCGATTAGTTTTGAGTTTTGGGAAAAAGTGTAACAAAATGGGGTTGGAGTGGACTTAAATAAGAGGGAGGGAGCGGATAGAGGCTCGAGGAAGCTTGAATTGTTGAGACAGATTTGATATTGTATCAGGAATGAGGCCCGGCAGAGTGCGTGGGCAGGTGGAAATGGGAAACGGCGGGTTATGGTAAAGATATTGGTAACAGTTTTAGGCGGTGCAAGAAATTATGGCAAAAGCCCATGTTGACCCTGAAGAACTGAGAAGATTCGCAAAAGAGCTGAATCATTTCATTACCGAAATTGAGACTCTGGTTGGCAGAGTGCGTACGAAACTACATCAACTCGAGCAGACGTGGGACGACCAGGAACAGCGGAAATTCAGAGAAGAGTTTGATATGTCAATAAAGACGCTGAGCCGTTTTTTGGAATTGTCGAAGGATTACATTCCTTTTTTAACTCAAAAAGCCCGACACATTGAAGATTATCTTGGCAAGCATTAGGTATTGCGATGAGCCCGCGTGCACGAATTGAATCTATCGATGCATTAAAAGAGCTGCGAACATTTCTTTGTAATTTCGGCAAGAAAATTTCCGTTGCTCTTGACGAGGCGGATTTTGATATTCGGCGGACACTTGACTGGCTTAAAAACGACCGGCGTGCTTACTGGAAAAAAGAGGTACGCATACAACAGGAGCAACTTGTGAGGGCGAAACTTGAGCTGAAACGAAAACAGTATTTCGAGAAGTCGCCGGGTCATTATTTTGCGGATGAAAAGAAGGCCGTTGCTGCTGCGCAAAGGCGTTTTGACGAGGCGGAAGATAAATTTAACAAGGTTCACAAGTGGATACCGAAGCTGGAAAAAGAGAGCTATAGCTGCCAGGGGTCACTGCAGGGGCTGTCAAATTTGATTCAAATAGAGCTGCCAAACAGAAGGGCGCAAATCGATGAGATGATTTGTGCGCTGGAATCGTACGTGAGTTTGTCGGCTCCTTTACCGGCCGGGGCGGATGCATCTGTGAAGGTAAATGCCGGCGATGAAATATCGGCTTTCGCCAGAACGGCAGATGATATTCAGTCGGCATCAACCGATATGGAGCAACTCTGTAGAGAGTTACGCCAGAGACATCCGGTGAAGGATTTGACATTAGAGGCTGCGACTGAAAAACTATTGCTTAATCAATTTAAGCATTTAACAGTGAGCGATGAGATACTGGAAATAGCCAAAGAGAACAAGAAGGATACATCAATTTTTTGCGAGGATGACAGACTGGCATTTGACCGGTCGATTGAAAAATGTGATTTTATTTATCTTGAAAATTTGGCGGCCGCGGGAGATATGGAGATTAAATGGTATGCGAGTCCTGTCAAGGCGGAGGCGACCGCCAAGTATGCAGTTTGCAAAATCTCCGACTTTTTGAAGAGCTGTCCCGCTCTGGAAGAGATTCTGTCACTGCCGAAGGGTTGGTTAGTTGTTCTAAAAAATAACATAGTGGAAGCTGTCTTTGATGCTGATAATAAGCTGGTTGGTCATACACCACCAAGTGAATCAGTGTAGAAATTAACATGTTCAGATGAAAGATATCCCAGCGAGATAGCATATGGGCGTCTATGAGAGTTGTGCGAGAATAAAGCGGTCTACCCAGGATATGAATATCATCTGGGGAGAAACCAAAGCGGTCTGGAAGGACGCGAAAAGCAGAGAATTCGAAGAGGAATTCGTGATGCGACTATCCACCGAAATCAAAAAGGCAGAAACCGCCTTAGACAACATAGGTCCCATACTTAATCGCATCCGCTCTGAACTTAAGGATTAAACTACCCGGCTTTTACTGCGCATTCTGCAGGTTAAATTAGTGGGTTGTTTTTTTTGATATAAACATTATTCTTTGGGACGCTTTTGACGGAATATCGACGAGGCCAATGGATTTGTTAGAAAACTATCTCAAGCAGGAACCATCACGGGGCGACTATGATTATCCTGATTTGGAGGAGGCCGCATTGCGTGATGCAATTAAACTTTCGTCCGGGTGCGTTGCGCCGATAGTCGAGGAGATTAAATCTGATTACCACACAAGGAAAAAAAGGGTTGAGAGTTCATACCAAAAGTCAAAAGAGGAACTTGATAACAATTATAAGTCTGCAATTAATCAGCTTGAGCCAAAGGCGCAAGCAGAAGTTGAAAAAATACAGAAAGAGTATGACGCGCAAAAACAAAGCCTTATAACACGAACGAAGCATGAGAAGGAAGAGGCCGCGGACAATACAAAGCGTGAACTGGCTCATTTTAAGGAGAATTATGAATATGAAATAATGATCGCAGGGGTGGTAGAAGAGGGAAGCTTGAAAAGATGTCAAAAGAATACGGCGGAAATTAAAGAGTCCGTTTCCTCGGCAAAATCAGTGCTTGACGAATTACAGAGAAGTACAGAACAAATTCTTGCTTATTACAAGATTTCGATTGATGAGAAGGGCGGCGGTGGCACCGAGACAGAAATCGAAACGAAGCAGGAGCCGATGGAATTTTTTCAGCAGCAGAAGCAAGAAGTCGAACTTCGTTTACTCGCATTGTCCAGGCTATTTTTACCAAAAATATTTCTTAATGCGAGCTGCTATGTCATTGGTATCTTAATTTGTATAATATTTGCTATTGGTGTCTGGCTGATAAGCAAGAGCATGTCCTGGGAGGATTCGGATTTTGCCCTGATATTAGGCGGCGGGTTATTCGTCTTAATTACACTTTTAATACTTTTAGGAAGGTTTCTGCGCAAGAAGGCGTTATCGGCGATAATGCACAACTTTCAGATTATCAGCGATGCCATCGCGACAACTAATACAGTGCTGGACAGGCACCTTCAAGATTCTGTGGAACAGATGGAACGTGATATTTTACAGGCAAAGGAACAACACAAGAAAGAAAAGGCAGCCGCTACGGAAAAATACGCAAAGCTGAAAGCGACATCAGAACGAAGAAACAAGGCCTTAATTAACAAGGCAAATGAACAATACAACCGGGGATACGGCGAGCTGAAGGACCGCTTAAGTAAAGGACTTACTCAAATTGAACACGAGAAAGATGAGAGGCAAAAAGCATACAAAGCGGAGTATGATAAGAAGTTATCTGAGATTGAGAAGAACTTCGCCCAAAGAAAAAAGCAAATAGAAAGTGAACATAACTTTGTCAATCAGCGGCTTAAAGAGTACTGGCTTGACAGACTAAATACCATCAAGGCGCTTCTCGCTGAAACGGAAAAGCTTGAGCGGTCATTATCTTATGACTGGCAAAATCCCACGTGGTCACAGTGGGGCCCAGACAAGGTACACAGACGGTTGATACGGTTTGGGAAAATCGAGCTTGATTTGACGCAAATCGCAGAGCCAGTAAGAGAATTAATGGAGACCGGTTTTAAAGAGCTTGAGACTGTTAGAGTGCCGGCGGTATTAGCTTTTCCAAATCGATGTTCGTTGTTAATACAAACTCCGCACAAGGCGAGAGATTCCGCAATCAACCTTGTCAAGGCGGTGATGGCGCGGCTATTCACTTGTGTGCCAGCCGGACAGGTTCATTTTAACATTTTTGACCCAATCGGTCTGGGGAAGAGTTTTGTTGGTTTCATGCACGCCGTGGATTATCGCAAAGCGCTTGTCGGGGGACGAATATGGACTGACAGCGAGCATATACAGCGGTGCCTTACCGAACTTACAACTCATATGGAAAATGTTATCCAAAAATATCTGCGCAATGAGTTTGAGACTATAGAGGCATATAACGAACAGGCGGGTGAACTTGCTGAGCCGTACAGGTTTTTGGTAATCGCGGACTTTCCAACAAATTTTAGTGACGAGTCGATACGGCGCTTGAGCAGCATTATCAACAGCGGGCCCAGATGCGGGGTCTATACACTTATTGTTTGTGATGAAGGCCAGAAACTGCCTGAAGGAATTTCGGCACAAGAGCTGGCATTGAACGGAGTTCACTTAGTCCACAGGAAAGGTCATTTTATATGGCAGAACGAGATATTAAAGAAGTTTCCATTGGCAGATGATGGGCCACCTTCGGAGGAGCTGTTGACCGATTTAGTGTGCAAGGTGGGTATAGCGAGTATAGACTCGGCGAGAGTCGAGGTTCCATTTGGCACGATTGCCCCGGCTGATAATGAGCAATGGAGCGAGGACAGCACGTTTGGTATTAAGGTATCAATCGGACGGGCAGGCGCGAAACGACTGCAATATCTACAACTGGGAAAAGGCGTTAATCAGCATATGCTGATTGCAGGCAAAACCGGTTCGGGTAAATCGACGCTGTTCCATGTCATCATTACCAACCTGGCTTTATGGTATTCGCCTGATGAAATTGAGCTTTATCTAATCGATTTCAAGGAGGGGGTTGAATTTAAAACTTATGCCGTTCATAAACTTGCTCACGCCCGCGCGGTAGCGATTGAAAGTGACCGCGAATTTGGTTTGAGCATTTTGCAGAGACTTGACGCGGAAATGACCGTTCGCGGTGACAAGTTCCGTGAGGCGAGAGTGCAGGATATCTCATCGTACCGGCAGAGTGCCGGCGAGAAGATGCCCCGAACTATTTTAATTATTGATGAATTTCATATTTTGTTCACAGAGGACGATAAACTTGCACAGGAATCCACGATGCTTCTTGAAAAACTGGTTCGGCAGGGACGAGCCTTTGGTATTCATATAATACTCGGCTCACAAAGCCTGGCAGGGACATCGGGGATATCACGGAGCATAATGGGGCAAATGGCCGTACGAATAGCGCTGCAATGTTCTGAGATGGACGCCCAAATTATTCTCAACGAAGATAATGTTGTGGCAAGGCTTTTATCGCGTCCGGGCGAGGCAATATATAACGATGCCGGGGGAATGGTTGTAGGCAATAATCCTTTCCAGGTTGCCTGGCTGGCCCAAACAACACAAGACGAACACCTTTTAAATATCGACAAGTCTTCCAAACAGTTAGTGTTGTCACACGAACCTATGATAATATTTGAAGGAAATATTCCGGCAGATATATCGAATAATTCCATTTTGGCCAAACTTATGGCCAATCCATTTGGCAACAAGAATCCCGCGAAGCAGCCTCCATGCGCGTGGCTGGGAGAAGCTGTCAGCATAAAAGACCCTACATCAGTTTCGTGGAGTCGGCAAAACGGCGCAAATCTTCTGATTATCGGGCAGCAGGATTTTGCCATGGCGGGCGTTTTAAGTTCGGCTTTATTAAGTCTATTAGTTCAGCTTTCTCCGGAAGTAAGTAAATTTATCATTCTGGAGGGCAGTGCGGCAGACTCTGTGATTGGTGGAAAATTAAAAAGGATTGACTCAGCGCTGGGGCACAAATGCCAGTTCGCTCATGTAAGTCAAATTACGGATGTCATAGGTGAATTAGGCCTTGAGATAAGTCGCCGCTTAGAGAGCAACAGTTATGACAGCAGCCAAACACAATTTTTGTTTATTTCCGGTTTACAACGCTTTCGTATGCTACATAGAAAAGAAGATGACTGGAGCTATCGGCCGGGCGAAGAGGGCGCAAGTATCGACAGGCAGTTAGCTAATATTCTTCGTGAAGGACCATCGATCGGAATCCATACCATTATCGCAGCTGATACTTTTAATACAGTCGAAAGGGTAGTGGACCGTCAGACATTGCGTGAATTTAATAATCGCGTACTGTTTCAAATGAGCGCTTCGGATTCCAGCAACCTGATTGACAGCCCTATTGCTAATCAGTTAGGGGCTCAGCGGGCACTATTCTATAATGAAGAGCAGGGAATTCTTGAGAAATTCCGTTTTTATGCCCCACCTGATGAAAAATGGCTAAGAAAGCATTGCAGATGAGCTAAAAGCAGCTATTCACCGGGGGTATTAGAGTGGTGGGATTGGGGGGATGCACGGTTTCAAGCGACAGGGCAATTAGAATTCGAAAAAGTCGGATAATTTTCCTTGAAATTTACCCTGTATCGGCTAAGATATGGTTGAGTGGATATATAATGGCAGGAGTGAGGAGAATGCGCCAGGCCGTACTTTTTTAGCTTTCTTCTCACAGGTAACGCGGTTTTCCTGCAAGAGAACAGATGCGATTGAGGATGAAATATGATGTCTAAGGACAGCGTTCTTTTAATCTGCGCTGTTTTGCTGCTGGGGTTGGCTGGTGAAGCGGCCGGTTCGTATATTGTCGTGGACGATTTTGACTCGTACGCGAACGACAGCGAGCTGTGGGCCGTGTGGGATGATTATTGGGACATTGACATCGGATCGATAATCTTTTTAGAAACGGACCCGAATTTCACGCGCGATGGTAACTCGTTAGGGTTTGACTACGACAATGCTAACAAAAAGAATCTCGGTTCTATAATCGATGCTGACATAGCTGATTTGGCAATCGGCCCTGACTGGACTGCCGACGGTGTTAAAGCTCTCGTTCTGTACTTCTATGGCCAACCGGGCAATAGTGCCACTGTTAACGACAAGATGTGGTTCGAACTTGAAGATGCAAGCAGCAATGTCGGAGTTGCGATATATGACGGCGACCCGAACGACGTTCAAGTCGAAGCGTGGCATGAGTGGAATATTGACTTGGCAACCTTCGATGCATGCGGCGTAAGTTTGACCAATATCGACAAGCTTCACATTGGCTTTGGTGGATCACAGGGAGGACAAGGCAAAAACCCCGGCGGCTCAGGTACCGTATACATCGAGGATATCAGACTCTATCCGACCAGATGCAGGCCTGAGGCCTCCGAGCTTGTGGGGGATTTCACAGGTGACTGCAATGTTCTGTATGACGACCTCGACGTAATGGCAGCGGACTGGCTGATCGCCGATGGGTGCGTTGTCATTTCCCATCGGGACGGTGTATTGACGATGGCGGGTGGCGAGCCAAACTGGACCAGCGGGCAGATAGATGGTGCGCTGGGGTTTGACCCGAATATTAAAGTCGACGTCAATGACCCGTGTCTTGCTGGCCTGACATCTATGTCAATTACAGCATGGGTAAAGAGAGGGCATTTAACGGCATTCACATATGCAGGCATAGTCTACAGCATAGAAGATGGTAAATATACCGGTTTAGGTGTTTACTCGTTGGGCGGGGCGGTTTATCTATGCTGGTCTTGGAACCAGAGCGGGAGCACCGCGGGTGGATTTGATGTCCCTGGTGGTACCTGGACTTTCGTCGCCATGGTAGCAGAGGCCACTGGATGCACCCTGTATATGAAACCTGACGGGGGGACACTGGATTCGGAACGGGATTCGAGAACACTGGGGCCGTTGGAGCAATTCGACGAGAATTTTTTCATTGGTCGTGGTGACGAGGACAGCAGCTTTTTCAGAGGGGCTATAGATGATGTCCGCATCTACACCTACGCCTTGGATGTAAACGAGATAACGTACCTTGCTACCGAGGGCGTCGACGGTAATGAACCTGACCCGAATTGTCCGGCGTATCACTACAAGTTTGACGATGGTTCCGGTTTGGTCGCGCTTGATTCCGGCTGCGGGGCATCGGTTTACTACCCGCCGATGTCACCTGCTAATCTGACGGACCCTGAGCCGGAGGGCAGCAGGTTTGTCAACTTCCATGACTATGGGATATTAGCGGACAACTGGATGGCCCAAGACTTCTGGCCGTAATCAGTCTTGCGGGCGGAGTCAGCCGGTGGCAGGCCCGATTTTTCTTATACCGGCTATAAGATAAGACGATGAAGATACTGGTTTTAGGGTCTGTGGGGCAGGTTAGAATTCCGGGAGAAGAAGGAAATTTTCTTGATTATTTCGGGCGGGAGGTTATCATATAGTAGTTATACCTCAAGGATGGGGAAATGCTGCCGGAGCTCAGCGTATCCGTAGGAAAGGTGATTTGTTATGCTCGGAAATATAACCTTCACTGCAATTATTACCTTTTCCATGTTGCTGGTAAGCAGTTTTGTGCTGCGGTGGCATGTACGTGTTGTCGATTTTGCGCTCATGATTATCCTGCCTGACGCAGCCAATTATTTGACAGTATAGTTGATGTAGGGTGTACGCTTACAGAATCCGCTTCAAAAAAATTCAAGCATTAGAAATGGCTAAGATGGGAGAAGAACTGAGAAAAACAGCAATCAAAATAGTAGGTGATGTTCCCTGGGGGACACACTTCTGCCAGTTCTACGAGACAAAAGAGGACCTGCTCGACATACTGGTACCTTATTTCAAGGCGGGACTGGAGGACAATGAGTTCTGCATGTGGGTCACGTCCGAGCCATTAAACGTTGAAGATGCGAAGGGCGCGCTGAAGAGGAAGGTAAAGGGCTTAGATGATTATATCAAGAAGGGGCAGATAGAGATACTTGACTATGCCGAGTGGTATACAAAGGGGGGGCGTTTTGACGCTGATGAGGTACTAGAAGGCTGGGTGGAGAAGGAAAGGCAGGCGCTCGGGAAGGGATTTGATGGGCTTCGGCTTACGGGGAACACGTTTTGGCTGGAGAAGCGGGACTGGAGGGACTTTACTAATTATGAAGCAGCCGTGAACAGTGTTATTGGCGAACATCGGATGTTAGCTGTTTGCACTTACTGCCTTGAAAAGTGCAGCGCTTCAGAAATTATAGACGTGGTGAGCAACCACGAATTCGCACTTATTAAACTGCAGGGCACGTGGCAAGTAATTGAAAGCGCCGCGCACAAGGAGACTATGGCGGTGCTGCGTGAGAGTGAGGAGCGGTTCAGGCAGGTGGCGGAGAATATTCGGGAGGTCTTCTGGCTGTATGACTTAGATACCAACAAATTCGTGTATGTGAGCGGCGCGTATGAGACGATTATGGGGCGAGCGGTTGAAAGTCTGTACAAAAACCCTAAAGACTGGATAAAGGCCGTCTACCCTGAGGACCGCAGGCGTATTGAGCGAAGCTTCGCGAAAGAGAGAGAGGGCGAGCCTTTCGAAGACGAATACCGGATAGTGCGGCCGGATGGGTCGGTTCGGTGGATAAACGACCACGGTTTCAAGGTATATGATGAGGCAGGAAAAGTCTACCGCATCGCCGGAGTTGCTGAAGATATCAGTGAGCGCAAAGAGGCGGAGCAATCGATACACAGTGCTCTCAAAGAATCACAGCGCCATAGTGCGGAGACTGAATCGCTGCTGGAGGGCGCTCGGGCTGTTCTGGAAAATCGAGAGTTCCAGGATGCGGCAAAATCCATCTTCGATATCTGCAAGAATATAACCGGTGCTACTGCCGGATATGTTGCCCTGCTGAGTAAAGACGGGACAGAAAATGAGGTTCTGTTTTTGGATTCAGGGGGTCGTTCGTGCACGGTTGACCCGGAGCTTCCCATGCCGATTCGGGGCCTGCGTGAAGAGGCATACCGGACGGGCAAGGCCGTGTATCATAATGATTTTTCCAACAGTGAGTGGGTCAAGTTTATGCCTGAAGGGCATGCAAGCCTCGACAATGTTTTATTTGCACCACTGATAATCGAAGGTGAAGTGGTTGGGCTGCTGGGCCTTGCAAATAAGCCGGATGGTTTTACTGAAGACAATGCCCGAATGGCGACGGCATTCGGCGAACTTGCTTCAGTTGCTTTGCACAACAGCCGGACATTGGAGTCGCTGGAGAACAGCGAAGAACGTTTCCGCAGCGTGGTAGAAACCGCCAATGACGCGATTGTCTCGATTGACAGTTCCGGTAATATAGTTTTTTGGAACGAAGAGGCAAAGATTATCTTTGGTTACGTTGCTGATGAAGTAATTGGCAAGCCGGTGACCCTAATAATGCCCAAGAGATTCCACGAAGCCCATAGAAAGGGAATGGAACAAATACTTACAACAGGGGAATCCAAGATTGTCGGAAGAACGGTTGAGCTGGCCGGTTTAAGGAAGAACGGCAGTGAATTCCCGCTCGAGCTTTCCCTTGCGAGCTGGAAGACGGGCGAAGAGATTTTCTTTACGGCGATTCTTCGTGACGTAACGGACCGCAAACAGGCGGAGGAGCAGGTAGAAAACCTGGCGAAATTCCCTTCGGAGAATCCTTATCCGGTCATGCGGATTGCCAAGGACGGCATCATGCTGTATGCTAATTCCGCCGGCGACGAAGTGTTGAAGGACTGGGACTGCAAAATCGGAGGCCGTGTCTCCGAACATTGGCAGCAGTATGTTCTGCGCATTCTTAACTCAGGCTCGAGCGAGGAGCTTGAGGTCAACTGTGGAGATAAAGTCTTTTCTCTAACAGTTGCGCCTGTAGTTGATGCGGGATATGTCAACATCTACGGCGTCGATATCACGGAGCGCAAACAGGCAGAAGAAGACCTGAGCAAATACCGGCAACATTTGGAAGAACTGGTCGAGAAACGCACGGTGGAATTGACCGACGCTAATAAGCAATTGCTACAAGAAATCGAGGGGCGCAAACGTCTGGAAAGGGAGATTTTAGACATCGGCGAGAGAGAACAAAGACGGATTGGACAGGAGCTGCACGACAGCATCGGGCAGCAGTTTACTGGTATTGCGTTTATGACGAAAGTGCTGGCGCAGAAGCTGGCCGAGAAGTCACCACAGGAAGCAGCAGACGCCGCCGAGATAGCGAGTCTTGTCAATCAGGCGATGGACCAGACGCGCGGCCTTGCGAAGGGGCTTCACCCTATCGATTTGGATGCAGAGAGCCTGACGTCGGTACTAAATGAACTGGCGGTAACAACAGAGAAGCTGTTTGCCATCCGGTGCACCTTCAAGACAAATGGGCCCATTTTGATAGATGACGCCGTAGTCGCGGTACATCTTTACCGGATAGCCCAAGAGGCCGTCAACAATGCCATCAAGCACGGGCGGGCAAAGAACATTGGGATAGATTTGACCTGTGACAGCGATAAGTCTGTCCTGATGGTGAAAAGTGACGGGCTGGACTTTCCGGGGATGCAGGTCAAGAGCAAAGGTATGGGCTTACAGATTATGGACCACCGCGCCGAAATGATAGGGGGTTCGCTTGATATTAGAAAGGCAGTTGAGGGCGGGACAATTGTGACTTGTGAGTTTCCGAATAAGAAAACCTCATGGTAATATGGAGAAGAGATTATGGGCGCCAAAAGGAATCAGAGCAGGCCCAAAGACGAAAGAACAAAAATTATTATTGTCGATGACCACCCTATTATACGGAAAGGCCTCAGCGAACTTATCAATCAGGAGGACGACCTTGTAGTTTGCGGCCAAGCAGAAGATGCATATGAGGCGATGGAGGTTATCAAAACACTAAAACCGGATATTGCCGTTGTGGACATTTCTCTTAAAGAGACAAGCGGGATAGAACTGATAAAAGATGTCAGGACACAGTATCCCAATTTGCCTGTTCTGGCCCTTTCCATGCACGATGAATCTTTGTATGCCGAGCGGGCTCTTCGAGCCGGCGCCAAGGGGTATATTATGAAAGCCGAAGCCGCAGAGAAGGTGATTACAGCAATTCGTAAAGTCCTAAGCGGCGAACTATATGTCAGCGACAGGATGTCAGCGAAAATGGTGCGCAAACTGGTCGGAAGCGGGCCTGCGATAGGCACCTCTCCGATTGACCGGTTAAGCGACCGCGAGTTGGAGGTGTTTCTTTTGATTGGGCAGGGCCGGGGTACCCGCCAGATAGCAGAGAAGCTGCATCTGAGCATAAAGACAATTGAGACTTATCGCGCACATATGAAAGAGAAGTTAAATCTCGAAAATGCCGCCGAGCTGCTGCAGTACGCTATTCGATGGGTGAACAGCCAGGAGAAGGCATAGTTTCACTGTAATTGGAAACCCACTAAGCCGTTAACTTATTCAAATCCTACCAAATATCCGTAGATTTTATTACAAGCCTGCGGGCCTTCCGAGAGCCTCCGTATAGGGGATTCCCCGATGCAAACGCAAGTAGTTTAACTGATGAAAAAAACAGATTGAGCCCCGATTTACATCAGTTGCACATTTCGCTATTATCGGGCTACTAAGTAAAAGGATTAAAAATAACAACAAGCAAAAGCAAACTTGGAATCATTGTAAGATGTAGAGAAGAAGATAACAATGCACCACCCCCCTCTGCTAAGCTGGGTTTGCCAGCGACAAGAAACTTGCTGCTGATGGACCCGGCTGAAAACAAACGCAGTAATTAAAGGCTGCGATTGAAGTAAAAAATGAGAACTTGCAGTAGAAAACTCGTAACACCCGGAAGATGCAGAACAGACAGAAAAGAGCACATCTCTCCCTCCTCCGCTAAGCCGGGTTTGTCAGACATGCGAATAAAATCGGCAGGACTGGCAAACCCGGCGGAAAACAGACGCGGTAATTTAAAGCTGCGCTTGATATATATATTAGTTAGTTGGGTAGTGGAAAGTTTTGCTCGCAGCAGTTTTGTGAGCACCATTAGGCAATGACTTAAAAAGGAATTTGAACATGTTGGTTTTAAGCAGGCGAAAGAATGAGTCAATTATGATTGGTGAAGATATCGAGATAGTTATTGCCGAGATTCGCGGTGATAAAGTTCGATTAGGGATATCCGCACCAAGGTACGTGCCGGTCCACCGCAGGGAAATCTACGAAGCTATTCACAGGCAGGAAGTCGCTGCGAAGTAACACTACCGTTGTATTGCACGTCTGATTCCTGACAAGAATTCGTAACATAAACCGACCGGAGTGAATATTTGTTGATGGGTGATACCAGGATAATGCAAGATGAAGGAACACGAAATCGTGTGGTTAGGCGAGGGAGGTCCAAGAGGAGAAAGTTGCAGGATAGTGGAGCAGTTCAAACAGTTTTTGAATCTTCCGAAGGAATTTCAGGGAGCGAAATCATGGGCAGAGAGGAACACGACAAGAAGACGAAAAAAACCCGGATTCTGGTTGTTGATGAGCATCCCGCTGTGCGTGAGGGATTAACACGGCTCATAAACGATGAACCCGGCTTTATGGTTGCTGCTGAAGCGGAGAGCACCGAACAAGCCCTAGATACTATCAGTAAACAGCAGGTCGATTTGGTTATCGCCGATGTGTCTCTGGAGGGCACGGGGGGCGTCCAGCTCACCGAAGAAATAAAATCGAGATGCCCACATATACCTGTCCTGGTGCTACCGGTGTCCAAATTCCTGGAGAAGTGAAGTTATGAATGAAGAAAAAGAACCACACGACAGTCGTGAAAGCAAAACCAGAATTTTGATTGTTGATGACCATTCTATTGTGCGTCGCGGACTAATACAACTTATCAACCAGGAGTCCGACCTCGTGGTTTGCGCTGAGGCAGAGAATGCCGAACAGGCCCTGGAGGCTGTTACGGAACAGCAGGTTGACCTGGCCGTTGTTGACATATCGCTGACAGGTACAAATGGTATTAAGCTGACAGAAAAGATAAAGGAACAGCGTCCTCATCTACCCGTCCTGATACTTACGATGCATGATGAGGCGCGCTACGCCGATAGTGCCTTCCAAGCAGGTGCCAGAGGATATGTTACAAAGCAGGAGGCAGCCGAAACAGTTATAACTGCAATACGCCTAGTACTTAGCGGGCAACAGTACCGCAGCAAGACGAGGGCGAAAAAGCTACCGGGAGATGCAGGCTATAAGACGGCTGATTGCCGAACACGCGAATATAAATCATGAAGGACTCAAATTCAAAAGTCAGGACGGCTGTGAATCCTGAAGCACAGGCGTTTGAGTCCACAGGGAATAAGGCCAAAATTTTGGTTGTTGACGGTCACCCGGCGGTGCGTCGCGAGCTTGCGGAGCTTATCAGCAGGGAATCAGACCTTGCGGTTTGCGTCGAAGTTGAGACTGCCGACGAGACCCTGAGCGCCATTAAAAAGCAGCAAGTTGACCTTGCTGTTGTTGACATTTCGTTAGAGGGCCCAAGCGGCATACAGCTTGCTGAAAGAATAAAATTAGAATGTCCAACTTTGCCTGTCCTAATTCTTTCGATGCAAGATGAAGCGTCCCGCGTCGAACATCTCCTTGGGGCAGGCCCGGAGAAACATGTCTTGAATCAGCAAGCAACCGAACAAATTATAGGCGCTGTTCATTACAGTCAGTCGCTGCTAAGGAGTCAGGTATTCGGATTTACCGTCTTTGTCAATGTCGAAAGGAGTGCGACAGATGGTTAAATTAGTTCCAAGAAAAGTGGCGTTTATTTCTTCCTATAAACCCAGAAAATGTGGGATAGCGACTTTCACAGGGGATTTAATCAACAGTTTGCAGACAGCCGGCGGGCAGGAATTTGAGCCGGTGGTCATTGCCATGGAGTCTGGGACCAAACTGAAGTACGATAAACCGGTGAAACTCAGAATTCGCAAAGACATCAAATACGATTATGTTTCTGCGGCCGACTATATTAATTTCAGTGGTGTTGACGCAGTATCCATCCAGCACGAATTTGGATTGTTTGGTGGTGAGGGCGGCTCATATCTGAATCTGCTACTTACAAGGTTGAACAAACCAGTGATAACGACACTGCACACCGTGCTGGAGGAACCGCCTGTGGAGTATTTCAATTCCCTAATTGAGCTGTGCGAGGCATCGGAGAAGGTAATAGTTATGAACAGACGCGGCGTCAAAATGCTACAGGATATTTACGGTATACCGCCCGGCAAGATTAGACTAATTCCGCACGGCATCCCGGATTTGCCGTTTGCCGACAGCATTTACAATAAACGCAAGCTGGGGATAGAGAGACACAGAACAATTCTTACCTTCGGCCTGCTTAGTAAAAACAAGGGCATAGAAGTTATGCTTAATGCCCTGCCGACAATAGTCAGGGCCCATCCAGAGGTTTTATACATAGTTCTTGGTGCAACGCACCCTGAGGTTTTGCGTCACGAGGGTCAATCTTACAAACTTAAACTTCAAAGAATGGTAATGGAGTTGGGATTGCAGAGGAACGTTGTTTTCCACAACCGCTTTGTGGATGGCGAAGAACTCTTCGAATTCCTCGGGGCTGCTGACGTCTATGTCACTCCGTACCTCAACAGGGAACAGTTGACCAGCGGCACTCTGGCCTTTGCAGTGGGCGCAGGTAAGGCGGTTGTCTCGACCCCTTATTGGGCCGCCCAGGAGCTGCTGGCACAGGGTCGGGGCAAACTGGTTCAATTCGCTGATTCTGAACAGTTAGCTCACTCGATAGTGGAAATTCTAAGTAACAACTCGCTTTTTCATAGTATGAGAAGGCGGGCATATGAGTATGGAAGGTCGATGACCTGGTCGAAAGTTGGGCAGGCTTACCAGAGCCTTTTCGAGGCAAATGAACCTTCGTTAACTATACCTTTGAGGCCGAGGCTTGATTCAAGCGATTTGGAGATGCCAGCTTACAACCACCACGGAGAACATTTTGCAATACCTCCCAGGGTGGGAGGCCAGCAAGTATATCAGTCAGCTTAGAAGTATTGGTGTTTCCATTAGCCTAAGTACTGCTTAGGCGAAGGCAAAAATAGTTTGAAAAGGAGGTGTATCATGCAAGTACAAGAAATTATGACCTGTAATGCCGAGACTATCAGTTCGGATGCTAATTTGGTTGAGGCGGCCCAGAAAATGAAATTGCTTGAGGTGGGAGCTTTGCCGGTCTGGGAAGGTGCTGAAGTGGTTGGTATGATTACAGACCGTGACATAGCTGTTAGAGCAACTGCCGAGGGCAAGGATTCTTCGAGTACCCGCGTACGTGAAATTATGACGCCTGAGGTTTTTTACTGCTTTGAGGAGGATGACATTCATGAAGCTGCCGGGATGATGGAAGAAAAGTCTATCCACAGGCTTGTTGTTCTCAACAGCGACAACGAGCCGATTGGTTTTGTCTCACTTGCGGATTTTGCCTGCAAGAGCCGGGACGAGCGTTTGGCCTGGGAAATTCTTGAGAAGATTTCCGAGCCGGCCTGCCCCCATCGATAACCGGCCCCTGACGGGGTTCTTATTCTGCCGCTTATTGCGAAATGGGTTGGCACCTTAATTGGGTCCTTGCTATAGAGGCCATAGAGCAGTCCGGGAGGACTGTCCTAAAGACCGCCTAGCAACTGAACGTGAGGTTAATATTTAGTACGTCGAATTCAACTTTGCCGAAATGTGTTTGACAAACAACTACTTAGAATCATAAGTGTGAATAATTTCAAAAAGGAGGTATGCAGTTATGGATATGACAGCTTCTACGATGCTTGCCCTGGGGACATCGGCGCCGGATTTTAGCCTGCCGGACACCGAGGGGAACATGGTGTCGCTCACAGATTTTGAAAAGGCACCGGGGTTGTTGGTGATTTTTATGTGCAACCATTGTCCCTTCGTGAAACACGTCTTGAGCGGTCTGGTTGAGCTTATTAAGGAATACCAGGGGAAAGGAGCGGCGGTGGTAGGTATCAATTCAAACGATGTGGAAAGCTTTCCCGAGGACAGGCCAGAGACGATGGCAAATGTGGCAAGACAGGCCTGTTTTACATTCCCGTATCTTTATGACGAGACCCAAGAGACTGCCAAGGCATATCGCGCAGCCTGCACACCGGATTTCTTCCTGTTCGATAAAGAAAGGACACTCGTTTACAGAGGCCAGATGGACGACAGCCGGCCGGGAAATGATACACCAGTAACCGGAGCCGACCTCAGAGCTGCGCTTGACAGTGTTCTTGAAGAAAAGCAGGTTTCCGATGAGCAGAAGCCAAGCATCGGCTGCAATATAAAGTGGAAACAGGGGAACCAGCCGGAGTATGCATAGTAGCATCGCAAGCAATATCTCAAACTTGTTGATTCGGTGAAAGTGAAAACGTCGTTTTAAAGGAGAAACACGATGGACATAACTCTGGAAAAACTTGTGGGTCTGTTAAACATGGATTTGGAATTGGAGTACTCTGCAGCGATACAGTACATAAACCACGCGGCGGTGATGACAGGAGCGGCGTACGGGGACATCATAAAGGAACTCAAGATTCACGCCAACGAAGAAATTCAGCATGCCGTGATCCTATCAGAGCAAATCGATTACCTTGGAGGTTCGCCGAGTGTCGACGTCGGTAAAATCCGGACTTCCAAGGACAATGACGAGATGCTTCAGCAGGATTTGGATGGCGAGGAGGACGCCATAAAAAGGTACAAAATAAGGGTAGAACAGGCCGAACAACTAAAGGAATTCGCGCTGGCACAACAGCTGCGAAATATCCTGGCCACAGAGCAGGAACACGCAATGGACCTAAAACAGGCACTTGGAAAATGACCGTTGTCTCGGCAAGACCTTATACCCGCGTGTTTTGTTATAGAAAGCGAATCTAACCCTGATCGGCCTTTAAAAGACGTCTGGCCGTTATCTCGAAGGATTCAATCCATAAGCGCCACACGGGAGAGGTGCAAAATAGTTCGACCAGAACCGTCGTTTGTTACGTATTTAAATTAGCAGGAAATGCATTGATGGCAGCTTTAAAGGAAACCGGACAATGGTTTTGGGCAAAAGGCTGAGACTTGCTGTATTGGTTGGAGGAGGTTTGCTTATCGCTGGTTCGGTTCTGACCATAAAAGGAGGCAAGACCGTGGAAAGTAAGACTGTGCAACAAAAACGTAGCAATCGACTCATTAATGAAAGCAGTCCCTATTTGCTCCAGCACGCTCATAACCCTGTTGACTGGTACCCCTGGGGCAATGAAGCCTTTGAGCGGGCCAAGAAAGAAGATAAACCCATCTTTCTTTCAATCGGCTACTCGACCTGTCACTGGTGTCACGTTATGGAGCATGAAAGTTTCGAGAATGAGCAAATCGCAAAAATAATGAACGAGCATTTTGTGAGTATCAAGGTCGACAGGGAACAACGGCCGGATGTTGACAAGATATATATGAGAGCGGTCCAGCTAATGACGGGCAGCGGCGGCTGGCCCTTGTCGGTGTTCCTGACGCCTGATGGTGAGCCTTTTTACGGAGGGACATATTTCCCTCCGAATGACATGTTTGGTCGTCCGGGCTTTGAGAGACTGCTTTTAGCAATTGCCGACGCCTGGAAGAACAGGCGTGCTGAGTTGGTCGATTCGGCCGGGAAACTCGGCGACTTTCTGGCAAGTTCAGCCCTTCCGACTGAAAAAGAGAAGCTTTCACTAGAGATGCTCGAAGGTGGTTTTGACTATTTGCGGAATACCTTTGACGCCAGGTATGGTGGTTTCGGGACAGCTCCGAAATTTCCACAGCCGACCAACCTGTCATTTCTACTATACTACTGGCAGCGTACAGGCGTTGTGCAGGCACTGCAAATGGTCGAGAAGACACTCGATGCGATGGCCAGAGGCGGCATGTACGACCACATCGGAGGCGGCTTCCATCGTTACTCAACTGATGGTCAATGGCTTGTCCCACATTTTGAAAAGATGCTGTATGACCAGGCGCTAATTAGTAAAGCTTATCTGCAGGCCTATCAGGCGACCAAGAACAAGGAATATGCCAGAACTGCAGAGGAGATTTTTGGTTATGTTTTGCGTGATATGACCGATGCGAAAGGAGGATTTTACAGTGCCGAAGACGCTGACAGTGAAGGAAAAGAAGGCACATTCTACCTGTGGGAGCCAGTGCAGATAGAATCTATTTTGGATACGGACCGGGCCAAGATATTTAGCGTGTACTATGGTGTCACTGAGCAAGGTAATTTTGAAGAAGGTAAAACCATTCTGAATATCGCAACCCCAGTTGAGCAATTGGCAGAG
Source organism: uncultured Pirellulales bacterium (assembly GCA_964513655.1). GTDB lineage: Bacteria > Planctomycetota > Phycisphaerae > Sedimentisphaerales > Anaerobacaceae. Next base: position 8,153 of record CAZENQ010000033.1, on the reverse strand, counting down.
AAGTTTCAAAATGACAGCACCACGATGGAGAATATCTTAGCCGAGGCCCGCTCGAAGACTTTTAACCATCGCCAGAAGAGAATCAGGCCACACAGAGATGACAAGGTCATCAGCGGATGGAACGGGCTGATGATTTCTTCATTGGCTTACGGCGGAGCGGTTTTGCAGGAGCAAAAATATACAAAGGCTGCTGAGCGGGCGGCACAGTTCATATTAAGTACCTTACACAAGAACGGTCGTTTGATGCGATACTACCGCGACGGCCGGGTCGTGGAGCCTGGCTTTCTCGACGATTATGCGTTTATGATAATGGGTTTGGTGGATTTGTACGAAGCCACTTTCGATGCGGACTGGCTTATACAGGCGAAAGGTCTGGCCGACGAAATGATAGAACTGTTTGCCGATGAGGAACACGGAGGTTTCTATCTTACCGGCAAAGATGGTGAGAAGTTAATCGCCCGTACCAAGCCGGACTCCGACGGGGCAATTGCCTCCGGTAACTCGGTCGCGGCGTTAGCTTTGTTGAGACTGGGCCGTATAACTATGAATCAACAGTATACAGAGCAGGCAACAAAGACACTCAAAGCATTTTCAAAACAGCTGGAGCAGTCGCCCGGCTATTCATCTGTAATGCTGATGGCGCTGAACTTTTGGCTCGGTCCTACACAGGAAATTGTAATCGCCGGCGAGACCAATGCAACAGGCACAAAGCAAATGCTTGAATTAGTACGGGGCAAATTCCTGCCCAATGCGGTAGTTCTGTTCCACGGCACGGGCGAAGCGGGCGAAACTATCGAAAAGGTAGTTCCGTTTTTGAAAGGACAGGTCGCGACCGACGGCAAGGCAACAGCATACCTATGTGAAAATTACGTGTGTAATCAGCCGGTGACTACAATTGAAGAACTCAATAAAATGCTTGCCGGCAGTTCGCGGGTAGATAAAAGATGATACTGCAGTAACTCTTCAAGGAATCACTGGCGGTTTTTCGACGGTCTGGGCAGGATTTTTTGGAACTGCCTGTTTAAGGGCGCTGCGTGCTATACGGGTGACAAATACGGTAACTGCAACTGTGGCCGCCATGCCGAACCAGAAAAACACCTGACCGGCGGTACCGGTTTCTACCCCCCCTGCCGCAATGTCGGCTAAGGAACGCAGCCCCGCGCCAAAATAAACATACATGACCGTACCCGGCAACATCCCAATCCATGAAGCCAATGCATATTTGGCAAACGAGACCTTCGTAAGACCAAAGGCATAGTTGAGCAGGTTGAATGGAAATATAGGGCTGAGACGAACCAAAAGGACAATTTTGAAGCCCTGTCGGCCGACTGCTTCATCGATGGTGGCAAACTTTTCGCTGCCAGCGATTTTTGATGATACCCAGTCCCGGGCGAGGGTACGTCCAACCAGAAAAGCCGCACATGCGCCGAGCGTGCTGGCTATCGAAACTGTAATCGTACCGATGATTACTTTGAAGAGAAAACCCGCTCCAAGTGTCAAGACCGACCCGGGCAAGAACAGTACACAGGCGGCTATGTAGAACGCCGCCACGAAAACCGGCCCCCAAACGCCTAATCCCTGTGTCCATTCCAACGCTCTAACCAGCCAGTCCTTTACCGGCAGCAGCACTACCGCCGCAATCAACCCCACGACTACCACGCCAAGGACTGTAAGCTTAAGATTTTTATTCATAACCGTTATTTCTATTGCTTCTACTTGTTCTTTTTTGGAGCGAATTTTTTGAGCAGCTTTATGAAGAAATTATTTTGCAGGTTGTCTATATAGCACCGCTTTGCCGGCTGACGCACCGCGTCGGAATATGATGGATAGGCGTGAATCACAGATGCTATCTTGCTAAATGGAAGGCCTATTGACTTTGCAAGCTGGGCCTCGTGCATTAGCTCGGCGGCACCGTGTCCCAGAATATGTATACCGAGCAGTCTGCCCTTCTTATCACAGACAAATTTGCTCAGGCCGTTCTGGGCCAAATCAGTTTTTGCGCGGTCGATGTCTTTGTGCTCCCACCGATAGACCCTGACTTTGTTGCCGTATTGGTCTCTTGCCTGCTGTTCTGTCAATCCTGCACGGGCGAGTTCAGGGTCGGTATATGTGCACCATAGTACATTTCTATAATTTGTCTTTCGCTTTATGGGCAGACACGCGTTGGTGGTGGCGATTATCGCCTCATATTCGGCAATATGAGTAAACAGATAAGGGGGGACTACGTCGCCGGCGGCATAAATATTTTTGGCGGTGGTCCTGAGATGCTTATCGACCCTGATACCCTTTGCACCAAACTCAACACCGGCTTTGTCCAATTGAAGCTCATCAACGTTCGGCCTTCTGCCGACAGAAACCAACAGAGACTCTGCCTCAATCTCTCGCTGCCCATTTTGGTCATCGATACTGGCGATAATTTTGTTTTGATTCCGGGTGAAGCTGTTCGTTCGAGTGTTGGTCAGTATCGTGACTCCTTCGGCCCGAAGCGTCTCAGCAAGTCTGTCTGCCAACTCTTTATCTTCTTTTTTGAGGATTTGGCCGGACCTCAAGATAACGGTCATTTCCACACCGAGCCGATTCAGGGCTGCCGAAAGCTCTATGCCTATCGGCCCCGCCCCGAGAACAACCATCGATTCAGGCAGGGCTTTGAGGTCAAAAATCGTTTCATTAGTCAAATATGCAATCTCATCAAGCCCATCAACGGCAGGAATTAACGGGCTGGAACCGGTACAAACAATGAACTTCTTCGATGATATTACCCTGTCTCCCAGCTCAATCCGGTGGCTATCGAGGAACCGTGGTGCACCAAAGAGCACATTTATCCCTTCAGCCTCATAACTGGCCGGTGGATGGCCGTCAGCATCAGCCTGAACGACTGCCCGGACATGCGCCATAACGTTGTTGGTATTCAGCGCAATCGGATTGCTTGGCTCTAATCCGAATTCTCTCAGCCGTGTGAGCTGGTGAGCGGTATAGGCTGACTTTATGAGTGTCTTGCTCGGGATACAGCCGAACCAGGTACAATCGCCGCCCAGTTTTCTTTTTTCTATTAGCGCGCTTTTTTTACCCAGGCCATTCGCTACTTTGCATGCGACCAGCCCCGCTGAACCTGCCCCTATAACCACAATGTCGTAGTCAAACATGTAAGTCACTCCCAATTTTCTCTGATGTCAGATACGCATAGGTTTTGGATTGTCTGAATGCTGTGTTTTTGTTTCGTACGAGCAGTGATTTCAGGTCTTCCAAAGTGTCCACATCGTACCATTCCGGCAGGAGATACGCTTTCCTTTGATGCTCCTTCAGTATTTTACAGGTCTGCTCGAATACGCTGCCACTGCCCCAACCGACGTTCTTAAATGCTTCAGGTACAAAGCCAGTTTGTGAAAACCCTATCAGATAGTATCCACCATCGCCGGCCGGGCCTATTACCGCATCATACGTTTCGAGCGCGGCAAAGCTACGATTTACTAAATCCGCAGGCAAATCAGGACTGTCCGAACCAATGATGACAGCCTGCCTGATATTATTACGAAAGGCATAAGAAAACGCGTTCTTCATCCTTTCGCCCAGATCCTGACCACATTGCGGCACGTACGAATATCGCGTGCCCAACCATTCGTAAAGTTTCTCTCTGGCCGAATCAGGGTGGAAAAATATTTTAAAGGGCAGCTCAAGCCTCTGCAAAGTTGACAATATATCGACAATGAAATTTCTATAAATGCTGACTGCCTCTGCGTCGCCGAGTTTATCGGAAAGGCGTGTTTTGACCTCACCTGGTGTCGGGTACCTTACAAAAAGCAGTATACACCTGTCCTCCTGTCTGCTCGTATGCTTAGTCCGCCTTATTTGCCTTTTTTTTACCCTTGGTTTGTTCATTCAGCGACCAGTCATATTTGAGATATTTGACTTTGAACTTCCCGGCAAGAATATAATCCCTGTCAGCCTCCTTAAGATGCCCTGAAATGAAATTCAACACGGCCGAAACCTTTGTGCCGTGCTTTGCAATCTCCTTTGCGGGGCTGTACTTACTGGTGAAATCTTCTGCGAACCACTTCAGAATCGGTGACAGGTATAACCTGCCCTTGTCACGGTCAATTCTGAATTTCGCGGGATTATCAAGAAACCGGCGGGTACGGCCGTCAAGCTGCAACTCAAGATTGGCACCCGTGTAAGGCTCGTTGAGAAGCGGTGGACAGCCCATTGCCGCACAGACCATAGCCATGTGTATCCTTGGCTCATCGAATTCCTTACGAAGTATCTCATGCTCAATATGTTCGAGGGTCAAATCCTGCCCCATTACGTTAAAAACTATCTTGTCCCATACACCCGGAATTTGCCGAATGCTGTTTTTAGGATAAACGCGCAACTTCAAAAACGACGGTTTTATAGGATAGTGGTCGATTATCGCCTGCAGTGTGAAAGCGTTGTACGCATTAAGCCAAAAGGCGATTTTATCCCTTTCGCCCCACTTCTCATACACCTTCCGCTCTAACCTTCCAATCATAGCAGAGAACTCGTCAAGCTTGTCTCGCTCAGCCTGTAATCCCCTGTAGTTTACCATTCCCGCATCATCAACATGACTTTTAAGCACAGCCGCGTAGCTGTCGTAAGAAAAACTCTTCTCGCTCTGGTCAGTTGCGAACGCCATCTGGTTGATGCCTCCGAATATTATCAAGAAGGCCATACCGACAATTAACCAACAGCTGTTTCGCATGCCAATGTCCCCTTTCAACGTTTTAAGTTACTCGCCGGGCCCGCCCGCATCTATTTCACGACTGCGCCCGTACAACTTGAGCCTGCCCCTGCCGTACAGCAAAAACAGTGCTCGCCGGTTATTATCTCAAGACTTCCGGAAAGAACCTCTCTTAATGTCTCGATTGTCACGGCACCGCCTCTCGAATCGATTATAGGCAGGTCCAGTACCTGATTGAAGTCGCAGTTATATACCAGGCCCCGGTAATCAACACTGACAAGATTGCGACACATAACGTTCTCAGCCGCATCCGGATTAAAATTCTCCGCTAAAAGCACCTGATACTGTTCCAGTCGCCCGTTTGACTGCAGATACTGCTTGAATCGCCCAATCGGCGCATTTGTAATGGTGAAAAGCTTATTGAACCGAATCCCGTATTTTTCATGCAGTTCTCTCTTGTATTCAGCTTCGAGTTGTTCCTGAGCACCCGGCAAAAAATCCCCTCCCGGATTATAAACAAGATTCAGCTCCAGTTGGCCGTCTGCGCCGTAACCCAATTCATTTAGCATCCTCAATGCGTCTATACTTTTTCTAAATACCCCGGCCCCCCGCTGTTTGTTGACGTTTTCCTCTGTATAGCATGGCAGCGAAGCTATCAGAACCACCTCGTGCTCGCTGTACCACGCGGCAGCCCAATCCAGACCCGGCTCGAAAAACACGGTAAGGTTCGTTCGGACCATAAGACGGGACGCTAACTTATAAACATTATTAAGGAAAAACTTAAAGTCGGGGTTGAGTTCCGGGCAGCCGCCGGTCATATCAACGCAGAGCCCCGGGTGACTTCGGACAAAATCAATGATTTTTACCATGACCGTTTTTGGCATTATCTTTTTACCGTCTGGCCCGCCTTGGATGTGACAATGCCTGCACGTTTGGTTGCACATATTACCCAGATTGACCTGCAGCGTCTCGAGCCTGTCCAGCCTCAGTAGCCCCGGATTTATTCTTTCCACCGTTTTCTTAAAATCTGCAGCCATTTCCCTAAACCGTCAACCTTCACTGCCCCTCGAGCGGCGTTTAGGATTTTTTCCTCATGAGCAGCAGTCTGCGCCCCGCTGGTCAGTGTTGCCACTCCGTTCGACGTTGGAACAGCTCTCAAATTTCCCAAAATGCTCATCGAAGCTGCCTGCCACCTCGAAGTACCTTTTAAACCTGGTCTTGGACAACATAAGGGCGGTATTACCGCATATCCTTTCGGGCTTGTTTTTGTAGAACACATGCCCGCTGTCCAGCTCAAACTTAAAGGGCGACTCTGGTATTTGCCCGTTGTAAGTAGCAATGTGTCCATAGTCTTCACAGGCCTCTTCCAGACCTTCGAGCTTCCACAAGCGGTACGTTATCGAATAAAAGTTTACGTTTCCCACCATGCGTTTGATTTCTTCATTGCATATATTAACAAACCTTTTAGAGACAACTCTCGGGTCTGAAAAACCCACTTTTCGTGCGATTCGCTCAAAGTCTCTGTAATAAAGGGCCCCGCCGAGACATTCCCCCCGAAGGACAGGGTCCTGCGAAATCTCTTTGGCAACTCGCCTGTCTGCATATATGTCCGCAAAATACATCTCTCCGCCGAATTTCAAAATCTCATGAATTTGCCGCAGGATAATTTCTTTGTCATCAGTGAGATTAACAACGCAGTTGGATGTTACAACATCCACCGATTTTTCTTCAAAGTGTTTGTGTAAATTCTCAATATAATCCAGGATAAATTCTACGTTTGGTCTGCTGTAACCGAAGACAGCCGTTTGCTCATCGATATACTTTTTCGCAACCGCTGTCTGGTTCTCCGTCATATCTATGCCGCGGACGAATCCTTTCTCCCCGGCCAGCTTTGACATAACGTAACAGTCCCTCCCTGTGCCGCACCCAACATCAAGAATTTCCATACCCTCTATACATAGCGGTATCGGTGAGCCGCAGCCGTAATATTTGTCCTTTATCTCATCGTTGATTAACGCCAGCACCTCTGTTACGCGCGGCGAAAGCATCTCAGATGTGCAGCAGGCATCCGTTCTCAAATCCGAGCTGCTCTGCAGCGTCTCCCCATAATACTTTTTTACGGTCTCATATCGCTGCCTGGAGTCTAACATATCCGCTTCCGTTTCCATTCTTCAACGCCTCCTAAAGTATTTAACAGGTTTATCAGGCTATCGTTACAGAATACTGAGAGACAAGAAACACGTATAAATACAGCCTCTTACGTTTTTCTTCTTAACGGCCGTCTTTGCCTCCATAATAGGTTATAAGCTCGCAACTATCCATCGGGGTCGGGCCTGTTTATCACATAGGGGAAAACCCTATACGTTGTGAAATAGCTAATTACGTCTGCCAAAAATCAGTTTTTCGAATATTGTCCGCACAGCTACTCCCGCACGGATTAACTGCCATGCTGCCTGTAGAAACGTGCCAGTTTCTCGGGACTGACGCCCAAATAGTACAAAGTTACCAGCACTTGATTTCTCAGTGTGGTGCGAATTGCCCCTTGTTTCTCCCATCTACGGGCGGATGTGCTAACTCTGTCCTTAAGTATGTAAATCCTTTTGCCGTCTTTCTTTATACGCCGCATCAGGTCGATGTCCTCCATCAGGGGCATCTCTTTAAAACCCCCGATTTCCTCAAAATACGCTCTTCTTATAAAGATTGCCTGGTCGCCGTAGGGGATTCTATTTAGGCGAGAACGAAGGCGGGCGCGGGCAGCGATGTACTTTAGAATAAGTCTATTGGAATCTATTGCGAGGTCAAAGGCCCCTGCCACAAGTTGTTTATTTTCAAGGACTTCGGCGATTTTTTTGAGGGCGTCCCGGGGCAGCTTTGTATCGGCGTGCAGGAAGATCAGGATTTCGCCGCGTGCTATGGCGGCGCCGGTGTTCATTTGGCGGTCTCGGCCGGGTTCGGAGGTCGCGCAAGTCGTTTTGCGGTCGTGGATTAGGTTGATGGTTGAGCCATTGGGGTCGCCGTCGACGACGATTACTTCGGCGGTGTTCATAAGTGCTTGCAGTCTAAGGTTTTGTATGAGGGGGTTGATTAGGTCCTGCTCGTTCAGGACGGGAATAATGATGGAAAACTTATATTTGTCGTCAGTCATTTTCTTCTCTCAGGTCTCGGCGCAAGACATTTTATAGCAAGGACTTAGGGCGACCAACTGACGTATTTTGGCCGGGTTATGAGTAACGAGGCCGGAGTAAATTATAGGCGACGTATTCAGGTTTTCAATGGTAAAAATGCAGCTGGTGATTTTGAGTGCGGATACGTACCTTTGATTTTGGGCTAAAAATGGGGGTTGGGGGTGTGTGAAAGTGTTTCAAAGTGTGAAAAGTTTGGAAAAACTCAGAAAAAGGGGTGAAGTTGCGCTGGAATAAGTGTTTGAAAGTGTTTCAAAGTGTGAAAATTTAGGAAAATT